>RFNS01000147.1 GCA_009927055.1 Alphaproteobacteria bacterium | reverse complement strand
GACGGGGGCAATGGGTTCGGGCGGATTTTCATGATCGTACAAGCCATAAACCTGATCATCCAGATAACGTTCGATGGAGGCGGCGGCTTTTTCGGCACTGTCGGGGCCGGGGTCGCGCCCGCGCACCACATCACGCGGATCGACCACCTGCGCGGCCAAATTGCGTTTGTCGGCGCAACCATAATTGGGGGCAGGCTGACCGTTCATGCCATTCAAGGGGACATGGCGCCACCCCGCGCAATCGGGCGGAATGGCGTGATGCGTGCCGTCATCGTGGCGCACCACCATAATGCGATAATCTAGCGGCTGGTCGTTGCCTGTAAGGCTGCACGAGGCGAGCAAGCAAAGAAGCAGTGGAAGAAGGGGCGCGCGCATGGCTTACTCCAAAACAAAGCCCTGATCGGCCAGAAAATCCTGACGCGGGGCAGACGGCGTCGATGGGTTGGCATACACACCCGTGGGCGTGCCGGTGACCGGCCGCGCATCAGGATCGGATGATGCCTGCCTGCGCATGATCAGGCGCTCAACCTCGGTGGGTGGTACCAGATCATCGGTGGGCGAGGCCAGCTCCTGCGGATCGGCCGGGCGCACAATATAAGGCGTCACGATAATGACCAGCTCGCTTTGGTTGTTCTGAAAGTTGGTGGAACGAAACAGCGGCCCCAGCACCGGCAACTCGCCCAGAAAGGGAAAGCTGTTCACGCTCTGGTTCTGGTTGTTCGATAATAAACCGGCAATGGCAAAACTTTGGCCGCTGGCCACTTCCACGGTGGTTTCGGCGCGACGCACGCGCAGGCCCGGCACGGTGACATTTTGCAGCACCACCTGCCCTTCGGTTGAAAGCTCGCTCACCTCGGGCCGCACCTTCAGGTTGATGCGCGCGGCGTTGACGAGTGTGGGCGTAAACGACAGCCGCACACCAAATTCGCGATACTCGATACCGATGGTGCCATTCCCCTGTGGTACCAGAATGGGAAATTCGCCCCCGGCCAGAAAATAGGCCGTCTGCCCGCTCATGGCGGTCAGGTTGGGTTCGGCCAGCACCGTAATCAGCCCATCTTGCGCCAGCGCATCGATAAAGCCGTTCAAATCAAGCTCGCGGTTGCCAAAATCGAAATTTAGTGTGTTGCTGGGCACGTTGTTCACGTTGGGGCGCGTGGTGTTGGTGCCAAAGGCGCCGGCGCTGGTCAGCACCGCCCCTTGCGAAAGCCCCACGGCAATGCCCATAAACTTAAACGCATTTTCCCAGTTGATGCCAAACGAGCGCGAAACATTGCGCCGCACTTCGGCCACGCGTACGCGCAGCTGAATTTGGCTTGATGACGCCACGTTCAAACGATTGATGACATTACCGCCCTGCGGCACAAAACGTGCGGCCACACGTTCGGCATCGGCGGCCGATCGTGGGTCATCGACCGTTCCGGTCAGCATCAAACCATCGGGCACCGGCTTCACGGCAATGGCGTGGCCCGGCAGCACTTCTTCCAGCGCCGAGGTGACGGGTTCCGTATCCAGCCGCACCCTGATGCGTTTTTGAAGCAGAACGGTGTTGCCATCGCCCACGGCCAAAATGCTTGTCTCGCCCATGCCGCGCCCAATAATCATCAGGGTCGAGGGGGTCAGCACCTGCACATCGGCCACATCGGGGTTGGCGATGGATACACTGCTGGCCTCGCCTGGCAAGTTAATGGTGACACCTGCGCCCACGTTCACTTCCAGCGCCTCACCATTTTTCTTGGGGCTGGCGGGTGCCGCGATCGCAAAAACGGGCAGCAGGCATAGAAAGAAAAAAGCAACATGCACGGGCTTGGGGATCATCATGGCGCACCGCCCGGTGTGGCAAAGCTTTTTTCTGAGCTTTCTTTGCCCCTAAAAATTTGCACACGCCGCACGGCCTGACGCTGCGCATTGGGGCTGGGCAGGGCTGTGCTCACGTCGCTATCCCACGTGGGGCCCGATTCTTCAACGGCGATGCCCTGATGTCCACCCAAAATTTGCTCAAGCGGCGGCAGCGACAGCGATCCATCATCCTCTGGCACCGCCGGGGGCATGGGTTGTGCGCCCCCTGCGGCGTCTGTTGTTCTGGCCTGCCCGCGCCCGATGTTATCATCGCTGGCAATGGGGCGCAGCACCAGCGCCATGGTGCCCCAGTTGGCCATCAGCGCCACTTTTTCGGCTTCCTTGGGGCTCACCTCAATCGTCGCGGTTTCGGCCACGCGGGCCTCGCGCGATTGGTCATCGGTCTGCTGATCAATGGCCAGCACGCGCGCATTTTGCACCACGGTTTCGGCAATGCGACGGGTTTGCTGGCTGCTTTCTTCATCGCCGCGGGTAATTTCGGTGCTTAAAATCACATCCACCCTGTCGCCCGGAAACACCAAGCCTGCCACACCGGTCACCGCCGTCAGCTTAATAGAAATGGCGCGCATGCCAGGCTCTAATAAACTGGCCAGATATCCCTGCTCGCCCCGACGCAGCACCACGTTGGTGGTGATGGGTTCGCCCGCCGTTAAACTGCGGCGCAGCACCGTGCCCACATAGGGTTCGCTGGCGCCTTCGGCTTTCTGCACCATATTTTCGGTGATGGCGGCATCGGCCCATTTTTTCCAGCTCATATCGGCGCTTTTGATAATGGTGCCCGCGGGCAAATCAGACGCGGCCACCAGAACTTCGCCGGGTGCCGGCGCGCTTTCGGCCACAGGGCCTTGGGTCATCGCCTCGCGCATCAGCATAAAGGTGCCCAGCGCCAACCCAATGGCCAGAATAAGAAGAATAAGTTTGCGGGGGTTCATCATCGCCTCACATCAGCCACAGGGGGCGCGATAAAAGCCCCAGCGATACCATGCCGCCCGCCGCAATGGCCACGCCATAGGGGATGGGTTCACGCATGACAGGCCCCAGCATAAATTTTTCGCCGCTTTTGCGACATGTCATCCAGTGCCGAAGGCCCACCAACACCGCCAGCACACCACCGCCCAGTGCGGTCACCATCATCAGCACCACCACGGTTTGCGGCCCCGCCCACAAACTGAGCACGGCCAGAAATTTTACATCGCCCGCCCCCGCCAGATTGCTGGAGAACAGATAAAGCCCCACCACCAGCACCAGCGTAAACACCAACACATGCTGCGGCCAGTTCATGGTTTGTGGCGATGACAGAACAAAAAGAGGAAACAGCGCCAGCAACGCGCCATTCAACATGTTGGGGATGCGAAAATGGCGCACATCGCTGATGGCGGCCCACAGCATCAGCATGGCTGCCAGCAGCATCATGGTAAGGTGAAAGGGTTGCAGCCAGGTCATCAGACTTTTCCACCATCCAATCTGAACAACCGATGCTTAATGACAGCTTAACCGCTGATTTTTCTGTTTTCCTATTCCCTGCACTGTGTCCGAACAGAGGCAACCAGAATTTTTTGCCCGCATGTGTCACCCCAAAAGCAAAGGGGCCGGCATACCGCCAGCCCCCGCCGCATTGGCCCAAAGGCCTTGGTGACTCTTACACCGTTGGACGTTTCTTCAGCGCGTTAGAGACGTCGGTGAAGGTGCCCTTCAACTCGGTGCCCACGCTTTGCAGCACAACCAAAATGGCCACGCCAATCAGGGCCGCGATCAGGCCGTATTCAATGGCGGTAGCGCCGCTTTCGTCTTTCAGAAATCTTGTATAAATGTTGCTCATGTTATGTCTCCCTTGGTGGTTGCAGGACCATGCGGCCCATGGTCTTAATCTACGCCCAAAAACTTAAACGCCTTTCAATGAAGGGGTGAATTTTATCCTAAACAAACCGTTTGTTGTGCCGCCAATTTATTTTGAATTTGCGGGCGTTGGCGCTGATTGTGTTGCGGTTTTGGGTGTCTGTAGCATGTTTTCTTGCCACCACAAACTTTCAATAATATAGCCATACAACGGTATCTTTTCGGGAAAACGTAAATTTTTATGATGAAGCAGAAGGTCGGCCGGCGCAAACCCAAAGGGCACCACATAATATCCGGCCATGATCAGCCGATCCAGCAGCTGGGCCGCGGCGACCAGATCCTCCCGCGTTTCGGTGGCGGGAATGGCCGCCGCGATTTTATCCACCCGCGCATCGTTCACGCCTGCATAATTGCGGCTGCCGGGCTGAGAGGCCGCGGCGCTTCCCCAATACACCATCTGTTCGTTGCCGGGCGAGTGGCTGTTGATCCACTGCGCCACCACCACGTCATAATTAAATTGATTCAACGCCTGCTGATACTGCGCGCTATCCATGGTGCGGATGGTGGGAAAAATCCCCAATATCTTCAGCTGCTGCGCCCACGACAGGGCAATTTTTTCGTCAGCCGGATCATTCAACACAATATCAAATATGAAGGGCTTCCCCTGGGGCGTTATGCGCTGGCCGTTTTTCAAATTATAGCCTGCCTGGTGCAGCAACGCATCGGCCGCCTTCAGTTTTTCGCGCAACGCCACGCGAGTCATTGTTTCAGGAATGGTGGGCGGGTTTTGTTCATCGTGCGGCAGCGTGATGCCAAGTTTTTTCGCCAACGCCATGCTGGCCGCAGAAAGAGTGGGAGGCGCCTTCAGCGGGCTGTTATCAAAAATGCTGGTGGTGCGTTTTTGCGTGCCATACCAAATGTTTTTATTCAGCCACCCAAAATCCAGCACGCTGCCCAGCGCCATACGCACACGCCGATCAGAAAACATGTCGCGGCGCGTGTTCAACACAAAACCCCTGAAAGGCACCACGCGGCCATGCGGCAGCATATTTTTCATCAGCCCGCTTTTTTCCAGCACGTGGGGGGGGTACCCTGTGGCCCAGCGCGCCGCATCAGCCTCGCGCCGCAAATCATATCGGCCCGCCAACATGGCTTCGGTGGCCACGTTTTCATCACGGAAATAATCAATGCGTATCGCATCAAAATAATACATGCCCCGCTGCACCGGCAAATCTTTTGCCCAATGGTTTTTCACCTTCTCAAACACAATGCTGCGTCCCGCATCGACCGACGCAATTTTATAAGGCCCGCTGCCCAGCGGCGGTTGCAGCGTGGTGGCATTAAATGCGCGCCCCGCCCAATAATGTTTTGGCAGCACAGGCATCAGGCCCATAATCAACGGCAATTCGCGGTCATACCCGCCACCCGCCAGTGGCTTGAAGAAAAACGTGATGGTGCGATCATCGGCCACCACGGCCTTCGCCACCTTGCTGTAATAGCTGCGATGGTTGGGGCGCCCCTGATCGCGCAGGGTTTGCCACGAAAAATAAACATCGCGCGCGGTGATGGGTGCGCCATCATGCCAGCGCGCGGCAGGATTGATAAAAAACGTGATGCGGGAACGATCGGCCGGCATATCAATTTTCTCAGCGATCAGGCCATACAAACTGAACGGCTCATCTTGACTGCGGAACAGCAAGCTTTGGTTCAGCAGCGCCATGCCACCCGTGCCCAGGCCCGCCGCCGGAAGCCCGCGCACAATATAGGGGTTAAGGCTGTCAAAACTGCCCACCATGTTCAGCCGCAAGGTGCCCCCCGGCGGGGCATGGGGGTTTACATAATCAAAATGGGAAAAATCCCCCGCCTCTATCACGGCCGCATATTTGGGCACGCCATGCATGGCCACCGCCCGCTGCGGGCCTTGGGCGAAAGCTAACATAGGCATCAATAACGCCAGCAGCAGTGCACGCTTCATAAAACCCTTCGCAAACCCGTGTAATGCACGAACGACAACGCTAAACCATCAACCCCGCCGCTGCACCACAAAACGTGCGACATCGGCCAGCGATTGGGCGCGGCCCGAAAACATGGCCAGATGTTGGATGGCCTGCTCTGATAAAAGTTCGGCCTGCGCGCGGGCGCGATCGGTGCCCAAAATCGTGACAAAGGTGGCCTTGCCGGCCGCCGCATCGCGCTGAACTGATTTGCCTGTTTCCGCCTCGGTTCCTTCATGATCTAGCAGATCATCGATAATCTGAAACGCTAACCCCAGCGCATGGGCATAGTTGCGCAGCGCCTGGTGGGCCTGCGGCCCTGCCTTACCCAGAAGGCCGCCCATCACCGCGCTGGCGGCAATCAGCTCGCCCGTTTTCATGCGCTGAAGGCGTGTGATGGCGCCAATATCCAGCTGTGTTTTTTCGGCGATCAAATCCAGCATCTGGCCGCCTACCATGCCTTGGGCACCGCTGGCGCGCGCCAGCTCGGCCACAAGGGCGCAGCGCACGTGCGGATCTTCGTGGGTTAAAGGATCGGCCAAAATTTCAAACGCATAGGTCAGCAGCGCATCGCCCGCCAAAATGGCCGTGGCGTCATCATAGTGTTTATGCACGGTGGGTTTGCCGCGGCGCAGATCGCTGTTATCCATCGCTGGTAAATCATCGTGCACCAGGGAATAGCAGTGAATGCATTCAACCGCTGCCGCCGTGCGCAGGGCGCGCGTTTCATCGACATTAAACAAACTGGCCGCCCCCATAACCAAAAAAGGCCGCAAACGCTTGCCGCCGCCCAGCGCGCCATAGCGCATCGCATCGTGCAGGCGGGCTTCGGCCAAGCCACCTTGGGGCAGCAACCTTTCTAACATTCTTTCAACACCTTTGGCGGTGTCGGTC
>RFNS01000133.1 GCA_009927055.1 Alphaproteobacteria bacterium | reverse complement strand
GTCAAGGAGAGGGGGGATCGTTTGAGACTTCCCCGCGACACAAAGTCAGAACACTAGCGCAAGGAACACAGGGCCGCTATATAGTAGATTTTGGAGAACGCGATGAGCCACGACGACCTGCACCACATCCGCCCCTGGCGCCAGATTCAGCGCCGCCAAAGCCGCCCCATTATGGTGGGCAGCGTTAAGGTGGGGGGCGATGCGCCCATTTCGGTGCAGAGCATGACCAACACCCTGACCAAGGATGCCGCCGCCACCATTGCGCAGGTGAAGCAACTGGAAGAAGCGGGCGCCGATATTGTGCGCGTCAGCTGCCCCGATGAAGAAAGCACAGCGGCGTTGAAAGAGATTGTGACGGCGGTGAACGTGCCCATCGTGGCCGATATTCATTTCCACTATAAGCGCGGCATTGAAGCGGCCAAGGCGGGGGCGGCGTGTTTGCGCATCAACCCCGGCAACATCGGCAGCGATGACAGGGTGCGCGAAGTGGTGAACGCCGCCAAAGATTATGGCTGCGCCATGCGCATTGGCGTGAATGCCGGATCGCTGGAACAGGATTTGCTGGAAAAATATGGCGAACCATGCCCCGAAGCCATGGTGGAAAGTGCCATGAACCACGCCAAAATTTTACAAGATCATGATTTCCACAATTTCAAAATCAGCGTGAAGGCGTCTGATGTGTTTTTGGCTGTCGCCGCCTATCAGGGCATTGCCGAAGCGTGCGATTATCCCCTGCACATTGGCATTACTGAAGCGGGCGGGCTTCGCGCCGGCACCGTGAAAAGCAGCATTGGTTTGGGCATGCTGTTATGGAGTGGCATTGGCGATACGCTGCGCGTCTCACTCTCGGCCGATCCGGTTGAAGAAGTGCGCGTGGGCTATGAAATGCTGAAAAGTTTGGGGCTGCGTCGTCGCGGTGTCACTGTTATTTCGTGCCCCTCATGCGCGCGGCAGCAGTTTAATGTGATTAAAACGGTGGAAGTTTTGGAAGAACGCCTGGCCCACATCACCACGCCCATGACCGTATCGGTGATTGGGTGTGTGGTGAACGGCCCCGGCGAGGCCATGATGACCGATATTGGTTTTACGGGCGGCGGCAACAACACGCATCAGGTTTACATTGCGGGCCAGCCCGATCATCGCCTGAAGAACGATGATATTGTGGGGCACCTGGTCGAACTGGTCGAGAAAAAAGCCGCCGAGATTGAAGCACAAAAAGCCGCCGAACACGCCGAAGCGGCTTAGGCTTAGGGTTTGGCTTTGCATTCAGAGCGCCAAGACCACCCACGCTGGCGTCATGCCCGCGCATGAGTTGAAAAATTTTGGGGTTTGAGTTGTTTTTTTAAGGCTTTTACTCGCCTGATCTAATCGGTTAAGATGCACTACCATGCCCCAATCAACCGCCGAAAAAGCCATGCACGATTCTGACGACCACGATGACATTTTAACCCTGCCGCTGGCCAAGGATGTGCTGTACCGACGCGTGCTGATGAAATTATCGGGCGAGGCGCTGATGGGCGAGCGCGATTATGGACTGGACCCCAACATGGTTCAGCAGGTGGCGAATGAAATAAAATCGGTGCGCGCGCTGGGCGTGCAGGTGTGTGCGGTTATTGGCGGGGGCAATATTTTTCGCGGCGTGTCGGGCGCGGCGCAGGGCATGGATAGGGCCACGGCCGATTATATGGGCATGCTGGCCACGGTCATTAACGCGCTGGCCATGCAAAACGCGTTGGAGAAAATTGGCGTGCCGTGCCGCGTGCTTTCGGCCATCCCCATGGCCAGTGTGTGCGAGCCTTACATTCGCCGCCGCGCCATTCGTCACATGGAAAAAGGCCGCGTGGTGATTTTTGCCGCCGGCACCGGCAACCCGTTTTTTACCACCGATAGTGCGGCCGCACTGCGCGCCAGCGAAATGCAGGTGAATGCGCTTTTGAAGGCCACGAAGGTGGATGGCGTGTACAGCGCCGATCCGCACAAAGATAAAACCGCCAAGCGCTTTGATCGCCTGACGTATATGGATGTGATCACGCAGGATTTGAAGATTATGGATACCTCGGCCATCGATTTGGCCCGCAGCAGCGCCATCCCCATTCTTGTGTTTTCAATTTACGATAAAGGCGGCTTTGCCGACGTGATGCAGGGCAAAGGCAAGTTCACCATTGTGACGCCTTAGTTTAATAGATAGGGGTGCATTCATCAAGAATGCTTTGAGAAATCACAGCTTCTTTCTGTTTTTGTATAGATGCAGCAGCGCTCTCAGTGCTTATTCCGAGTGCCGTGTTTAATCTTTGTGAAACGCTATTAAATAATTTCAATTTGTCTAAAATAGCCAAACGCTCTGCATGAACACCACATAGGCCCACACTCTTCTGTGCCATCGTAACGATCTGACTGGTTATGTTAGTTTCTGTCACGCTCACAGTATAACATAGTTTGAGATGTCAAGAAATGCTTGCATGGTTAATAAACGCTAACAAACACTCTGCCGCAATGCTTTTTTGCTGATTTTGCCGATGAGTGTTTTGGGCAGCTCGGCGCAAAATTCAATCTGCTTTGGCATCTCGATGGGCGAGAGTTTATCGCGCAAAAAGTTCTGCAACTCGGTGTGTGTCAGGGTGGCGCCCGCTTTCAACTGCACAAAGGCTTTCACGGTTTGTCCGCGATAGGCATCATCGATACCCACCACCGCCGCCTCGGCCACCGCCGGGTGTTTATAAATCGCCTCCTCCACCATGCGCGGATAGACATTAAACCCGCTGCACAAAATCATATCCTTAATCCGATCGACAATGCGGAAATAACCATCGGCCTCCATCACCGCCACATCGCCCGTGTGCAGGCGCAGGCGGCCGCAGGGCAGTTTTTTCAGCACATGATCGGTTTCGGCCACGTTGTTCCAATATCCCTGCATCACCTGCGGGCCTGAAAGGCACAGCTCGCCCCGCTCGCCCGCCCCCATCACGGTGTGGCCATCTTCAAGGCTGACCACCTCGGCCACCGTGCCCGGAAATGGCAGGCCAATCGACCCCAAGCGGTTTTCGCCGGTGGTGGGGTTGCAATGTGTCACGGGGCTGGCCTCAGAAAGGCCATAGCCTTCCACCAGCACGCAGCCTGTCAGCTGCTCAAAACGCTGCTTCACTTCTTGGGGCAAACCGGCCCCGCCTGAGATGCAAAAGCGAATAGAGCGCAGGTTGTATTTTTTCAAATCAGGCGCGTTGTTAATGGCGGTATAAATGGTGGGCACGGCCGGAAACAGCGTGGGCCGCGTGCGCTGAATGGTTTTCAGCAGCTGCGATAATTCAAACCGCGGCAGCAAAATAATCTCGGCACCCAGTTTAATGGCAAAGTTCATCACCGCCGTCATGGCAAAGACATGGAAAAACGGCAGCACGGCCAGCATTTTTTCGGCCCCCCTGTGCGCGGCCGGAAACCAGCGCACCGCCTGCTCGGCATTAATGGCGATATTCGCGTGCGACAGCATGGCGGCCTTGGGCACGCCCGTGGTGCCGCCGGTATATTGCAGCACCGCCACATCGTGCGGAGAGACAGAAACAGGTATGGGGGATTTTTCCCCCATCAGCACATCATCAAAAAAATGGGTGTGCGCGTTGCGCGTCACGGCCGCGCACTCTTTTTTCTTCAGCAGTCGAAACAGAAACGCCTTCAGCGGCGGCAGCACGCCCGCCAGCGGGCACACCACCACATGCTTCAGGGGCGTGCGCCCCATCTGCCCTTCAATTTTGGGGTACACGCTGGCCAGGTCGAGGGTGACAATCACCACCGCACCACTATCGTTCAAATGATGCGTCAGTTCTTCGGGGGCATAGAGGGGGTTCAGGTTCACCACCACCGCCCCAATTTTCAGCGTGGCAAAATAGGCCACCACATAATAAGGCGTGTTGGGCAGGCACAGCGCCACCCGATCACCCTTGTTCACGCCCAGTTTTTGCAGGCCTGCGGCGGCGCGATTAATCAGATCATCTACCGCGGCGTATGAATAATGTTTGCCCAGAAAATTCAGGCAAGGGTTGGCGGCATAGTGTTGGGCGGCATGATCCCACACGGCACCCATGGTTTCGGGGGGCAGGGGGGCGTGCCAATCAACATTGGCGGGATAGGTTGTCAGCCAGGCGTAATCCATCTCCTTATGCTAACCCCCCAAAAATTAATGAAGGGTGAGTGGGGATGACGATGTTTTTTGTTGCCGCTTAAAATTGAATCAGGCCCGCCCCTAATCCAACCCCTCGTGCTTGTTGAACCAGTTGTTTTGGACACCCCATTTGCGCACCATTTGTTCGCGGCGTTGCAGCGCGTCGGCGGTCAGGCTTTGGGTGGTGGGCGTGCGGTCGCCGGTGCCTTTGCGCTCGCGGCGCAGCAGCGCATCAATCATGGCGGGCAAATAACCATCCTCCACCATGCCGCTGCCAATGCCGTTTTTGGCGCCGCGATCGCCATGAAAAAGTTCGGCCGCTACATAGCCTCTGGGCTCGATCCCCCAGGGGCAGCCCAAAATGCGCTGCATATCGCGCGAGACGGTGGGCAGTTCGTGCAGCAACACCTCGAACAATTCATAAAGCTGCTGAATTTGCAGTTCATCCACATTGCTTTGCTGCAACTGGCGTTCGGCGGCGGCAAAATCATGCGCGGGGGGGCGATGTTTTTCAGACGCCAAAATATGTTTCAACTTATCAACCTGCTGGCGGGTGTGGCGCGCTTCACGCTCGGCCTTATCCTGATCATACAGCAGGGCCACCCGTTCCAGCCGCTTTTGCACCAGGGCCGCCATACGCATCCATTCATGTAAACCGGGTTTGCTCTCGGCCATCGGCCATTATGGGCCAAGAGCGCAAAAAAGATCAAGGGGGGATTGGTTAAGGCTTGCTCTTGAGTAAAGTTAAAACTGCTGCCCCTGCGGAGGCAGGGGCCCACCACACACAGGCTGAACCTTATGTGACGTTCGGGTGATGGATGCCTGCTTTCGCAGGCACGACAGTATAATGAGATTAAGGCTTGGCGCGATAGCGGGTCAGATCAAAATGCGTTTTGCCACGCAGGGCCCGCAGCGCCTCGACATGATAGCCCAGCGCGGCGAACGAGGCACTGACCCCCACGCGCGGCTTCAGGGCGCCTTGATACAAAAATCCAATCTGCTCAAACACCATGTTGCGCATCACCCACGGCAAATAACCCTGCCGCGGCCAGCCATCGGCAATGCCGTGGGGGTTGTTCAGATCAAATTCGCCAAAAATGGTCTTGGCCGTGTCGTGCGGAAAGGGGCCAAGCCACGAACATTCCCAATGATGCATAAAAATATCGGCCGCCACGTGCAGGCGGCGCAAAATGTGCTTAAAGGCCATGGCAAAATCGCGCCTGAATTCTTGCTGGCGATCGGGCTGGCTTTCGGCCTTGATCACAACCCCGCGCAGACGATAGCGCAGCTGTTCAAACTCAATCACAAGGCTGGAATATTCAAGCCGGCGCAGCTGTGTGACGATGCGATCCATCTGGGCGTCGACCACCGCACTCCACTTGAACCATTCCACCATGGGAACTTTTCGTTGCGAGACCAGCTGCATCGATGGTTGGCGCCTCCGGGCACCCCACGCTATAGGCGCAATCGCCCATGCGTGCAAACGTTATATAGTTAATATATTCGCTTTGTCATCGTGCAGTGCAGCATAGAGGCGGCGATCAATCGCCGAATTAATCCGCCTGAGGATGATAGCGCTGCAGCGGCTGCCCTGTATATCCGGGCAAAAACGGCTCGCCCACACTAAAAGTAAAGGGGCGGGTTTGATGAATCCCACCGCGCCTAGAAGCCTCACCCCGCTTAAAATCCAGAAAAGCGGCGCTGAGGCGATAAGCCACCGCTGTGGTTGTGAGAATAGAATCGTTAAAAGATGCGGTAAACGCCTCAGGGTCTGATGTAATTTTTATGGCGCGACCGCCGATATCGCGCATCGCACCATGTTCGCTTAAAATTGTACCATAGTGCTGGTCACATGCTTCGCGGCGAAGGCGCGACCATTCTTGCATCAAAGTCGGCAGAAAAACCACGGGCGTTTTGGCGGCCGCCACAAGGGCCTGCCCACAACGCTGCCATGCGTCGTGCATCAGCCGTGCACGAACCTCGCCTGAAAAATCTTTCACCCTCAGCTGGCCATTCTGTTCTTCCAGCGCCCAGAAGCGCGGGCAGACAAGAAGATCACCCTTGGCATAACGGCACGGCGGAGGGTTGCGAAGCAAACTTCGCTCGGCCCTTTTGATATTATGATAAAGCGGGTAGGACGACTCGTATTCAGTGACAGACATGGGGGAGAATGTAGCACAGCGGCATCCACAGAAAAGATTTTGCTTTCGCACTGCCGCAAGGCATGGTTAAGAGTATTCTTGATGACCGC
>RFNS01000047.1 GCA_009927055.1 Alphaproteobacteria bacterium | reverse complement strand
TAAGTGATTCCAAAGTTTATAATCATATGTACCATCATCATTCTTTTTTTGCCATGGATAGGGGCCAACATCTGATTTGTATACTGCTTTCTCATCACCAGTTGCCATGTAGTATAAATCTGATAAAATTTTTAGATAGAGTTTTACAGTTGGCCCAAAGGCAATAGATGTAACATCACCATATTGCACCCACTCTCTTGGTGATACAAATGCTCTGTTCTCTCTACTTACTGCAATAAGTTGGTACAATGTATGATTACCTAACCACCCAAGAGCACCAAACTCATCTTCTCTCTCTTTCATTTTTTTAAATCTATCTTCATCACCTGGATCATAACCAAAGAGTAAAGACACAGCAAGTGCCATTATCATAATGATCATACCTTCAGTAACTACTCTTCTAAATGCAGCTTTTTCTTCTGGTGTCATCATTGGCATATAAGCCATACCATGTTTTAAGAACTTAATTGCGGCTCCTACAGCTTCAATATAATATCCACGAGTAGTAGTACCCAAATCCCAATTATATACATGACCCCATCTATTATTTTTAGACATATCAGCTTGGAATCTATTAAGGAACATTTGAGTAGCATATCTCTTGTAGAATGTAAACATACGGTAACCTAAAAACTTTTCAGCTTGTGGTCCTTCTAGATCTTCCATCATACCATTAAGTCTCTTGCCAACACCTTGTATTTTGAGTTTGAGGTTAGTGAATTTACCAGCTTTTGATATAATAACTGTATTCCCTGGTTCAAAATCTTTGAGTGATTTAACTTTGTTCTTAGCTTGGAGTTCTTCAACACTTACATTATATCTTTTAGATAATGATTCAAATGTATCTCCTGTAACAAAGGTATGTTCAATTGTTTCAAAGCTCCATTCAGGATCTATACCCTCTTTAAGTTTTAGTTGCTTAGTATTCGGATCAATTTCCCAAGCATCAATATAATCTATTTGTTTTGTAGTTCCATCAGGTTGTTTTTGCTCTACCTTTTGGAAGTACATCATACCACCAAATACTTGTAGAGAACCTTCAACCTCCATGAATCTTCTTGGATCATACATCCATGAACCATCAAAGAAATCTTTAATGAATGTTCTAGATGTTGACTTACCAAAGTCTTTAGCAGTCTTACCAGGTATTGGATCAAACCTTTCTATCAACTGCATTTTCAATCCTTTTGGTCCTACTGCATATATATCTTTTTGCATTTCAATCATAGCAGTGGCGGACCATGCTCTACCTTTTGCAAATGACATTGGATTATAATATGTACCTGCAGCTGCCTCAATACTGTTCTGAATTACAATACCAAAACGGTTTTTAAGTGCAGATACCATATCCATTGCAATGAATGATCTACTTGCATTTCTCATGAGAACATTAGCAATCTTTGTAACCATTGGGTTCTCTTGTTCAAAAGCTGAATACTGTTGACCGTACCAAGTCTTATCAATAAAGTAGTTCAATGCCTGAGCTCTTCTATTTGTATTAGCATTTAATAAAGCTAACTTACCTGTATTTTTATGAATGTTTTTACTTGCAGCATTCATTTTTTTAATAGCATTATCTGGGTCTCCAAATACATCTTTAATTGCTTGAGCAATTGGTTCTTCTTTTATTAATGCTTCTTGCTCATTTAAGGAGTGTAAATAAGTATATAGAGACCTTAGTATATCTTGTGATACCTCAGACTTTTTTAACTTGTATAATCCTCGTACAGGGATCCTACTTATAGGTTGTCCTTGTAAGTCAGTCTCAATATAATAAGCCTCTGTATCCACATTAAATCCTGGTGTTGTTTCCGGATCATCAGCCTTCTTTACAAATATTGACTTCATAAAGTCAGAAACAGATTCTAGTTTACTTCCTAAGTCTTCTTTTGCTTTACCAGACTGTACTAGTTCTAAGTTAGCACGTTGTCTAAATCTTGCAAGATCTAAATATAGTTTAGAACTATTAGGTCTTTTATCTTGCATTTTAATATACTCTTCTTTTACTGCTTCAAGTAATTTAAACTCAGCACTATTTTTATCCATGCTAAAGTACTCAGGGTTGAGGTATTTCTTATCTGCAGCATCTGTTCTAGGTAGAAAATTACCCTTATTATCTATTTCCTCTCCAACTTTTAATTCTATTTTACCCGTCTTAGGGTTATAACCTGTTCTCCATTGTTTCTTTAGCTTTTGGTTATAATACCTTCCAGCAGGAACACCTTTTATAATGATTGGGTCACCAGTAATAGGGTCGTTGAGTACCGTTGTTTTATAGTGTGCAGAATTAGATGGAACTACATTAGTCCATGCTTTAGTTCTATAGTATCTTAACTCAAATTTTTTAGTCTTTGGATTATATCCTTTTTTCTCAAAATGATTTCTAAGAAACCATTCTCTAAATTTAGCATTTGATTGTAATGCACTGTACAAATCTTGACTATTAATCCACTCATCAGCATTTTCCGTTGTAAGCACTTCAGAGACTTCTGTGTCCCCAAGAGCTTCATAAAATGCTACCATATAATATTCAGTAGGTATTTTATCTGTTAGACCTTGTATTTCTTTGAGTATTTTTTTATACTCATTAAACACTGCAGCAGGCATTCCAATATTATTCTTTGATGATATTAATCTTGCGTACTCTGCTTCTTCTTCATCTGTGAGTTGGTCACCTTCAGCAACCATTGCATCATAGATCTTAAGTTTATCCAAGTCTTTTGCAGATAGTCCAGTAGATGCATCAAACCTATCTTGTAAACGGACAATTTCCTCTTCAATATCTTTGATTCTTTCTAGTACTGCATTAGTATATTGTAATGCGTTAGTAGTACCATTTTTATCAGTAATAGCTACAGATAATCTCCATCTCTCTTGATATAAGTCATTCAGCTCAGTAGCTACAGGGGAAGGGTATCTTGTTGTTATTACTTTTAATTTATCAAACAGTTCTTCCTTATATCTGTAGTATTCATCTGAATAAGCAACTCTAAAGTTCTTATCAACAAACCTTTTCATTTCTTTCTTCCACTGATCTGCTGTAGAACCATCTTTGGTAATACCTCTTACTGCAAGTTCCTGAACGTAGTTAGAATAATCTTTCTGAACTCTTTCTTCATTAAGTGAATACTCATAGAACTTTTTAGATTCAGCTCTATACTTTCTTCTTACAAGAACTTTTAATAGATCATCACCAGTTTTATTTGTACCATCAGGATTAGTTACTTGGTATAGTTGTTCATACTCAGCCTTAGCTGCATCAGATTCAGTAAACTGATATAGGTCATCCATTTCTGTATAAGCTTCATACTTATATTGATTCATCTTATCAAGAGCTGCTTGTCTTTCTAAGAATGCATCTGCAGATATTTGTGCTGAAGCTTTAACATCTATTCCAGATATAGGATCACGGACTACATTTTCTTGCTTCCATATCTTTTGAAGATCATAGTATTCTTGCTTGTACTTTCTGTGCATATACTTTTCTTCAAATTCCCAGATAGCTTGAAGTGCTGAACGGATTGCATTCTTATCTCCACTTTCTCTAGCTTTTTCAAAGTTATGTTTAAGTTTAGCTTGGTCAGCTCTATAGTTTATAAACTTATCTTTAAAAGAATATATTTCATATTCTTCAAATTCACCAGATGCATTAGTATATCCTACCTTATCTGTTTGTAATAGCATTCTACCTAATTGACCAGTATCATTTGCATTATAATTAACAGCTTGTAAAAGGGGTAGTAGTCTGTTAGCAATTGTATTTGCTTGTGATAAACTTTTACTTTCTGCCTCTGATAGTTTTGTTTTCATATATCTTACAAATGAACCTAATGGATCATCCATGGACATATATGGTGTTATCCAAGCTTCAAAGAAACTGAGATCTTCAACCTCACCTTTTATATATTTTTCAATTGCTTCTCTGTTAAGCCTCTTGAAGTAATACTCCTTAACTTCATTTACTAAAGCTTTAGCTCTTTGTGGATTTAATGGATATACAGAAAGATCAATACTAAAAGTTTTCCCGTTAGGATTATTTATGATTTTATCTACTAGCTCATTTGTTTTAGCTTCAGATAGGTTATCCAGTTTTGCAACATCTTTTATTCTTTTAGTAATCTTTCTTTCCATTTCTTCCTGTAAGAACTCTGTGTTATCCACAAATACTTCCGTTACAGTTTCCATCTTCAATTGCTTAACAAGATCAAGTGCATCTCTAATAATGCCCTTTATATCTCTAAGCTCTTTAATGAATGAGTTGTCTCTACCTTTAGCTAATATCTTTTCTAAGTCATCAATGAATAACTTTTGTCTTTCTAAATACTGAGCAAAGAACTGAACCTTAGCAATACCTTGACCAGTAAGGTGAGTTCTATTTTTCTCCATGTTCTGAAGTATCTCTTCAATCTTTTCAGAGAATACTTTTGCTTCAGCCATAGAGTTAATAAGAGCAATACCACGGATTTTAAATTCTTCTTGCTGTTTTTCCATAGCATCAATTATTTCTTCTGCAGAAATTTCTGATAAATCAGCACTAACTGTTTGATACCTTCTTACATGGTCTCTAATTGCTCTTAAAAATTTTTGACCACCTATAGAAACAAGTTCTTCCTTTAATCTCCATGGAGCATTCTCTAATTGAATTAATTGGAATCTAGCTTCAGTGAATGAACGGTTAAGTGCTTCTTGTAAACCTTTAGCACTTGACTGTTGTAGTCCAGATAAGAGTTCATCAAACTCAGAAGCAAACTCAGCAAAGTCTGTATTGTTAAACTTAATTGTTTCAAACTCAAAGTCTTCTAATAACATCATATCTGTAAGACTTTCAAGAGTTGTTGAAGCTTTTATTTTCTCAGGCTTTACAAGTTTTGTCATTGATGACATTATCTTTTTGATGGCATACATAAGCATGTTGATAAAATCTTTAAAGACATTATCATCTTTGATTATATTACCTAACTTTTGTTGAGCATCAATTTCCATAGCTCTAATAAGAGCCTCCTCTTTAAATCTATTAGTTTCAGGTTCTAGTTTATTTTCTGATACTAATTGTGCAATTATGTTTTGACCAGTATCTGATGAAGCTAATTTAGTAAATAAATTCTCAAATAGCTTAGGGTTTTTAATAGCAATAGTTTTTATAAAAGGGTGTGCATACTCATGTAATGCAGTTGACATAGTTGCTTTTCCTTTGACAAAATATATCTTATCTGCATAATAGAAACCAGCCTGGTCTTCATACGGAGTCTGGCTATTTTCTAAAATCATTGTAGCCTCTTCTTCAGTAACCATTGCATATGGAATACCAAAGGCGGCTTGAAATTTATCACCTAAAGCTTTAAATACTATATCAGATCTTTCTACACTTAACTGTTCTTCATTTACTACAACAGATTCAAACTCTGGTCTAGGACTTTTGGGTAGGTATTCAGGTCTTAAATAATAATTATCTGGATAGAAAATTCCTTTTTTAGCATCTATCAAATGAAACATTTGTTTATTAGGAACTGCTTTTGAACCACCTTGTTCTTCAGCAAACAGCATTCCTGAGATACCATATCTATCTCTAGCAATCTGAGATAATCTTGCATTTTCCTCTCTAAATTTATTTAGACTTCCGTTTGTAATATTTAAGTATCTATCTAATAGACCATTAGTTTTAAAGTGAGCTTTAGTAGATGATTCAGCTGTTCTAAATTTATTATTATCGTTACAAGGTTTTGCCATTTTTATTTATTTAAAAGGGTACTGGACAGTTATTTTCTAAATCACTCTCATCAGAATCATCAAAGATATCATTATTTGATATATCTCCATATTGTTTTGGGTTAATAAGCTTATATTGTAATTGATATGCGCCATCTATTTTTGGTAATACTTTATCAATAAAATACATAGATGACCATCCTTCAAGTTCTGCCCACTCTTTTGGTGTCATACCTGAACCTTTAAGTTTGTATAGCGCCTTTGTAACAACCACATCAACCTTGCGGCCATCTTCTGCTTCCCAAGTAATTATATCCCCCACTTTAACTTGTTTCCAATAATCTAAGTTACCATCTTTTTCATATCTTGTTGTTGCCGTTCTTTCACCTGTCAGTATTGCATCAAATGTAGTATCTGCAATTAATCCCGGTCTACCGTTATCATTATATTTGTATGTCATTTTACCCTCAAATCTTTTAGGACCTGATGATGAAGTTTTAGTTACACCTCTTTTACCCTTATTGTTATTTGGATTTGCTACTCTAAAAGTAAAGTTCATTCTCCAATTTTCTAGTGTCTTACCACCTACAAATCCATCATTAACATTTGAGTTTTGTAGATTTATCGAACCAAGATTAGTTGTTCCTGCTACATTAGTCACAGTATGTTTAATTAATCTAGACTTGCCACCAAATAACATTACATCTCCGGAGTTAACTTGTAAGGTTCTTGTGTCTCCTTTTGGAGCACCATACAACATTTTATTTCCTGGGTTTACATAACTAAAGTCACTT
>RFNS01000255.1 GCA_009927055.1 Alphaproteobacteria bacterium | reverse complement strand
GGACGATAAAACACTCAGCCGACCTTCTGTGGGGGCTGATCCTGCTGGCATCACGGCCGTAGGATAGGCATATGATTCTAGCCCCGCTAAAGCTTCGCCAACGGCGCGTGAGCCTTTTTTGTGTAAATACTGCGGCGTCAAGTCTAATGACATTAAAAAATTTTCCCTCTATAGCCTTCCAACTCTATAAAATATGAATAAAAATTAGGTTAAACCGGGTGTTAAGAAGCGGTGGTTAGGCGAATAAGGTTATGAAACTATTAATCAAACTACCGTTTGTTAATATTTGCTTTTGTGTTTGGGCGTAACTTGTCAGAGGGAATATATTTTGTTAGCGTCACATTTAAGGAGACATCCATGAGCACACCAAAAACTCTTGCTGTAGTCGCTGCTCTAGCCGCAGCATCCGCCGTGACTAGTCCGGCCGCACGGGCTCACGATGTTCCGCCAGCTGAAGTGGCCAGGTTGGTTGCCGAGCGCAAAGCCGCCAATCCAGGCCAAGTGGTTAGTTTGGGGTCGTTACGCGATCTTTTAGAGGCATATAAGCCCACAGCACAAGTGCCACCAACAAATGGTGTTGTTGCGCCCGCGGCTGACAAAGCTACCAGGGGCTGAGAAGTTAGCCCCCTTCAATAATCCCCCTCTCCACCCTCTCACACACATAGTGGTAGAGGCAGAGGTGTGTCTGCTGAATTTCGGGAGTGTGGGTGCTGGCCACATCAATTAAAATATCGGCGTGGGCCGCCATTTTGCCGCCGCCCTGCCCTGTAAAGGCCAGCGTGGTCATGCCCATAGCGCGGGCTTTTTCAAACGCCTTGATGACATTTTTTGAATTGCCCGACGTGCTGAGGCCCCACAACACGCCCCCTGCCTCGCCATAGGCTTCCACCTGGCGCGCAAAAACATCTTCGAACCCATAATCATTCCCAATCGATGTGAGGGTGGCCGCGTTGGTAGAAAGGGCGATGCACCGAATAGCCTTGCGTTCGTGCCTAAAGCGCCCCACCAGTTCGCCCGCAATGTGCATGGCATCGCTGGCTGATCCGCCATTGCCGCACACCAGCAGCGCCTTGCCCTGCGCGATGGATGCGATGATGGTGGCGATGGCATAATCGACCCGCGCCATGCTGGGCATGGTTGCCGTGTGTTGAAGAACGCTGGCGGCGCGCTGCAAATAACTCTCAATGCTCATGCCGCCGTATCCACCTGGCTTTGCAGATAGTTTGGCAGGCCCAGTTTTTGAATAAGACCCAGCTGAGTTTCCAGCCAATCAATATGGCCTTCGGTATCGGTCAGAATGGCGCCCAGAATATTTTTGGTTTCATAATCGTGCTTGGCCTCGCATGCGGTCATGGCGGCCTGAACATCGGCCCGATTTTTTGTTTCAACGGCCAAATCAGCCTCGAACATTTCGGGCACATTTTCGCCCACCTTCATTTTGTGAAGATGCTGCAGGTTGGGGTGCCCCTCTAGCAGCAGAATGCGCTGCACCAGCATATCGGCGTGCTTCATCTCGCCCAGCGATTCTTGATAAACTTTTTGACCCAGCCTGTTCAGGCCATCGTGCTGCAGCAGCCGCGCATGCAAAAAATATTGATTAATGGCCGTCAACTCGTTGGTCAGGATGCCGTTGAGTTTTTGAATAATATCGCTGTCGCCGCGCATGGTGCCTCACAAAGAACAAGGGAAGATACAATGTTATTTATGCGAGGAGAGAAAAAAATAAGCAAGCATAGGCCGC
The DNA here is from genome assembly GCA_009927055.1 of Alphaproteobacteria bacterium. Lineage (GTDB taxonomy): Bacteria > Pseudomonadota > Alphaproteobacteria > UBA9219 > RFNS01 > RFNS01. The sequence continues at coordinate 8,966 of RFNS01000255.1, read as the reverse complement.
GCTGGAACTGATGGGGGTTTTACGGCAGATGGCGCGCAGCATCCATGCGATCATGCAAAATGCGAATAACGATCACAAGATTATCTCTGATATCATAAAATATTCTGCTTCGCCCCGCGCTATAAACCATCAGTCCATGTCTTTGCTGTCCTGCATGGGGATTGGCGGCAATCGTCTGAAACGCTTCATCAATCTTGTGTTTATATTCTTGGCGCTGGCGCTCGCCCCATGTCCGATGGGTGAAGGCCAGAATATCAATCAAATCGCTCAGGGCATGTTCTGTCAGCTCAAGCCCATACCGGTTATCAGACACCGGTGTCTGACTTTCTATCTTTGAGTGCGATGTTCATGGCTTCCTTTTCGATATGTTCCAGCAACCCAGGGCTGTAGGCAACCGTTCGCCCTTCACGGGCATCCTTCAATCCCAAATCAAGGGCTTCCATCACGTGGGCGTATTTTAAGTCGTCTGTTTCACGCATGCGGCGCACAGCATCGCGCACAAGTTCTGTGGCGTTACTGTAAAAACCGCTGTTAACTTTTGCCTTGATGTAGTTTTGATCAACTTGTGAAAAAATAATATTCATGGCGGCCCCTCCTGCATAACCTTATTATGCCTATTTTATGATTATAAGTCAATCATAAAATGTTTATAAAATGATCATCTTTTAATTATTCCTATCGTCACCCCTACCAATTTACAAAGCCATGGCAATCTTTTACCAAGAAAGAATGCCCACACTTCAACAACTTGCCGACAAAACAGGCGCCACGCTTTCAGGTAATGGGGCGCGCGTGGTGGGGCGTCTTTGCCACCCCCTCGACTGGCAGCACGAGACCGATCTGGTGCTGGCGATGGATAAAGACCTGGCCGCCCAGCTGCCCAAGGTTTCGGGCCTCATGGCCGTGTTGGCCCACCCACCGGCTGACCCCGCCACGGTGGCCGACTATATGGTGGTGGCCCGTCCGCGCGTGGCGCTGGCCGTGCTTACCAATCTTTTTGCCGCGGCGTCTGAGCGTCATCAGGGCGTGCACCCCACCGCGGTTGTGCATGCCACCGCCAAGCTGGGAAACAATATCAGCATCGGCCCCCATGCGGTGATTGGGGCAGGCGCGGTGATTGGTGATGGCGTGACGCTGGAAGCGCAAAACTATATCGGGGAAAATTCCCACATTGGTGAAGGATGCCTGCTGCACAGCGGTGCGCGTGTGGGCGCCAACGTGCGCATGGGCAACCACTGCCTTGTGCATTTTAATGCCGTGGTGGGCAGCGATGGTTTTAGCTTTGTGACGCCGCAAGAAAGCAGCGTGGAGGCCGCCAAAAATACGGGGGCTGTATCATCGACCAACATACTCGGCTGGCGGCGCATTGCCTCGCTGGGCGGGGTTGTGGTGGGCGATGAGGTGGAGATTGGGGCCAATGCCTGCATCGATCAGGGCACCATCCGCCCCACGCGCATTGGGCGCGGATCAAAAATCGATAATCTGGTTCAGATTGGTCACAATGTCGAGGTGGGCGAGGATTGTCTGATCTGCGGCCAGGCGGGCATTGCCGGCAGCACCGTGCTGGGCCACCGCGTGGTGATGGGTGGGCATTCGGGCGCCGCAGACCACATTACGCTGGGCGATGATGTGGTGGTGATGGCCTATTCAGGCGTGGGCAACAACGTGCCGCCCAAAACCATTGTGGGCGGCGGCATTCCGGCCCAGCCACGGGAAAAGGCGGTTGAGATTTTTATGGCCCTGCAGCGCCTGCCCCGTTTGCACGAAAAAGTTAATGATTTGATGGCGCGCCTCATCACGCTTGAGCAATCGGATAAAAAAAGCTAAAGCTTTTCGGTCATGACAAGCCCTAATGTCGAAAAAATTCTGGATATCGTCGCCGCCAAGGCCATGGTTCCGCGCGAAAACCTGAAACTGGATGCCAAACTGACCGAGCTGAACATCAGCAGTCTGGATGTGGTTGAAATTGTTTTTGCGCTTGAAGATCATTTCAAAATTGAACTGCCCTTTAACGCCAACGCCCAAAACGCTGAATTTGAAACGCTGGGTCAGGTGGTGGCGCTGGTCGAGAATCAAATCGCGGCCAAGAACGCGGCCTAGATCATGCATCGCGTGGTCGTGACGGGGGTTGGGGTGGCATCGCCCCTTGGCTGTTCGATTGCCGAATTTACTGAAAAACTTTTTGCCGGCCACTGCGCCATTGGCCCTGTCACCTTCACGCGGCCCACGGGCAGCATCACCTATCGCGGCGCGCAGGTTGAGAATTTTGATGCCAGCCAGCATGTCGATGCCAGAAAACTCTCGCTGATGGATCGGTTCAGCCATCTGGCGGTGGCCGCCGCGCGTCAGGCGTGGGCGCAAGCCAACATTCAACCCACACCCGAATTTCAGCAGCAATGCGCGGTGATTTTGGGCACAGGCGTGGGCGGACAGATAACGATGGAAGAAGCCTACGACCGCATGTGGGGCAACCCCACGGCTAGTCGTGTGCATCCGCTTTCGGTACCGCGCCTGATGGCGAACGCCAACACCAGTCAGGTGAGTATGGATTTGGGGTTGCAGGGCCCTGGGTTCACCATTGCGTCGGCCTGCGCGTCGTCCACGCATGCCATTGGCACCGCCTATCATATGGTGCGCAGCGGCATGGTGCGCGCCGCCATGACAGGGGGATCGGAAGCCACACTCACCCTCGGCTGCCTGAAAGGCTGGGAAGCGCTGCGCGTGATGAGCCCCGATTTTTGCCGCCCCTTCAGCAAAGGCCGTCAGGGCATGGTGCTGGGCGAGGGTGCGGGCTGTTTAATGCTGGAACGCATGGATGATGCGACAGCGCGTGGCGCCAAAATTTTGGCCGAGATGATTGGCTTTGGCCAAAGCTGCGATGCGCGCGATATTACCACGCCCGACCAAGGGGGTATGATGCGCGCGCTGCAAAACGCCCTGCATGATGCCGGGGTGGAACCCACCCAGGTGGTGCACATCAACGCGCATGGCACCGGCACGCGCGCGAACGACACCACCGAAAGCGCAGCGCTGAAAGATGTTTTTGGTGATCATTTGCACGGCATGAAAACCACCGCCAACAAATCACTTTTCGGGCATGCGCTGGGGGCTGCCGGCGCGCTGGAAATGGTGGCCACCGTCCTCAGCCTCCATCACCAACGCGTGCCGCCCACGCTTCATTTTGTCGAACCCGACCCCGATTGCGCGCTGGTGCCCATTACCACCACCACCGAAACCCTGCCCCAAGGGGCCATTGCCATTAAAAACTCATTCGCCTTTGGCGGCCTGAATGCCGTGCTGGTGGTGAGGGGGTGTTAACCCTCATCAGCCTTAGGTTCATGACTGATTGACACAGGAACAGAAAAAAACTGAAGCCCCTGCGCAGGCAGGGGCCCATCACACCGGGCGATACTTCTTACTTTTCATTCAGGTGATGGGTGCCTGCCTTCGCAGGCACGACAGTGTTATACTTTTTAATGAGGTCTTCACCGTAAAACATCAAACCATTATTAAACAAACTTTAGTCAGGCCATGGCACAGTCATGGCACTTTCTTGGGTGCTCTATGTCTCATCAAACGAACGATGAATTGCTGAAACTTCTGCACGCCATGCGGGCCGAGATGGCCGAGCTTCGCCAAAAAATTGGCGATCTTGAAAACCGGGTGGCGCGCGGCGTGCAACCCGAAGTGGCCACGCATAAATTTCCTGCCAATCTCCTCACCGACCGCAACCAGTTTAACCGTGAATGCGCGCGCATGCTATCGCTGGATACGCGGCACGGGGGCAGCAGCTCGGTCATTTATTTTGAGCTTGAGAATTTGAACAGCGTGAACGCAGGCCTGCCCGACTGGCAGCAGCGTGAGTTGTTGCAAGAAATGGCGGGGGTATTGTGTCGCCACGTGCGCAGCTGCGATGTGGCGGGCTATCTGGGCCAGCAGGAATTTGGCGTGCTGCTGACACGCTGTGATGAAGCGCACGCCTGGAAAAAAGGCGAACAGCTGGCGGGCCTGCTGCAGCAAAAAGCGGCCGAGATGTTGCCCAAAAACATGCCCATCCATGTGCTCTATGGCGTTTATGCCTTTAAGCTGGGCGGCGATATTCATGTGGGCCTCAAGGCGGCTGCGGGGTCGATGTTGAAGAAGTAAGCTGCGTTAACCAATATTGCAGTTGCGAAATCACAACACAGGCAGAACATCTTGTATTTTAAGCATTTTTAAGGTGACATTCACAATTTTGGCGCTATTTTTGTGCACTGCGAGGTAAAAATGTCATTGGCCCAAAAACAATTTTTTTCTGTCTCAACCGAGCCGTATGTACGTCTGGGTCAGGCCTGTGCGGCCCAGCCATGTTCGGGCGTGGGTCAGGTTGTTGTGCACACCCAAGGGTTTGCCGCCGCGCACGCCCAGCCCGGCGCCGAGGTTGACCAAGAAGCCCTGCAGCGCATGAACACCCACCAGCGCTACGCCGCCAGCCAGACCGAGTAGGCGCCCCGGCTTGGGCGCAGGCTGTCATTCGTGGATCACTTCTTTCAACCAGCGGCTGTCGATGGAGTTGAGGCAACTATCCAAAATTTTTCACCTGAACTGATCGGCGTGCATTGTCAATAAAGGCATAATTCATACCCGACCAGCGGTTTTGCTGTTTCAGAACATCGCTCAAGCGCATTTTAGGATGATCCCCATCCCCCAAAGGCTCACACATAACGGTGACGTTTTTTGCTTTCTCAAATGCTTCCAGCGCCCTGATGGCCGATGAAATACGAAGCTTGAACATCGCGTGTCCATAGGCACGCTCGGCATGCCACACACCATAGCAAAGATTATCTGCTGCCACGTCAAAAGCTGAGGCAACAATCTTTCGAGCCATTGATGGGGCACCCATCCTCATGAAACGCGAAACGGACGATAATCGATCGACCAGTCTCGAATCTTCACCCCCTGTTTCAATCTTTCGATCAGCCTCATCGGCGATATCAAAATAATCTAGCGCACGCTTAACAGTGCGGGGAAGTTGTTCGGCATCATCAGTATCACTCATGATTATATCTCCGTTGGTTACACGCGCTTCGTACCCCCCCGTCATTGCCTGTCAAGCACGCCTTTTCAAAAACTTGCCCCCGCCCTTTTTCGGTCTTAATAGTGTGAGAGCCTTAAGAGGAATCATGACCATCACCCTGCCGCCCGATTATCAGCCCAAGGAAAAAGAACCCTACATGAACCCGCAGATGCTGGAGTATTTCCGCCAGCGCCTGCTGGCCTGGAAGGAGGAAATTTTGCAAGGCGCCGGCGAAACCCTGCACGAGCTGCAGGAAGAAGGTGGCCTGCAGGAACCCGATATTGCCGACAGGGCCAGCGCTGAATCGGAAGTGGCGTTAGAGATGCGCACGCGCGACCGCGAACGCAAACTGCTTTCTAAAATCAGCGAAGCCATCGCGCGCATTGATGATGGCAGTTATGGCTATTGCGAAGAAACGGGTGAGCCGATTGGCATCAAACGCCTGAAGGCGCGGCCCATCGCCACGCTGTCCATCGAGGCACAAGAACGCCATGAACGCAAAGAACGCACGCAGCGCGATGAACGTGAATAAAATTCTGGCGCTTGTTTTTTGCGTTGTCGTGTGCGCGGCCCCAGCCCACGCCCTTGAGAATGAGGCGCTGCAATATCGCATCAGCGGCGCGCCTGGTCTGTATAAGGTGCACGAAATTCTGATCAACCCGCCCCTTTTCTTCAACCAAAAAGACAGCCAGCAATGCAACCTAAAATCTGAGCGTTTGTTCAGGCTTCTGCGCGATACGTTCATGGGCACCGACATGCCCACCCTTTATGCCGGCGAGGAAGCACCAGTGAAAGCCGGCGTGGCGCGCATTACTGTGCAGCCCGAAGTGACGACGAAGTATGATGACTCTCTGACGTGCCACAGCTATATTCAATTTGTGGCCGAGGCCAAACACACCCTGCGCCTACCCCCCATTGAAGACAGGCGCAATTTCACCGCCACCTATTGGCGCGCGGGGCTGATGATCAGCAGCCTGCAAGATGATCATGACGAACAGGTGGCCGAGGCTTTTATCAAACTGGCGGACGATTTGAACCACACCTATACCCTGGCTCAGCCTTCGGGGCATCTGGCGCCTGAGCAACGCAAGGCGAACGATTTGATGCGGCAGGAAAACATCATCAAGCAGCTGGATGGGACAGGGAAAGACACGCCCATTCAAAAACACAATACAAGTAAAGAACTGCAAAAACAGTTGGATGTGATAGAGGAACAGGAAAAAGCTCGCGCTGAACAGGAAGCAAAAGAACGCAAGGAACGTGGTGAAGACACCCTCACCCCCGCGCCCCCCACCGCCGAGGGGATGTGAGGGATTCGAGGAGATGTATGTCTTAAAGACTCATGGAGTACTTGTAGGAGGCCTGAGCCTAAAATGCCATGCAACGTATGCTGGCACCGGATGAGAGCCAAGATAAAGAGGTGTTTCCCTCACAAATTCAAGACTAGCAGCTTTGGCTTGCTCCAGAACGCTCGTTCTTGCATGATGGGTATCTGTTAATTGAATACAATCTACACCACGTCCATGTTGTTTTGGTATTGTGAACCTAACAGTCATTTGAGCTTTATCGACAAACGAAGGCATCTTTCCGCTTGTATGTTTGTAATAATCAGCGAGCGAAATAAACCCATCCGAATCAATACTAAGCTCGAGGTCTTCTCGCTCCTGTGATGTCAACTGTGTCGCTGCAATGCTGTTTTGATAATAGGCTGGGGTGTTGTGAACAAAATCAGGATGCGCAGAAATAACAATAGCCTCACCCTTTTCATTGAGGGCATGATGAATAGCTCCAAAAAAACCACTGCGTAACTCTTCATTGGTTGTAAAATGGTATGTGAGATGGATCGCAACAACTAAATCACATTTGCCTGCATGCTCTCCATTAAGAACAGGTTTAACTTTAATACGCCCAGCGAGTTCTGAAGATACGCTCTTCCAAGCAAGCCGTCGCATAGCCTCAGACGTATCCACACCAACCACATTTTCAAACCCAACATCGCGCGCCAGTTTTGTCAGAAGCCAACCTGTCCCACACCCAAAGTCAGCAGCAAGATTAAGAGATTCCCCACGGTTCCTTTTGTTAGCAAAATAGCCTTGCAAATACCCCGTATAAAGCTGTATCTCACCTGTAAGATTTCTCATGCGCCAAAAAAACTCAGCCACAGGATCATCATATTGTTCTTGATGCATATTTCCTGCGTAACCAGAGGGTGTAACAGTTCTTGCTGTATCTGTCCTTGCTGCATCTGTCATTGCGATCAACATATTTATTTACCCATCTTTCTGTGCAATATTCCATAGAGCGTCAAACTGTTCTCGGTATGCTTGTGCCACAATCTTGGAACGAATGGCAACCACTTTGGGATAGTCTTTAGTTTCACCAAAAAGAATAAAATCGTAACGATCCCCATAAACTGAAAACTGTATTTGAAAAGACAAATTGGGTATTGTTCGGTATTCAATATAACCAAGCTTCATGCTTTTGTTGATGTCACTTGCAATCGCCTTGAAATGAAGTCCTTGAAGTGAATTCATTCGTTTAAGATGTTCATCGGCTTTATTGCCCAAAGCTTTAACAAATAATCTATCTTCAACCCCACAAATTCTAATTACCTTATCTTCTAAACGTTGTAGTTCCGTATATACATCGTTGACATAATCATGAAACCCATCTTGGCCAAGATAATGAACTACAGTATCTTTTGTCCTACGCACGCCATCGTTGTCTGTAAACTCAATATCAAAACGCTTGAAGCAAGAAACAATCGCCCTTGCGGTGCTTTCTTGGGGGCGGAAGGTTCCGTGCTCGATGTTCTTGATGGTTTCGGGCGAAATGCCGGCGTGATCGGCCAGATCGTTTCTGGTCCAATCGAGAAGGCCACGCGCGGCCCGCAGTTGCGCCGGTGTAAACATGCTGTTACCTATATTTCATAACTCCGTGCAACAAATAGCGCTTTCAAAAACCTTTTGCAATGCTTGCAACTAAAAAAACGATGAAATTCTTGTTTTTAGGTATGTTTTTGTCTATAGTGCGTGTATGGTTCAATGGTCCTAATCTTGTCTCATTTTTATGGGATGGTTAAAAGGGCATGGATACACTGCACAAGACAACAGATACAGGCAACGATTTGAAGTACTTAGGCCACGCCATGCCCCTGAAAACACCTCCCTCGGCCCCCCTTGCCTCGCCTTTTGCGGCCAACCCCGCCCGTTATGTGGGCGCGCCATCAACCCGCCCCATTACCGAGGGCGAGAAAATTTCATTGCTGGCGCTTGTCTCGTTTGTGGCCGATAGCCTGGGCCAGCCTGAGGACAGGGTGCACCAAACCCTTCAGGAAGCCCTGAATATTGCCAGCCTCGATGCTATTTCGGCCCAGCATTATGATCACGCCATCCAGTTTCTGGTCGATCAGGTGCCGCAAAATACCGTCACGGCCTGAGGCGCGCGCCTTATTCTAAAGACCTGATGTGTGAAATACCAAGATCAATCAACGATAAAAAGACACGTCACGCGCGCGCAAGCGGGAATCCATCACACCGCAAGAAGCGCAAGTGGAAAAATGGATCCCCGCCGCCGCGGGGATGACGATGGTGGAGATGGCATGGACGGTTCCTGCTTGGTTAACTCTCACGCCTTAAAACACCTCGTGGTAAGATAATATCAACCGTTTTATGGATTCTATAGTGTTTATGGCAAAAGTCTCGAAAACTGCCGGTAAAGGTTTTTGGGCCACACATGGGCGGGCCCTTGTCATGTTTATCATCCTGCTCATGGGTATCGGGTTGCTTGTTTACATTGGCAGCATCGCCAAACCCATGGGCGAGCTAGATTGCGGTGGCACCAACGCCGGTATTAACGCCTTTGGCTCGTGCCAATAGGCTTGTTGCCAGTGCGGGGCAAACTGCGCTAG
>RFNS01000139.1 GCA_009927055.1 Alphaproteobacteria bacterium | reverse complement strand
GTCAGCCGCATGCTGGATGATATGCTGGGCCTGGGCCCGTTGGAGCCGCTGCTGCGCGACGAAACCATTTCAGAAATTATGGTGAACGGGCCCAAACAAATTTACATTGAACAAAAAGGCAAGCTGCAATTATCGGATGTCACCTTCCGCGATAACGCGCACGCCCAGGCCATTGCCACGCGCATTGTCACGGCCATTGGCCGGCGGATTGATGAAAGCTCGCCGCTGTGCGACGCGCGCCTGGCCGATGGCAGCCGCGTGAACATTATTATTCCGCCACTCGCGATTGATGGCGCGGCCATTACCATTCGCAAATTCTCGAAGAAAAAAATCACGCTGGATAAAATGATTGAGTTTGGCAGCATGAGCGTGCAAATGGCCACCATTTTGCGCATCGCCGCGCGCAGCCGCTGCAACATTATTATTTCGGGGGGCACGGGTTCGGGGAAGACCACGCTGTTGAACGCGCTATCGCAGATGATTGATCATGGCGAGCGCGTGGTGACCATTGAAGATGCGGCCGAATTGCAATTGCAGCAGCCGCATGTGGTGCGCCTTGAAACGCGGCCCGCCAACCTTGAAGGCGATGGCGAAATTACCATTCGTGATCTTCTTAAAAACGCGCTGCGCATGCGCCCCGATCGCATTATTGTGGGCGAATGTCGTGGCGGCGAGGCGATTGATATGTTGCAGGCCATGAACACGGGTCACGATGGATCGATGTCAACGGTGCACGCCAACCGCCCACGCGAAGCGCTGATGCGTTTGGAAAACATGGTGGGGCTGGGCGGGGCCAACCTGGCGCCGCGCGCGGTGCGCACGCAGGTGGCCTCGGCCGTGGATATGATTGTGCAGGTCAGCCGCATGCGCGATGGCGGCCGGCGCATTACCTATATCAGCGAGATTGTGGGCATGGAAGGCGAAGTGGTGACGATGCAAGATTTATTCACCACCGACGTGGTGGGCGAGTTGCCCAACGGCAAATTGAAGGTCGATTTTAAGTATCATAACGTGCGGCCCGCCTTTTTGCCCAAGGCGCAGTATTATGGTCTTGAACGCCAGCTGATGGAGACACTGGGACAATGAGCACGCTGCTTCTTGGCATCATCATGGGCGTGGCGCTGATCATTCTTGTGATCATGCTGATGAGCGACAACAACAGCGCGCAGGTGGATAAGCGCCTGGCACGTGTGAAGAGCCAGGCCCGCGCGCTTGCGAACGATAAAAAAATTGATGAGAAGCTGAAAAGTTTTCTGCGCGATCAGAAAGACAGCGATATCGCGTTGTTAGATCGCTTCATTAAATCGGCGCTGCCGCAGCCCGATAAATTGCGCGCGCGACTGGAACGCACAGGGAAAAATATTACGCTCGGCGCCTATGTTCTGATCAACGCGCTGACGGTGGGCATCGCCTATGTGGTGCTGGTGGCGGTGGTGGGCCGGCCGCCGCTGCAGGCGGGTTTGTTTGGTCTGGCGCTTGGCGTGCTCATTCCGCACCTGGTGGTGGGCATGATGGGCGGCACGCGCATTGCCAATTTTCTGAAACATTTTCCTGAAGCGATTGATACCATGGTGCGCGGCCTGCGGTCGGGCCTGCCCATCAGCGAAAGCATCAAGGCGGTGGCCAAAGAAATGCCTGAGCCGCTGAGCACCGAATTTGGCCGCGTGGCCGATGCGGTGCGCTTTGGCCAGAGCATGGACGATGCGATGTGGGAAGTGGCGCGGCGCATTGATGCGCCCGAATATCGTTTTATGGTCATTGCCATGTCCATTCAGCGCGAGACGGGCGGCAATTTGGGCGAGACGCTTTCTAATCTGGCCGAGCTGATACGCAAACGCCGCGGCTTGCGTTTGAAAATCAAGGCTCTGTCATCAGAAGCGCGGGCCAGCGCCATGATCATCGGCTCGCTGCCCTTTTTACTTTTTGCGGCGCTGTATTTTCTCAACCGCGAATATATCAACGTGCTGCTGTTCACGCCGGGCGGCAATCAGCTGCTGATGTATGCCGCCGGCATGATGGCGCTGGGCCACGGCATCATCGCCAAAATGATAAGGTTTGAGGTTTAGCATGGCCAGCCTTCTCAACAACCCCGATGTGCTGGCGTTGATTGCGGCCCTGGCGGCGGTGGGCGTTTTGGGGCTGGTGTGGCAAGCGCTGATGATCAACGACCCCATGCCCGCGCGCCTGAAAGCCTTATCGCGCCGGCGCGATGAAATTCGGGCCGATATGGCCGCCAGCAAAACACGCCGCGGCAAAATAAACCAGCAGGCGATGATGAAACAGGTGGTGGATGCGCTGAAGCTGGCCAACAGCAGCAAGGCGCAAAACATGCGCACACTGCTGATGCAGGCGGGGTACAGGTCGCGCGATGCGCTGACCAGTTTTTTGTTTGCTAAAATGGCATTGGGGCTGGGGCTGGCGGCCGGATTATTTTTTCTGGTCACCCTGCATCTGCTGCCCATCAAGGAAAATTTCAGCGTGCTATCATCGCTCTGCGGTGGTTTTCTGGGGTGGATTTTGCCCGATATTCTGGTGAAAAATACCGCGCAAAAACGCGCCGAAGCGATGCGCAAAGCGCTGCCCGATGCGCTGGATTTGATGGTGATCTGCGCCGAAGCGGGCCTGAGTGTGGATGCGACGTTTGAGCGCGTGGCGCGTGAAATGGCCGGCGCCTCGGCCATTATGGCCGAAGAACTGGGCCTGACCGTGGTTGAATTAAACCTGCTGCCCGAGCGCAGCCGCGCGCTTTATAATTTAACCGAGCGCGTGAACCTTCAGGGCATCAAAAATTTGGTCAACACCCTTATTCAGACCGAAAAATATGGCACGCCGCTGGCCCAGGCCCTGCGCGTGCTTTCGGCCGAAATGCGCGAAGAACGCATGATGAAAGCCGAAGAAAAAGCGGCGGCCCTGCCGGCCAAGCTGACCGTGCCGATGATTTTGTTTATTCTGCCCACGCTTTTCATGGTGCTGTTGGGCCCCGCCATCATCCGCGTGATGGATACGATGGCCAAGGGTGGGTAAAAGCGTGAAAATATTCGCGCTTGTCAGCACCGTCACATTTCGCTAAAAACCATTACGCCAAACGGTGGCAGGGCTGCCCCCAAGGCGCGGGTTTTGACAAAAACCCCTTAAAAACGAGGCCGATACGGCCCAGAAAAGAGAGGAAAAATGCCCAAATTGAAAACCCATTCGGGTGCCAAAAAGCGTTTCCGTGTCACGGGCAAGGGGAAGGTCAAGGCCGGTGCCGTGGGCCGTCGCCATGGTCTGCGCAAACGTCCGCAAAAAATGAAGCGCGAAAGCCGTCAGGGACAAATTCTGTTCAAAACAGACGGCGAGAACATGAAAAAACATTATCTGCGCAACGATTTCTAACAAACACGGAGACATATCATGGCACGCGTTAAACGGGGTGTTACCACCCATGCTCGTCACAAAAAAGTTGTTAAGGCCGCCAAGGGTTATCGCGGTCGCAGCGGTACCAACTTCCGCATCGCGATTGAGAAGGTCGAAAAAGGCATGCAATATGCCTATCGCGACCGGCGCGACCGCAAGCGTGAATTTCGCGCGCTGTGGATTACGCGTATCAACGCCGGCGTGCGCGCCCATGGCCTGACCTATGGCCGATTTATCAATGGCCTGAAACTGGCGGGCATTACGCTGGATAGAAAACAGCTGGCCGAGCTGCTGGTGACCGAACCCAAAGCGTTTGAGGCGGTGGTGAAAAAGGTGCAAGCCGTTTTGCCCGCCCCCAAAGAAAAAGCGGCTTAACTTTATCAGGTTGTTGCCCCTGCGCAGGCAGGGGCCCATCACCCATCGTTTTTTCTTGTATTCCGTTTGGGTGATGGGTGCCCGCTTTCGCGGGCACATCAGTTGTGTATAGTGATCCAGAGGTACTTATGTCCCTTCAACAGCATGCAGAGACACTTAAAACCGAAGCCATGGCCGCCCTGGCGGCCGCCGACACCACGCAAGCGCTGCAAGATTTGCGCGTGCACTATCTGGGCAAAAAAGGCGCGCTGACCGAGCTGATGAAGCAGTTGGGCACCCTGTCGGCGGAGGAAAGAAAAACAGCCGGCGCGGCCCTGAATCTGGTGAAGGATGATGTGGGTGCCGCGCTGGATGCGCGCCAAAGTGCTCTGGAAGCCGCCGAATTAAACGCCCGCCTGATCACAGAAAAATTAGATATGACCCTGCCCGCCCAGGCGGTGATGCCGGGGCGCATTCACCCCATCAGCCAGACGATGGATGAGGTGATAAGTATTTTTGCCAGCATGGGTTTTGTGCTGGCCGAAGGGCCGGATGTTGAAACAGACTGGCATAATTTTACGGCCCTGAATATGCCGCCCGATCATCCGGCGCGGCAGATGCAAGATACGTTTTACATGCCAGGCGATGGCGCCACGGGGGATGGCGAAAAAATTGTTTTACGCACGCACACCAGCCCCGTGCAGGTGCGCACCATGCAGGCGCAAAAGGCGCCCTTGCGCATTATCTGTCCGGGGCGTGTCTATCGGTGCGATAGCGACCAGACACACTCGCCTATGTTTCATCAGGTTGAAGGGCTGGTGATTGATGAGGCCACCACCATGGCGCACTTGAAAGGTTGTTTGGTCGATTTTCTGCGTGCCTTTTTTGGCATTCCTGATTTGCCCGCGCGTTTTCGCCCCAGCTATTTCCCGTTTGTCGAGCCGGGGGCCGAGATGGATATTGGCTGCGCGCGCCAGGGTGGTCAGCTGAAATTGGGCAACCACGGCGATTGGCTGGAAATTTTGGGCTGCGGCATGGTGCACCCCGACGTGCTGAAAAACTGCGGCATTGATCCTGAGCAATATCAGGGTTTTGCCTTTGGCATGGGCATCGATCGCATTGCCATGCTGAAATACGGCATCCCCGATATTCGCAGTTTTTTTGAAGGCGACACACGCTGGCTGCAGCACTATGGCTTTGCGCCGCATCTTCTGCCCAACGCCGCATTCGATGTGAGGGTGTGATGAAGTTGACGTTATCGTGGCTGAAAAAATATTTAGAAACAGATGCGAGCGCTCATGCGATTGCTGAAAAACTTACCGCGCTGGGGCTGGAAGTAGAACAGGTGGTTGACCGGGGCAAGGTGCTGGCGCCGTTTGTCATTGCCCACATTGTGGAAGCGACACAGCACCCCAATGCCGATCGCCTGAAGCTGTGCAGTGTCACCGATGGCACCAAAAATTATCAGGTGGTGTGTGGCGCACCCAATGCGCGTACGGGCCTTAAAATTGTGCTGGCCCGTGTGGGCGATGTGATCCCGCGTGATGGCGTGGCGCTGAAAGCCGGCAGCATTCGCGGGGTGGAAAGCCAGGCCATGTGCTGCTCGGCCGATGAATTAAACCTGCAACATGATCGCGCCGACGGCATTATTGAACTGCCCGATGATGCGCCCGTGGGGAAAAATTATGCCGCCTGGGCGGGCTTGGATGATGTGACCTTTGAACTGAAGCTGACCCCCAACCGGCCGGATTGCGCAGGCGTTTACGGCATCGCGCGTGATTTGGCGGCGGCGGGTCTTGGCACCCTGAAACCCCTGGCCAGGGCAAATGTTCAGGGAAATTTCCCATGCCCTGTGTCTGTGATGCTGGAAACAGAGGCGGCGCCGCACTTTGCCCTGCGTCTGGTGCGCGGCGTTCATAACGGGCCCAGTCCTGCGTGGCTGCAGCGCCTTTTGCGCGATATTGGGTTGCGCCCCATTTCGGCACTTGTCGATATCACCAATTTTTTCACCTTTGCCTATGCGCGTCCCCTGCACGTGTTTGATGCGAAAAAAGTGCAAGGCAATTTGCGTGTGCACGCGGCCGCGGGTGGCGAAACGCTGGCGGCCCTGAACGATAAAACCTATACGCTGCAGCCGGGCATGATCGCCATCAGCGATGATACGGGCGTCATCTCGCTGGCGGGCGTGGTGGGCGGTGCCACCACAGGGTGCGATGACACGACCACCGATGTGCTGATCGAAGCGGCCTTTTTTAACCCCGCGCGCACCGCGCAAACAGGGCGTGAACTGGGCGTGGTGTCTGATGCGCGCTGGCGTTTTGAGCGCGGGATTGATCCGCATTTCACCGAAGCTGGATTAGATTTAGCCACGCAAATGGTTGTTGATGTGTGCGGACAAAACAACACGCAAATCAGCCACATGGTTGTGGCCGGTGCGGCGCCCGATCATACGCGCAGTTATGTTCTGCCCCACACCTATGGCGCGCAGCTGATGGGGGTTGATGTCCCCATCACCGAGCAGGCCGAGATTTTATCGCGCCTTGGTTTTGTGTTGTGGGAGAAAAAAAATGCCTGGGACGTTGGCGTGCCCAGCTGGCGCCCCGATGTGATGGGCAAGGCCGATCTGGTCGAAGAAATTGTGCGCGTAAAGGGGTTTGATATGATCCCCGCCACGTCGCTGCCGCGTCCGCAGGCCACCACGCCTGCCGCGCTCAACATCCTGCAAAAACGCACGCAGGTGGCGCGGCGCGTGCTGGCAGGCGCGGGGTTGATGGAAGTGGTCACGCTGTCGTTTATGGCGGGCGATGTGGCCAAACATTTTGGGTGGCACGATCTTTCGCAAAAAATTGTCAACCCCATCGCGGCCGATTTAGACGTGCTGCGCCCCAGCCTGTTGCCCAATGTGGTGGGGGTGGCGGCCCGCAACGCGGCGCGCGGCCTGCCGCACGGCGCATGGTTTGAGGTGGGGCCTGTTTTTTCGGG
>RFNS01000143.1 GCA_009927055.1 Alphaproteobacteria bacterium | reverse complement strand
TTGTCCCGTAATCTCAACCCCACCGGCCACCGCCACCACGTTGGTCAGGCCGAACATTTGCTGCGTGAGGATAGAGATGAAGGCGGCCGACAAAACACCCGTGGCCAAAAGCCCCTTATACAAGGCGCCCATGATGTTGTTGGTGGATCCCAGGCGCACAAACGCCGTGCCAATAATGCTGGCAAAGATGCACACAGCGCCAATGACCAGTGGATAAACCATCAGCTCGCCAAACATGGGCTGACCCATGAAGAAAGTTGTGGCCAGCAGCATGGTGGCCACGGTGGTCACGGCATAGGTTTCAAACAAATCGGCCGCCATGCCCGCGCAATCGCCCACATTATCGCCCACGTTATCGGCAATCACAGCGGGGTTGCGTGGATCATCCTCAGGGATTCCGGCTTCAACCTTACCAACCAAATCGGCGCCCACATCGGCCCCTTTGGTGAAAATACCGCCGCCAAGGCGTGCAAAAATAGAGATGAGCGAGGCGCCGAACGACAAAGCCACCAGCGCTTCAATAATGGCGCGCATGTTGGGGGCACCCAGCCAGTGCAGCAGGATATAGTAATAGCCCGCCACACCCAGCAACCCAAGCCCCACCACCAGCATGCCGGTAATGGCCCCCGATTTGAATGAAATATCAAGCGCGGCCGCCAAACCTTTTTGCGCCGCTGCCGCCGTGCGCACGTTCGCTCTGACAGAAACATGCATGCCAATATAGCCCGCCGCCCCTGAAAGCACCGCGCCAATCACAAACCCGATGCCCACATGAATGCCCAGCAAAAGCGCCAGCAGCACGCACACAGCCACCCCCACCACGGCGATGGTGCTGTATTGGCGGTTAAGGTAAGCCTTGGCCCCTTCCTGAATGGCGGCCGCAATTTCTTGCATGCGGGCATTACCCGCATCGGCCGAGAAAACCTGTTTGATGGTAAACAACCCATAGACAAGGGCCAGCGCACCACACAAAAACACAAGCAGGAAAAGTTGATCGACCACAGGCAACCTCAAAAGGATAGAGGGTTAAAGAGAGATTCTGTTTTTTTAGACGAGCTGTTTGATTTGTCAATCGATTCTGGAGGCACGGGCCGGAATCGAACCGGCATCCAAGGATTTGCAGTCCTCTGCATAGCCATTCTGCCACCGCGCCTTGTGGTTGACGGCGCACCCTAGCGGCAAGACAGAACAAAAACAAGACTTGCTTGTCTTTCGCGCGCCAAGGGTTTATCAAAAATTAAAACCTTAACCTTTAGGTATGTTGCGGCATGATTTGCTTTGAAACCCAGCGCTTCCATATGGTCGAATGTCAGCTGCGCCCCAACAAGGTGCTGGACGAGACATTATTGGCAGCCTTTTCATCCATCCCGCGTGAGATGTTTGTGGAAGAAGCCATGCAGGGGCTGGCCTATGTCGATGAAGATTTGCCGCTCACCCGTTCGCGCACGCTGATGGAACCCGTGGTGCAGGCGCGTCTGCTTCAGGCCTTGCAACTGCGCGCCACCGATAAAGTGTTGGAAATCGCCAGCGGCACGGGATATATCTCGGCCATTCTTTCACGGCTGGCGGGGCATGTTGTCGCCATTGATGATGATGTGTCGCTGTGTCAAAAAGCCCAGCAAAATCTCAATCATCAGGATGTGAAAAACGTTCGGGTTTATTCATCATCGCTCTCTGATGGCTGGCCGTCGTCGGCCCCTTATCAGGCCATCATCATTCATGGCGCGGTTGAACACATTCCGGCTCCGCTGGCCGCCCAGTTGGCCGAAGGTGGTCGTCTTGCCTGCGTTGTTAAAAGCCACAACACACAAGGCGTGGCCCGACTATATCAGAAGATGCACGGGCAGCTTTCGTGGCGCGATTTGTTTGATGCCGCGACCCCGCCGCTGGCGGCCTTCAACCAAAAACAAAATTTTGCTTTCTGAGGTTGCATGAACGTTCCTGCCCAAATCAGCGTTGAACAATTCAAAGCCATGATGGATCAGGGGCGCGATTTTGTGCTGCTCGATGTGCGCGAGGCGCATGAGCTGGACATTTGCCGGTTTGATGCATTCGTGCACATCCCCCTTGGCGAAATAGACACGCGCGCGGCTGAACTTCCCGCTGACCGACACATTGTTGTCACGTGCCATCATGGCGGCCGCAGCGGCAAAGCCTGCCAAATTCTGGGCAAAAAAGGTTATGCCGTCACCAATCTGGCCGGTGGCATTCACGAATGGGCCATCAAGATTGATCCCAGCATGGAGACGTACTGATGAAAAAAATTTCTGTCCTTTTCGCCCTGCTCGCCCTCAGCCTGCCTCAGGCCCGCGCCGAAACGTTAAGCGAAGCGCTGACCAACGCCTATCAAACCAACCCACAGCTTCAGGCGGCCCAGGCCGAATTGCGGGCGGTCGATAATCAGGTCGCGGTGGCCTTGTCGGGCTGGCGACCCAGTGTCACCGGCTCGGCGGGCATTAATTGGCAGGAAACAGACCGGCTTTTGCCCACGGCTGGCAAGGGTGTTTCTACCCCGCGTGATGGCAGCATCAGCGTGCAGCAACCCCTTTTCAGGGGCTTTCGCACGGTGGGGGCCTCGCGCTCGGCCAAGGCGCGGGTCATGGGCACGCGTGCACGCCTGGTGGCCGTTGAACAACAATTGCTGCTGGATGCGGCCACGGCCTATGTCAACGTGTATCGCGATCAGGCCGTGCTGGGCTTGACCAAAAGCAACGAAGTGGTGCTGCGCCGCCAGCTGGAAGCCACGCAAGATCGTTTTGATGCCGGTGAAGTGACACGCACCGACGTTAGCCAGGCTGAAAGCCGTTTGGCCCGCGCTGTGTCTGATCGCATTCAGGCCGAGGGCAATTTAGAATCATCGCGTGCCAACTATGTTCGCATTGTGGGGCGTGCGCCCGAAGGCATTACAAAACCCGGTGTTGAAATCCCCCTGCCTGCCAGCGAAGACGAAGCGGTAGAAACCAGCCAGTTTAATCACCCCAGCGTGGCCCAGGCCGAATATGCCCTCGATCAGGCCGATCATGACGTGACCACCACCACCGGCGCACTGTTGCCTGAAATCAGTGGTGTGGCCGCCGCCACCCGCTCATACGATCAAAGCTTTGTCGGCCCCCACAGGGTCGATACCACCAGCGTGGGCGTGCGCGCCACCATTCCGCTGTACACCGGCGGGGCCGATTACGCGCGCATTCGCGCGTCCAAACAAACGGTGGCCCAGCGCCAGCAAGAACTGGATGATCAGGTTCGCCGCGCCAAAGAATCTGCCGTGCAGGCCTGGCAGCAACTTGTCACCGCGCGCGCCGCCATCGATGCCCGCCAGAAGCAGGTTTCTGCCTCTGAAATGGCCTTGGAAGGTGTGAAGCAAGAATCTTCTGTGGGGACGCGCACTACCATCGATGTACTGGACGCCGAGCAGGAATTGCTGGATGCGAAAGTAAGCCTGGTGCGGGCCGAGCGGGATGAGATTGTGGCCATCATGCGCACCAAAGCTTCGGTGGGCCAGCTGACAGCGAAAGAACTTGGGTTGCCTGTCAACTACTATGACCCCGCCCTCTACTACGATGATAACGCCGAAAGCTGGTTTGGGGTTAACTAAGTTTGGCGTGACCGAGAGGATTCGAACCTCCGACCTAGCGTTTAGGAAACGCTTGCTCTATCCAACTGAGCTACGGTCACAGCCGGTGGCACTGTAACAAAGCCTGGATGAAGTTAAAAGCGATCGTTCATTCATCGCCAGAAACAAGTTTATCGCACAAACAACAGGGCCAGTTTTGCCAGGCGTGGCATCAGAGTGGGGCGCAGCAGTGTATCATCATACTCGGCCATGCGGCGGTTATTTTCGGCCAGACAAGTTTCAAGAAACAGGCGCGGCGATAATTTGCCCGCCACGCTTTCGGTGCCTGTCATGGTAAAGCTGCCGCCGCCAGAGCGCGCGCCCACCCCCTGCCCCGCTTTTTTTGTTTTTCCGGCAAGGCCCAGGCGGTTAAACATGCTGAGACCCAGCGCCGCCATGCATGTGCCTGAGAACAGAATGTTTTGGAACAAATTATTCTGCGCGCGCTTCCACGCCACCCAGTTCACAAAAAACAAAATATGGCGGCCTTCTTCGTGCACCACGGGTTCGAACACGTCCACCAGTTCGGGCGGAAAAAAGCCACTGTCTTTCGCCACCTTGAACAAACCAAAGGCAAAAAAACTATCAAAACATTCGCTGTAGCCGGTGCGGATAAAATTCCATTCAGCGTTCTCTGGCGCTGCATAATCTGGCTCTGGTACTGTTTTGATGCCATAAAAACGCAGCATATGTTCAATGACCAACTTATGCCGGCCTTCTTCGAATGCATTCAGGTTCAGCGCATCCTTGATGGGTTGCTCAAACGTCACATCGGCCAGCGCCTGCATGCGGCGGCTGGCATAGCCCTCTGTCTGCACCGCGATATCCCAAAAGGGCAGGTTGGTCAGGCGCGCCAGCGCATCGGCCGATAAGGTTGGCCACGCAATCACCGTGGGTTTATAGGGGTTAAACGTATCGAGCAGCATGTGGCAAAAGCGCTGTTTGTGCTCATCACTGCCCAGTTGATATGGTCGCGTCATCGTGAAAGTATTTAGCTACATTTTTAGGAAAATCCAGCCTATGATTAAGATCCGATTATAGAGGTTATCCTATCATGAAAAAGATGCTTCAGCAGCTTTCCAATCTCTCCCCCTCGCGGCGCATGACAGAAGCCGAGCTGGCCGAATTTGGCCTGAATGAATTGGCGTACATTAAACCGCTTAAAGTGCAGGGCGAGTGGATGCACGGCGTTTATGGGGCCGATGGCACGCCCATCACCATCATCCAAAATCGCGAGCTGGCCATCGCCACCCTGCAACAGCACGAAATGGCCGCGCTGTCGGTGCATTAGAGCAAGACGCATTAAAATAAGAAAATACAGCACTACTGTGACTGCCCCCGCCTGCGCGAGGGTAAACTCCAGCAGGCACCCATCACCCGCATGAAACGCTCAAAACAATCTATGCGTGATGGGCCCCTGCCTGCGCAGGGGCATCAGTTTTTTTCTGCTTTTTTTATAAGTCCTGCCCCTAGTTTATACCAATCCACCCGCCAAATGCTTGACAAACTGAAGGGTTGCGTTGGCGGTTTCTTTGGGCGTGTTCAATGTTTTTTCAATCTCACGCACAATGGCGCTGCCCACCACCACGGCATCGGCGGCCCCTTGCAGCGCCGCAATCTGCTGCGCCGATTTAATGCCAAAACCCGCCGCCACAGGAAGTTTCACCTGGCTGCGAAGACGCTGCAACGCCTCGCGCGTGTCATCCACCGCCATATCTTGCGTGCCCGTGACCCCTGTGAGTGTCACATAATATAAAAACCCGCTGGCGTGCGCGGCAATTGTTTGCAGGCGCTGAGGCGTGGTGGTTGGCGTGACCAGCCTGATAAAATCAATTGCCACGCTGGCCAACGGCTCACGACACTCGGCATCTTCCTCTGGCGGCAAATCAACCACAATCACCCCATCAACGCCGGCCGCCGCCGCATCGCGCGCAAAAGGCTGCACGCCATAACGATAAATCGGATTATAATATCCCATCAGCACCACGGGTGTTGTTTTGTTTTGGGTGCGCAACTCGGCCACCAGTTCCAGCGTGCGCGCCACATTCATGCCCGATGACAGCGCCCGCAAACTGGCGGCCTGAATGGCGGGCCCATCGGCCATCGGATCGGAAAAAGGCATGCCCAGTTCTATAATATCAGCGCCCATGGCGGGCAGGCCCAACAAAATTTCCTGACATGTTTCATAATTTGGATCACCCGCCGTGATAAAGGTGACAAGCCCAAGCCTGTTGGCGGCCTTCAGGGCGGCAAAACGTGCTGCAATGCGCGGGTTGCTCATAGGCTTACCCCCAAATGATGCGCGACGGTGAAAATATCTTTATCGCCACGGCCGCATAAATTCATCACCAGCAATTCATCGCGCGAGAGCGCAGGCGCCAGTTGTGTGACATAGGCCAGGGCGTGCGCCGGTTCTAGCGCGGGAATAATCCCCTCTGTACGGCAGCACAGTTTGAAAGCCTCCAGCGCTTCGGCATCGGTGGCTGTGCCATAGGTCACGCGCCGCGCATCAAACAAAGACGCATGCTCAGGCCCAATGCCCGGATAATCTAAACCCGCGGATATGCTGTGCGCTTCGGTAATTTGGCCGTCATCATCTTGCAGCAAATAGGTTCGGTTACCGTGCAGAACACCAGGTTTTCCACCCTGCAAACTGGCCGCGTGTTTTGAGGTGTGCAGCCCCTCGCCCGCCGCCTCCACCCCATGCAGCGCCACCGAGGGTTCATCCAAAAATTCATAAAACAACCCCATGGCGTTGCTACCACCACCAATGCAGGCCACCAAATGATCGGGCAGACGGCCTTCTTTGTCGTGCATCTGCTGACGCACTTCGCGGCCGATGATGCTTTGAAAATCACGCACCAGCATGGGGTAAGGGTGCGGCCCCGCCACCGTGCCGATAATATAAAAAGTATCATGCACATTGGTCACCCAGTCGCGCAGCGCTTCGTTCATCGCATCTTTCAGGCTTTGACTGCCGCTGGTCACTGGCCGCACCTCGGCCCCCAACAATTTCATGCGAAAAACATTTGGTTTTTGCCGCTCGATATCATGCGCGCCCATGTAAATAATGCAGGGCATGTTAAACAGCGCCGCCACCGTGGCCGTGGCCACGCCGTGCTGACCCGCTCCCGTTTCGGCAATAATGCGTGTTTTGCCCATGCGCCGCGCCAGCAAAATCTGCCCAATGCAGTTATTGATTTTGTGGGCGCCGGTGTGATTAAGCTCATCACGCTTAAAATAAATTTTGGCACCGCCCAATTTGTCGGTCAGCCTTTTGGCAAAATACAGCGGGCTGGGGCGGCCCACATAATCGGTCATCAGGCTGTCAAATTCTTTTTGAAAGTCAGGATCACGCCGCGCGGTGTGATAAGCATCTTCAACCGCAAGAATAAGCGGCATCAGCGTTTCGGCCACAAATCTTCCGCCAAACATGCCAAAGTGCCCCTGCGTATCGGGCATGGCGCGAAAGGATGGTTGATGATCAATCTTGCGTGCGGTTTCGGGCATAGGACATCATACCCGCGATGCCGAGAAGGAGGCAAGTTTTTGTCGCGCCAACGTGCAAAAAGTATTGATCTTATGCGGGTCTTTAACGTGATCTGTTTCAACACCGCTTGAGACATCAACGCCTGTGGGGCGCGCCATCTCAATCGCTTCAGAAATATTTTGGGCGTTCAGGCCGCCCGCCAAAAGCCACGGCACACGGCCACGAAAATTTTTCAGAATCTGCCAGTTGAACGACACACCATTGCCGCCGCGCTGCGTGGCATTGGCGGGTGGTTTCGCATCGAACAACACATAATCAGACACAGGCGAAAATAATTCAGCCTTCTCAATATCGACGGCATCGCCAACGGCCACCACCTTAATCACAGGAAGGCCCGTGGCGTTTTTAATTTCTCTGACCAGCGACACCGTTTCATCGCCGTGCAGCTGCAAAATATCCAATGGCACATTTTTCACCACATTCAATATCTCATCTAAGTTATGGTTTTCAAAAAGACCAATAACTTTTAAGTTCGGTCGCGCCGCAACGGCAAGCTGGCGCGCCAGAGCATCATCAACCCTGTGGCGGCTGCCCGCCACAAAAACCAGCCCCGCCCAATCGGCCCCTGCATTTTTGCACGCCTCAATACCGGCCAGCGACATGATACCGCAAATTTTGATGATGGGCGCACAATGCTGGTTATTCATGCAGCGCCCATAGCCCTAACTTTTATAGATCGAGATCAGCTTATCCAGCATCTTCAGCGCATCTTCGCGCGGGCGCTGGAAGCTGTTGCGCCCAATAATGCTGCCGTGGCCGCCCCCGGCCTTAATGGCCATCGCATCATCATAGATGCTGTTTTCACCTTTGGTGGCGCCGCCCGAGAAAACAACCAGCCTGCGCCCCGCAAAGCACGATTGCATAATGTGCTTCACGCGATCGGCCAAGTTGGCAACGGGGATTTTCTTTTCCTCATAAACTTTTTTGGCTTCGGGGTGTTC
>RFNS01000145.1 GCA_009927055.1 Alphaproteobacteria bacterium | reverse complement strand
TCCGCAAAGTGCGGTCAGCGGTCATGCCGAACTGGGGTGGGTTCTATCGTGCTTCACGCCTCTTGGCTGGCTGGAGCGCATGACGCAATTTAAGGATAAAGCCAAAAGCGGGCGCGAGGCCGCCGGCCTTGGCCTTTACAGCTATCCTGTGCTGATGTCGGCCGATATTCTGCTTTACCGCGCTACGCACGTGCCTGTGGGCGAGGACCAGAAACAGCACCTAGAGCTGGCGCGCGATGTGGCGGGGGCCTTTAACCGCCATTATGGGGTTGATTTTTTTCCACTGCCCGAGCCGCAGATTTTGGGCGAAGCCACGCGCGTGATGAGTTTGCGTGACGGCACCAAGAAAATGAGCAAATCAGACGAGAGCGATTATTCGCGCATCAATTTAACCGATGATGCCGAGACGATTGCGCTGAAAATCAGAAAAGCGAAAACCGATGCCGCGCCGCTGCCCGACAGTGTGGCCGAGCTTGGCACGCGACCTGAGGCCGATAATCTTGTCACCATCTATGCGGCCTTGCTTGATATCAGCAAAGAACAGGCGCTGCGCGATGTGGCGGGGCAAAATTTTTCCACCTTCAAACAACGCCTGACCGAGGTGGTGGTGGAAAAAATCGCCCCCATGACAGCCCGCATGCGCCATTATCTGGCAGATGTGGCAGAAATTGACCGCCAGCTGAACGAAGGCGCCGCCCGCGCCCGCGCCATGGCCGAGGCAACCATGAAGGAAGCCGCCGCCATCACAGGCCTGTGGCGATAAACTTTACGCTGCACTGCCGCAACGAATTTGTTTGTCAGGCCCCCTGCAAATACGTTGGAATAATCGCCTAACCTTGCGACAGGCGATTCAATGTTTCTGGCCGATGCCCCGCGTGACACTGATACAGCCATTTTTCAACCACGCGACATTGTTGCCCAGGGCCCGCACGATAACCGCCTGCCTTTTCCAACATTGCGCGTGAAATATCATGGCCAGGTGTGCGATGTGGTGGAAACCGTTATTCCCCTCGGCCCCTTTGCCGATGTTCACCTGTTCACCAAGCGCAACAAAGATGGCGTCGATGTTGGCCTGAACGACCCTGCCTACTTTCAAATCTCTCCCACGTCGGGGCATTTTGCGCCCACGGTAGTGGGGGAAGTTCTGGCCCTAACACGTCACGCTAACGTGATGATCACGCACTGGAAATGCGCCAGCGATGTAACCCTGAAAGACGCGCGCACGTTCGATTTATCTGATTATGTTTTTGATTATGTGCTGAAATTTATGCGCGATTTTGGCCACCCCCTTGTGCTGGGCGGCTACAGTCAATCGGGCGTCACCGCCACCGCTGCCACCGCCCTTGCCAGCAGTGGAAAGGGCCAGGCGCCCCCACCGATTGGCCTGATTATCAGCGGCAGCCCGCTGGATGTCGAGGCTGAACCCAGCAGCCTCAGCTCCCTCACACGCACTCTGGGCCTCAGGGCGCTGGAGGCGAATTTTCGTGAAGTGGGCCCATCACGCTTGGGGCGTGGGCGCCTTATTCTGCCCGGTGAAGCACAATTACAGGCGCTGCTGCTGGCCGAAACAGGCCGCCTGATGATGGATCAATTCATTTTCGGTGGCCAGTTGATGATGACAACACCTTTCAAAGCGCTTGAAAAACTTCAGGCCCGCCATGCCCGCGCGCGTGAACTGAGCCACACGGCCGACTTGCCGGCCGAACTTGTCTTACACATTGCCGAAGAAGGTTTTATCAAGGCCAGTTTACCCAAAGGCGAACTGATGCTGAACGGTCAGCGCGTTGATCCTACACAAATCACGGTGCCTATTCTGGCCATTGGCGGTGAGCGTGATCAGATTGTGCCCCCAGGCCAGGTCATGGCCATTCAAACCCTATGCCCGCGCGCCGATATTGAAACCGTTTTGGTCAGAGGCGCCAACCATTTCCAACTGAAATCGGGCGGCGCGTGGCAAGGCGAGATTTTGCCAGCCTATGTGCGCCTTCTGCATGCGGCCGACGAAACCTTATCAACACCACAAAAAGCCGCGCGCGCCGCAAAATTGCGCGCCCTTATACATACTTCAGCAGCGAGGCCACATTAAATTCGCGCAGCTTGCCCAGTTTGCTGCCGATCGTCACCACCTCATCCAAACGTTTTGTTAAAAAGGCGGCCGTGGTTTTATCGTTCCCCTTCTCGCGCACCCAGAAAAAAGTTGTGGCCATCAGCACATACACCAGCAAGCCGCGCTTGGTATAAAAATTAAAATCGGTGCTGTGATCGCCGCACAGGTGCCAAATCTCATCGGCCACCTTACCCATTTCAAGCAGCGCATAGGGCGCGTAAAACGGATTGGCATAAAACTGCGCGCCCTTTTCCACAGCCGCCACATAAGGTTTCAGCACCTGAAAACGCGCCATGGCGCAGGCCGCCACCTTTTCGCGCACCCTGAATTTTTCAAAGTCGCGCATGGCGGTCACTTTCTGGGTCATTTGGCGCGTGGCCCAGGCGCTAAAATCGGCCAACATCTGCCGCACCCCCAGGGGATAGGCCACATCAACCGCGCCGGCCCCAAACCCCGCCGCTGCCCCCGCTTTTCTCAGGGCATCCAGGTGCCAGCCGTGCTGCCCTGCACCCTTGGCCAGGCACAGAAGAAGGTTTTGGGCATCAGGCGCGGCTTTGGAGGGCTTATTTTTGGGCTTAGTTTTGGGCATGGCTTGTTTTAACCAAACACGGGCAAGGCCGCAAACATTGCCGCTTGGCAGCCGCCCAAAAGGTGTGATAGAACACCCCCCTAACCCCAAAGAGGAGTTGATCCGCGTGCAAATCATGGTCAGGGAAAATAACGTTGAGCAGGCGCTGCGCGTATTGAAAAAAAAGATGCAGCGCGAAGGCATTTTTCGTGAGCTGAAAATTCGTAAGAATTATGAAAAGCCGTCTGAGCGTCGCGCCCGTGAAAAATCGGAAGCCATTCGTCGTCAGCGCAAGCTTGACCGCAAACGCCGCGAGCGCGAGGGATAATTTTAGGCTGACTGAATACGCCACTGAATGCATTATCCTCACCCCATGTGGAGTGCAGGGTAAACTCTAGCACGAGCACTCTTTTTTTATCCTTTTCGTCGCCGCTTTTCTGTGCATCAATGCTGAATCGCGCCAGAATACTGCCAGAATGCCGGTGACGTCTATGTCGTCAGCATCAAGAATCAGCATAAAAAATGGCCCAATAAAAAAGGGCGGCTTTTGCCGCCCTTTTCTCTGCCTGTCAGATCGCTTAGACCAAGCCACCGAAGAAATTATATTCGGTGCGGATTTCGGCATGATCGCTCACGCTGAAGTTGAAGATGTTGTTGGCCCCCAAAGCTTCCAGCTGCGCCACTGTTTTGGTGCCGGCATAGCCTGAAGTATCGATCACGCCGGTGTTCAGCGTGAAGAAATCCTTCACAATCACCGCGCGATCGCTAGCGCCCTGCTCGGCGTTCAGGCCGCTGGCCTCGCCGTTATAGCCCCAGCTGATCAGCAGATCATTGCTTCCGCCATCAAAGTTGACGGTTTGGAATGTGAACAGGCTGTTGTTGCCGGTGGTCACATTTTCATACATCAAACGGTCGCCCTGGTTCACTTCGGGGTCTGATACGCGGGCGCCGCCCACAAAATCGTTCACCACATCGGTGCCAAATTCGCCCACGAAATAGAAGTAGTCGCCGCCTTTATAGCCTTGCAGCACATCCATGCCATCCACAACCATTTCGCTGTTCCACTTACCAAAGCTGAACAAAGCATCGGTGCCGTGGCCCCCATCACCATATTCGGCGGCATCATAAAACGCCTGCAGCAGTTCGGGTGTCATAGCGTTGTTTTGAAGGGCGGTATAAACGCTGCGTTCCAAGGCGATTTCTTCGCTTGTCGCTGATTCATAACCGGTGTCGATCACATCGTCACCATAACCACCATACAGGGTGTCGTTACCGCGATCGCCCGCCAGATTATCATCGTTATTGCCGCCCACAATAAGGTCATTGGCGTTAAAGCCGCGCACGTCAAAGGTGGCATTGCTGCCAGCGCCATCAAACGTATCATTGCCTTCGCCCAAATCGGCAAACACCTTCTGGCCCTCACCATCGGTATTAAAGCCCTGAGAAATGTTCAGATTTTTATAGGGGTCTTCGGTCAGGCGGCTTTGGCTCAGATCACGAATTTGAACGGTATCATTCCCTTCGTTCAAGGTCATGCGAATTTCGCTGACCCAGCCATCGTTATTGTTCAGGGTTTCAATGTAAACCAGATCATCGCCATTGCCGGTCACAATGTTGCCGCGCTTCAGGCCAAGCAGGCTGACATAGCTATCATCGGTTGTCGTGGCATTCAGCGCCACATCCACGTGCACGGCGCCATTCACCTGCACTTGTTCAGCCGTATCGCTGGTGATGAGCACGTTTTTAATGGTGTTCCAGTTTGACAGCACGGTGAAATAATTAATCTCAGACCCCACAAAAGGAAGGGTGCTGGGCGCTGTGACCCCATAAACAACCTGATCGCCAATGCGCAGCACGCGGCCGGGAGCGCCAAAAGGCTCGGTATCGAACACGGTCACCGAATCGGCCTGAGCGGTTTCAGGGCGCTGAGCGGGCACCGACGTGGGATCAAACCCCTGCAAATACCATTGATTTTCGTAGCCGATATCGCCAATGCCAATATTGAGTGCCATGGGTGCTCCTGTGCGGTTGAATGGGCCAAACCTAGGCCCACAACCAAAAAACGTCAAACACTATTGTTGGTTAATAGCGACAGGCGCCCATAAAACATTTTGAATGTTATCGGTGCCGCAGAACAGCATGGCCAGCCTATCAAACCCCAGCGCGATGCCGGCCGAGGGGGGCATGCCGTGGCGCAGCGCCTGCAAAAAATCATCATCCACCGGATATGTTTGGCCATAAAGCCGTTGCTTGGTGGCCTGATCGGCCTTCAGGCGGCGTTCCTGCTCGGCCACATCGGTCAGTTCGCCAAAGGCATTCGCCAACTCAATGCCATGCATATAAAGCTCAAACCGCTCGGCCAAGCGATCATCATCGGGCTTGGGGCGGGCCAGTGCCGCCATATGCACCGGATAATCGGTTAAAAACGTGGGGTGCCTGCGGCCCAAATGCGGCTCGATCTTATCAAACATGATGCGGAAAAAAATGCTGTCCCAGTCATCGTCATCGGCCACACGAATGTTTTGCGCGCGCGCGGCCGCCGCCAATGCTTGCGGCGATGGATGGTGGCGATCATCGATCGTCGCCATCACATCTATGCCCGCATAGCGCTGAAAGGCTTCGGGCACTGTTAAAACTTCCCAGTCGCCAAACAAATCGCACGCCTGATCGCCGCTTAAAATATTTTGGGTGCCCAGCGTTGTGGCGATGGCCCGCACCAGGTGCGTACAATCATCCCTCAGCTGCGTATAATCGGCCCCTGCCCTGTACCATTCCAGCATCGTAAATTCGGGGCTGTGGCGCGCGGCATTTTCGCCGTTGCGCCACACATGCGCCAGCTGATAAATTTTCTGCATTCCCGCCACCAAAAGTTTTTTCATGGTCAGCTCAGGGCTGGTGTGCAATAAAAGGTGTGAACATCGGCGGGGTTTGGCCCCACATAGCGCGTTTCAAACGCGTGCAGATGCACCTCCATGCCCGGACATATTTGAAGCGCGGGTGTTTCCACTTCATCAAAACCCTGGGCATGAAACCAGGCGCGCGTGGCCTGCACCATGCGCTGACGCGTGCGCAAGCGGGGAAGTTTGTGTTGAAAAATATCGGGTTGCCACCAAGACATATCTAAGGAGTTAGCATAGACATCAAAAAAAATCAGAACTTAAACTTCAACCCCATATCCAGCATCTGCATATCGACCGTGCTGGCGTTTTCAGTGCGCGAAAAAAGCGGCGCGCTGTCGGCGTGGCCGGTAAACCCTGCCCGATAATTCAGCGATAAATCCCAGTCCTCGCCCATCTGATACACCACACCGCCCCCCAGGCGCAGCAGCGGCACCATGGCCCCCGTTTCGGCATAGCGGCGCACGGTGCCCGGCTGATCATACATGGCCATGCCAAGGCCGCCCGATACATAGGGCTGCACGGGCAGTTTGGTGAAACTATA
The DNA here is from genome assembly GCA_009927055.1 of Alphaproteobacteria bacterium. Taxonomy (GTDB): domain Bacteria; phylum Pseudomonadota; class Alphaproteobacteria; order UBA9219; family RFNS01; genus RFNS01. Next base: position 8,293 of record RFNS01000145.1, on the reverse strand, counting down.
CCGGCCATCCAGCAAAAAGGCGTGCACGCGCTGATCGCCCTCCAACTCGGCCAGACGATCGGGCATATTGCCGCTGAGCAGGCCAAGGCCCGTGGCCCCCGCATCGGTCATGCTGGAGAAGCCAGAGGCGCGGCCCGATTCAAACGTGCTGGATAAACTGAATCCCTGACGCGGGGCGGGAATGATGGTGGCCGCTTCGTGAGAGGTGAGGAGGCGTGCCAGGGCTTGCGGGTCGGTCGATGTGGCGGCCCCCGCGGGCAGCGCAAGCGCCAGAAGCGCCAAGATGAGACAAAGCGTTCTCATAGCCCGTATTATGGCCCAAAACAATGGTTTCGGCAATCGTTTCCCCCTACTCACACCAAACATTAATAAGCCGGAAAGTAACAAGTTTTTTCAGTGGGTTGCAAAAAAACCTTACTGTAAAATTAGAGAAGCTTAAGCCCCTTATCGTTGCAGAATGGGCACATTAATCAGCCGAGGTGGCGGTGGCCAGAGACGCCACGCGCGTGCCCACAGCCCTATCAAACCACATGGGCCACTGCCCTGCGGCCAGCTGCTGCAGCGATGAAAGGGGTATACCCAGCTGGTCGGCATAGAGCCAGCTGGATGCCACAACCTGACGCACATAATCGCGCGTTTCACGATAGGGAATCAGTTCCAGAAAAAGGAGGGGATCGTTGGTGGGCAGGCGCGATTGCCATTCACGCAGCTTGCCCGGCCCGGCATTATAGGCCGACAACAAATAGATCAGGTTATGACCAATGGGCCGCTGCGCCTTCAAGCTGTGCACATATAACCGCCCCACATCCATACCGTTCACGTTTTTGGCCTTCATGGCGACAGCGGTGGCCGGCATCACCTGCATCAGACCCTCGGCCCCCTTGTGGCTGCGGGCGCGCGCATCAAACCCCGATTCATGCCGCGCGATGGCCAGCAGCAAGGGTTTTTCATCAAGCCCCACACCATCCATGCGCAACACAGGATAACTGGCCGCCAGGGCCGCCGCCTCATCCTGCGTGCGATGCCCCGCCAAATCCATTTGCAGGCGGGCCATGCCGGCATAAGCCGCCAGCGCATGCACGGCCGAAAGAATTTTGGGGTCTTTCTTCACATCGGCACGGCGCAAGGCGCTTTCGGCCAAGGCCACATCGCCAAACTGCAGCCAGAACAACGCCACGCGCCCCGCACGCTGAGACAACAGCACTTTCATCTGCTGCGGCGATAACACCGGAACATGCCAGCGCACGCGGTGCATCTGCCCCAGTTGCTGACGCGCCAGCAGGCTGTAAAAACTGTGCGGCTGTGCGGCGGCACGCCCAAGTGCGCGGTGGGCTTCTTGCCGTTGCCCCAAACGCTGATGGGCGCGCGCCTTCCAATAACTGATGGCGGCCACATCGGCCCCTGAATGATTTTTTTGTTTTTCAAATTCGTTCAAGAATGTTAGGGCGCGCGACCAATCCTTTTTTTGCCAGCTGTCCAGCGCACTAACCCACAGGTTGCTTCCTTTGCCCTCTGCCGCCAGCGACAGCGAATGTTTGTTGGCATTCCCCACGGGCGTAATTTTTGCGGGTGATGATAAAAGACTTTCCCCGCCCACAAGTTCGGCATCCAGCTCGACCAAAAATTCATCATGAATAATGTTGGCGGCATCACGTGCCGCCCCATCCATATCACCCTCCAGCACGGCGGCGGCATAACGCTGATATAATTCCAAATCACTGGCGGCCAGCACCGGATAGCCCTTCAGAACTGTTTCAATTTTACCCTGCTGCGCCCTGTATTTGGCCAGCACATATTGCTCGGCGCGTTTTTCAAGCGCGGCCAAGGCCAAACGCGGGGCGCTGGCCCGGGCGGCGGAAACAACATGGGGTGAAAGGTCACGGCTGGCGCTGGGCCTTAAACAACCGGGCCAAAGGCCCGATGACACCGTCGATGACGACACAAGCCCCAGCAGAAGAAACACTGCCACGCCCGCCACACCACGATAAGCCGTGCCGAAAAACTTCGGCAACATAGGGGTTTCATAAAACATTGTGGTCGTTAAAATCAACCCCGAATTATTTTCGGAAATTAACCAGAGGGGCTGCGCCTTCTTACAAACCGAGATGTTGTGTAAACCTCAGTGACTCTTTCCATCATCAATGGTTGAAGCAGCTCTTTCTCAATTGCTTTCCAATCGGCAGCATTATTCACTCTTACTGTCACATGGGGGGGCATACCATATTGTTTCCACTCATCATTCTTTGTGATAGTCGCGCCATACCGGGCAAACTCAGATTCAAGACCTTTTTTCAAATCTTCTGACATGGCATCATAGCGAAGCACTTCTGAAAATCTGAAATGTCGAACGTCTTGAGGCGCCTGTATTTGAACAGGAAAAGTATTGGCCGTCATACCCAAGGTATTTTCAAAAACATCTAGTTTTGTTTCAGAGGTAAATGCGAGCAATTCAGGAACACGGGCTGCGGCAACATTCATATAAAAGTATCTACCGCGGCCATAGCACTTCACTTCTCCTAATTGTTTAAATTCTTCGCTCATTGCTTCGGTATGTTTTCTTTGTTCCTCAAAAGACTCAGTATCAGGCCTTACTGCAACAACAACTGAAAGCTTTTGCTGCGGGTCGTGTTTTGTAACTTTCTCAGCCAAAATTCTTAACTGATCTTCAAAATTCATCTCATCGGCAGTCATCGTCAAATTCCTTTTGTTTGTTTGATCACGCCAACCATGAAAAACTATGTTTTGGTTGTCAAGTTGCTGGCCACAACCCTTTGTCTGTCATCATCTTTTTCAACGTCAGCATATCGGCCCAGGCTTGGCGCTTGGCGCTTTGCTGGCGCAGCAAATAGGCGGGGTGAAAAAGGGGCAGCACATCGCACATCGTGCCATCATCCAGCGACAACTGCATTTTTCGGCCACGCAGTTTGGTAATTCCCTCTGTCACGTTCAACAAACTTTTAAGCGCCACGCCGCCCAGTGGCACCACAATTTTTGGTTTCACAATTTGAATATGCCGCAAGGTAAAGGGCAGGCATGCCGCCATTTCATGATCGGTCGGCGTGCGATTGCCGGGCGGTCGCCAGAAAATAATGTTGGTGATGTACACCTGATCGCGCGCCAGGCCAATGCCCGCCAGCATTTTGTTCAACAACTGTCCGCTGACGCCCACAAAGGGCTTGCCCTGCCTGTCTTCATCTTCGCCGGGCGCCTCGCCCACAAACATGATGGGGCTTTGGGGGTTTCCATCAGCAAACACCGTATTCAGGGCTGTTTGTTTCAGCGCGCAGCCCGCAAAATTTTTCACGGCCTCCTCCAGCGCCGCAACGGTATCAAGGTTTTTTAGATCGGCCGGTGTGGCTGCCACCAAAATTTTTGGCGGTGTTCCTTCTTTTGGACCTTCAGCGCGCAAACGCACAATTGATGCGGCAGAGGGCGATGCGGCAGCGGGTTTTGTGTTGTCGGACACGGCGGTCTTCGGCACGGTTGACCAGCGCAGCAGGCCCGCCTCGTCACCGATCACATCATCGGCGCCCATATCCATTTGCCACATCAAGGCCTGAAGGGGGGAAAGCATACTGGGAATCTGCCCATTCCTGTGGTATCGTCAAGCATGCGCGCTGATCGTGAAACCATGTCGTACGATGTGTTAATTGTGGGCGGCGGCCCTGCGGGGCTGGCCACGGCCATACGGCTGAAACAACTGCGGCCAGAAACCAGCGTGTGCCTGATTGATAAAGGATCAGAGATTGGGGCGCATCTTCTCTCAGGCGCGGTGCTGGAGCCGCGCGCGCTGGATGAACTTTTTCCCGCCTGGCGCACCAGCGATGCGCCAGTTACAACCGCCGTTGCGCGCGATTCATTTTATTTTCTCACCGCCCAGCATGCCTTTCGCCTGCCCACACCGCCCACCATGCACAACCACGGCAATTACATCATCAGCCTTGTGCAGTTGGCCAAATGGCTGGCGAAGCAGGCCGACGATGTGGGCGTTGAAATTTATGCCGGCTTTTCAGCGGCTGAATTGCTGTGTGATGACAGCGGAAAAATTTTGGGCGTGGCCACGGGCGATGCCGGCATTGGCAAACACGGCCAGAAAACCGATCGTTTCACCCCTGGTGTTGAACTGCGTGCCACCTATACCGTTTTTGCCGAAGGCTGCCGCGGCAGTTTAACGCGCCAGCTGTTTGATCGCTTCAAACTGCGCGATCATTGTCAGCCACAAACCTATGGCCTGGGCCTGAAAGAGGTGTGGGAGATAGACCCCAAAAAATTCTCGGCCGGTGCGGTGATGCATACCATCGGTTGGCCGATGGATTGTCAAACCTATGGCGGGGCGTGGGTATATCACTGGGAAAAATCCCTTATCAGTCTTGGTTTTGTGGTGGGGCTTGATTATGCCAACCCCTATTTATCGCCGTATGAAGAATTTCAGCGCTTCAAACATCATCCTCTCATCAAACATGTGCTGGAAGGCGGCAAGCGCGTGGCCTATGGCGCGCGCGCGCTGTCTGAGGGGGGGTATCAGGCCATTCCGCAACTGGCGTTTCCGGGCGGGTTGATTGTGGGCGATGCCGCCGGTTTTTTGAACATGCCCAAAATAAAGGGCAATCATACGGCCATGAAATCGGGCATGGTGGCGGCCGAAGCGCTGGCCGAATGTTTGAACACCGACGCGCCACCCGTGGCCAGCGCTTATGCGCAAAAATTGCGCGCCAGCTGGCTGTGGGATGAACTCTATACAGCCCGCAACGTGCGCCCAGGTTTTTATGGCGGGTTGGTGCCGGGCCTTCTCAACGCCGCGGTTGATCAATATCTTTTTCGTGGTCGTGCGCCGTGGACCCTGCGCCTGCATGCTGATCATGAGACACTGGGTGCCGCCAAAAATTATCGGCCCATCGCCTATCCTAAACCCGATGGCGTGTACAGCTTTGATCGCCTGACCTCGGTGCAGCTGACAGGTACCATGCACGCCGAAGATCAGCCCGCGCACCTTACACTGCGCGATCCGTCGCTGGCCATCAGCGTGAACAACAAAATTTATGATAGCCCCGAAACACGTTATTGCCCCGCCGGTGTGTACGAGTTGATTCAGGAAAACGGCCACCCGAAATTTGTCATCAACGCGCAAAACTGCATTCACTGCAAAACCTGCGATATTAAAGACCCGCGGCAGAACATTGTGTGGGTGACGCCCGAAGGCAGCGGCGGCCCGAATTATCAGCTGCTGTAAGTGATTATCGCCACGCGCTGGTGGCCTGAAAGATCGCGCCTGACTGCGGCTGACAGTCCGCAATTTTTGGCCATGGTCTCGATGGCGGGCCACTGCCTGTATCCCATTTCAAGAAAAGCCATGCCGCGGGGCGCCAGAAAATTTTTCAAGCGCGGCACAATCGTGCGATAGGCATCCAGCCCATCGGCCCCCGCGAATAACGCCAGCGCCGGATCATACTGCGCCACTTCGGGCGACAAGGTGTTTTTCTCGCACTCGCCAATATAAGGCGGATTGCTGATGATGATATCAAACAGGCCAGAGATTTTTTTAAACCAGTTTGATTGAACAAACGTGCAGCGCGCGCTCAACTGATGTCGCTGCGCATTGTTGGCCGCCTGCTGCAACGCCGTGGCCGAAAGATCGGCCCCCACGCCTGTCGCCTGACCGTATTCATTCAACAGTGCCAGCAGCAGGCACCCTGTGCCCGTGCCAAGATCAAGAATGCGATAACGCGCGCCCTTATCGGGGAAATTTCCCACAACAGATTCCATCAGCGTTTCGCTGTCGGGGCGGGGCTCCAGCGTTTCGGCATTCAAACAAAAATCCATGCCCCAAAATTCGCGCTGTCCCAGGATGCGCGCCACCGGCTCGCGCCCGGCACGGCGGGCCACAATATGCTCAAACCGCTGCGCATGATGGCGGGATATTTCTTGCTGGCTATCAGAAATCAGTTGCGCCCTGTCGCACCCCATCACAGCCGCCAGCAGCACGCGCGCATCCCCCTCTGGCGTGTCAACACCCGCGGCACGCAAACGGTCGGCCGCCGCCTGCAAAAGCTGATGCAGCCTCACGTGCCGGCGGCTTCCATCTCCGCCAGACGCTCAGCTTCATCGGCCGCGATGAGTGGTTGAATAATGTCATCCAACCCCTCGCCCGCCAAAATTTCATCGATTTTATACAGCGTCACGTTCACGCGATGATCGGTCACGCGGCTTTGCGGAAAATTATAGGTGCGAATGCGCTCGCTTCTGTCGCCGCTGCCCACCTGGCTTTTGCGCGCGGTGGCGCGGGCCTGTTCACGCATGGCGCGTTCGCGTTCATACAACCGTGCACGCAAAATTTTCATGGCGCGCGCGCGGTTCTTTATCTGCGATCGCTCATCTTGGCATTCCACCACAACGCCTGTCGGCATGTGTGTAATGCGCACCGCACTGTCGGTTGTGTTCACGTGCTGGCCGCCAGCGCCTGATGAGCGATAGGTATCGATCTTCAAATCCTTATCTTCCACTTTCACATCTACTTCCTCGGCTTCGGGAAGCACCGCCACGGTGGCGGCCGATGTGTGCACGCGGCCCGATGCCTCGGTTTGCGGCACGCGCTGAACGCGATGCACGCCGCTTTCAAATTTCAACCATGCAAAAACATCGGTGCCGGTGATGCTGGCGCTGGCTTCCTTCAGCCCTTTCAAATCAGATTCTGATACGCTCATCACCTCAAACTGCCAGCCTTTGTGCTGCGCGTAACGGCGATACATATCGAAAAGCGTGCCCGCAAACAGCGCCGCTTCATCGCCCCCTGTGCCGGCGCGCACTTCCAAAATCACGTTCTTATCGTCATCCACATCTTTGGGCAGCAGAAGCCGGCGCAGTTTTTCACCCAAGGAAGGAATTTTTTCATCAATCACCCTCAGCTCGCCACGCGCCATCTCGCGCATGTCGGCATCGTTCAGCAGCGCCTCGAGATCGGCTTTCTCGCGCAAGAGGCCCAAATATTCGTGCGCCGCGCTGGCCAGCACTTCGGCCTCGGCATATTGTTTTGACATTTTGCGAAATTGTTCGGGCGCAAGGCCAGGCTGGGCCAGCGCATCGGCCAAGCGCACATGATCATCACAAATGCGTTGAAGGGCATCGGGGCTTAAAATACTCATGCCAAGGCTTTACGAAACTGGCCCTAAAAGCGCAAATGCGCCCTTGGCCTGACCACTTTCCAGCGTTACAATAAAGCATGAGCCCAACAGAAACACTCCCCACCCAAACTGTTCTTGCCCGCGATGTGTTCGGCGTTGATTGCGATTGGAACATTCCCGCCTTCGCCCACGCCACCGAGCACGTGCCGGCCATCGATGCCAATTACCGCTTCGATCCCGAAACAACACTGGCCATTTTGGCCGGTTTTGCCTTCAACCGCCGCGTGCTGGTGCAGGGCTATCATGGCACGGGAAAATCGACGCATATTGAGCAAGTGGCCGCACGGTTAAATTGGCCGTGCCTGCGCCTGAATTTAGACAGTCATATCAGTCGGCTTGATCTGGTGGGGCGTGATGCGATTGTGCTGCAAGGTGGCCAGCAGGTGACCGAGTTTAAGGAAGGCCTGCTCCCCTGGGCCCTTCAAACCCCCTGCGCCCTTGTGTTTGATGAATATGATGCAGGCAGGCCCGATGTGATGTTTGTGATCCAGCGCGTGTTGGAAGTGGATGGGAAACTGACCCTGCTCGATCAAAATCGCGTCATCACGCCGCACAGCGCCTTCAGGCTGTTTGCCACAGCCAACACCATAGGCCTTGGCGATGCGACGGGGCTTTATCATGGCACGCAGCCCATTAATCAGGGGCAGATGGACAGGTGGAATGTGGTGGTCACGCTCAATTATCTTGCCCCCGCGGCTGAGGCCGATATTGTGCTGGCCAAATGCGCGTGGATGAACAACGCAGAAGGCAAAGAGACCATTCGCCGCATGGTGGCGCTGGCAGGGTTAACGCGGCAGGGGTTGATGAACGGCGATTTATCAACCGTCATGAGTCCGCGCACTGTCATCACATGGGCCGAGAACGCGCGCATTTTCGGCAAGCTGGACAGGGCATTTCGCATGACATTTTTGAACAAGTGCGATGACACCGAACGCCCCGCAATTGCCGAGATGTATCAGCGCGCCATGGGGGCTGAGCTGGTGATGGATGCAATGGTAGCAGCCGCCTGAGGCGTATGAGCACAACCCACAACCATGATCTCAACGATGATATCAAAAAAGCCCATGCCATCACATGGCGGGCGCTGGCGGGCACTGATGCAACCATCGCCTTTG
>RFNS01000299.1 GCA_009927055.1 Alphaproteobacteria bacterium | reverse complement strand
AATCTGGCCAGTTTTCTGCGTCAGAAAATCAGCCGCTTTTTGGCCAGTGAAGAAAGCTTGCGCGATGTGGTGGCCGAACTGGTGGAAGAACCAACGAGCCAAACCGGCGCCACCCCCACCGAACGCCTGATGCTGGCCAACGTTCTGGAACTGCGCGAAAAAACCGTGGCCGATTGCATGCTGCCGCGCGCCAGCATTGTGGCGGTGGAGCTTGAGACAACATTGCAAGACCTGATCACCCTGATGACCGAAACGCAGCATAGCCGCATTCCGGTGTATCGCGACACGCTGGATGACGTGCTGGGCATGGTGCACATGAAAGACGTTTTGGATGCGCTGGCCCACGGCCGCCGCCCCGCGCTGCACCAGTTGCTGCGTCAGGTGCTGTTTGTGCCGCCCACCATGCCGCTCACCCGCTTGCTCATGCAAATGCGTCAATCGCGCCACCACATGGCCATGGTGGTGGATGAATATGGCGGCATCGATGGCCTGGTCACCATTGAAGATTTAGTGGAAGAAATTGTGGGCGAGATTGATGACGAACACGATGACGTGGCCCAGCCCCGCATCGTCATCAGGGCCGATGGCAGCCTGATTGCCGAGGCGCGCCTGACCATCGATGACTTTGAAGAGCGCGTGGGGCCATTTTTAAGCGAGGATGAACGCGCCGAGATTGATACGCTGGGCGGTTTGGTGTTTTTGCTGGCGGGCCGTCTGCCCCAGCCGGGCGAGACCTTTACCCACCCCGCCGGCTTTGCCTTTGATGTGCTGGAGCTGGAGCAAAACCGCGTCAAGCGCGTGCGCGTGCGCGATGTGCGTCAAAAGGAAACCGCTGGCCCTGCGGCCGCGGCACCCGTGGCGGCCCGTGCGTAATTCAGAAAAATTGGTGGCGGCCGCTTTTCAGCTGGCGCGCCAGGCCTGGCCTGTTCCGCTGTCGGCGCTGGCGAAAAAAGCCAAGCTATCGCCGCGCGCGCTGTCGGCCATGGGCATGGCCACCCATCACGATGTGCTGAACCTGATGGTGGCGCACACCACAGGGCAGATCACCCACAAACCTGTTGATGGCGCGTGCGTGCGTGACAAACTGTTTGAACTGCTGATGCAGCGCATGGATCTTTTATCGCCGCATCGGCCCGCCTTGAACAATATCATCAACAGCGCCGCGCGCCACGCGCCCACGGCCCTGCACCTGGCCAGGGCGCAGCGCGCCGCGTGCCAGGCCATGCTGAAACATGTGGGGGCCGATCCATCGCCGCTGCTGCCCATGGGGTTGATGGCGGTTTATGCCTGCACCCTGCAAAGTTTTTTGGCCGACACCACCCCCGATTTGTCGCGCACCATGGCGGCGCTTGATCGACACCTGGGGCGTGCCGAAAAAATCTGGGGCGTGTTGCGCTGCGAAAACACCACTGGAAAATAAAGCGGTTTTATGGTTAACTGCTCTTGTCGCCACAGAATAAAACCCCTACCTAACAGGCTGACGAGGAACCGATGGACAAAAACAACGGCCAGAATTTTTTTACCACCGACTTCAGCAAATTTTTTGATGTCACCCGCATGATGGCCGACCTGAAAATGCCGGGGCTGGATGTGGATCAGCTGATGGCCGCGCAGCGCCGTAATATCGAAGCGCTGTCGGCCGCCAACCAGCTGGCCTTTGAAGGATTTCAGCAGGTGGCCCGCCGCCAAAGCGAGCTGGTGCGCCAAACCATCCAAGAAACCAGCGCGATGCTGAACAATGCCGGCACCACCAACCCTGAAGACACCATGACCAAAGGTGCCGAGCTGACGCGCACCGCCATGGAAAAATCTTTGGCCAACATGCGCGAACTTTCAGAAATGATGGCGAAAGCCAATTACGAAGCCGTGGAAGTGCTGACCACCCGCATGAACGAAGGCCTGGAAGAATTGCGCGGCCTGATGCAGGCCACAGACAAAAAAGAGTAATGGCTGATATCGCCCACGATCATCGGCAAGAGCGCGTGGTGCAAACGCGCGCCTATATGAACGCGCAAGATATTGCGGCGGCTGTCTCTAGCGCCAATGTGGCCCGTCGCGCTTTGAACGCGGTTGCCGAACAGCTTCGCCCCGGCGTGCGCGAAAGCGCCTTGCGCGAATTTGCCAAAAATACTTTTGCTGCCATGGGGTTGCGCACATGGCATGCCCCTTACATCCGTTTTGCTGAACACACGTTGCTGATTTTTAGTGACAAAACCCAGGAAGATTTTACATTGAAAGATGATGATATTGCTTTTATCGATTTTGGCATCGTACATAACGGCGTGGAAGGTGATATTGGGCAAACCTATGTTTTGGGCGAAAACCCCACATATCGTCACCTTAAAAATGCAGCCATGAATATTTTTAAGGGTGCAGAAGAATATTGGGATCGCACTCAATGCAACGGTATCGAGATTTATCATCACATTATCTCCATCGCCGAGAGAATGGATGTGCGCTTCAACCTTGATCCGGCGGGACATCTTATTGGCGCCTTCCCCCATCGTGGTTGGAAAGAGGGTTTGAACAATTTTCCTGAAGCTGTTGTGCCCGGCACGTGGATTTTGGAAATTCAGGTGCGCCATCCCACGTTGCCTTTTGGCGCCTTCTATGAAGATTTACTCTTAAAAAACTACGTCAAAGAAGTGGACATTTAATATCTCCGTTGCTGGATCGCTGGTCGATCCCCCCCCTACCGGCGGGCGCGGGGGTGGGTGGCAAAATAAGTTTTCTGCAGCGCGATGTCTTCAATCTTGGTATAAACCTGCGTGGTGGAAAGCGAGGCGTGGCCCAGCAGCTCTTGCAAGCTGCGCAAATCGGCCCCGCTGGCCAGCAAATGCGTTGCAAAACTGTGGCGAAGCGCATGCGGCGTCACGCTGTCAGGCAGGCCCAGCTGCCGTCGCCACTGCCGCACCAACCGCTGCACCACACCAGCATGAAGTTTTTCGCCCCGCGCGCCTTTGAACACGGGCGCCATCGCCTGCGGCGTTGCGGGTTGCGCCTGATAAAAATCGCTCACCGCCTGCTGAAGGGCGGGCAGCAGCGGCACCATGCGCGGCTTGTTCCCTTTGCCCACAATCACCAGCTGTGATTGCCCCACAACATCGCGCCAGCACAGCCCCAGCGCCTCAGAAATGCGCAAACCCGCGCCATACAGCAGCAAAAGCAGCAGCTGATCGCGCGCGTGCTGCCAGGGGTTTTTCTGCTGGCCAGCCATGTGAAGCATCGCTGTCGCCGCATCAGGCGTTATGGGGCGCGGTAATGTTTTATCAACACGGGGGTTTTTCAAATAAGAAAGGTGGGGATTTTTCCCATAGCCTTTCACCTCGGCCCATTTGAAAAAATGCCGCACGCCTGCCAAGCGGCGCATGCGCGACCTGGCGCCATTGCTGGCCGACAGCGATGCCAGCCACGCGCGCCAATCCATCAGCGAGAGCGAGAACATATCATCAAGACAGGGGATTTTTCCCCCATGCGCCACCATAAACTGCAGCAGGCTGTGCATATCGGCGGCATAGGCGGCCAGCGTGTGAGGTGAAAGCCGGCGAAGATTTTTCACATCATCCAGCCACCGGACCACAAGGGCCTGAAGTTTTGGCGTGGCAGAGAAGGAGTCAACGATCGCGTGCGGCACTAGCGTTGGAACCCTGCACAATTGGCAACACACTTGGCCGCAAACATCATTGTCATGCCGGACGTGATCCGGCATCCAGGGCGGCTATCACAAACCCTGTCATGGCTTGAAACGGCCTTAGATTCCGGCCTTCGCCGGAATGACACTGTGCTTGTGTCACCATCATCTCTCATCCACGCGCCCACGCCCTAGGCCGCCAAAATTTTCTGGCCCGATTTTTCCCAATCGGCCACAAATTGTGCCAGGCCCTTATCGGTCAGCGGGTGGTTGAACAGCTGCCTGATGATGGCCGGCGGGCATGTGGCCACGTGCGCGCCCATTGTGGCCGCCTCGACCACATGTTGCGGGTGCCGCACCGACGCCACCAGCACTTCTGTGGTGAACGCGGGATAAGCTTTGTAAATGGTGCAGATTTCTTGAATAAGGGCCATGCCATTGTGGCCCACATCATCCAACCGCCCCACAAACGGCGAGATAAATGCCGCGCCCGCCTTGGCCGCCACAATGGCCTGCGCCGCTGAAAAACACAGCGTGACATTCACCATAGTGCCCCGCGCCGAAAGATTTTTGCACACGCGCAGGCCTGCGGGCGTCAGGGGCACCTTGACCGCAATATTTTTGGCGAGTGTTGAAAGATACAATCCCTCCGCCATCATGGCGTCAAAATCGGTCGCCCCCACTTCGGCGCTCACGGGGCCGGGCACAATGGCCGCAATCTCTTTGATCAGTTCAATAAAATTGCGGCCCGATTTGGCAACCAGCGATGGGTTGGTGGTCACGCCATCCAGCAGGCCGGTCTCGGCCAGCGCTTTAATCTCGGCCACATCGGCGGTATCGACAAAAAATTTCATGATGTTTCCTTTCCATCGGCTCTTCACTAATCTGCCCCAGTGACCCACCGTTTGCAACGCTATGATTGTGTGCTGCCGCTGGCCCTGCCGCGCCTTCTGACCTATTGGGGCGATGCGCTGCAGGAAGGCCAGGTGATGCTGGCGCCGGTTGGCAAAAAAACCATGCCGGCGCTGGTGTGGCGTGCGGGTAACCCGCATCTGCCTGCGCAAAAAATCAAACCCCTGTCGCCGCCGCCGCATGCGTGGTGTTTATCGCCCGCGCACCTGACCTTTTTGCGCTTCATGGCCGATTATACGCTAACACCCCCCAACATGCTGTGGCGCATGGTGCTGGGCGGGGCCGCGTTGCCAACATTTTCTGAAAGCCTGGCCACGCAGGCAGACGCCCCGCACGTTCCGCAGCTTTCTGATGCGCAGAAAAAAGCCATTCAACCCGTGCTGAATGATTTGGCCCAGCACACACCGCGCGTGACGCTGCTGGAAGGGGTGACAGGTTCAGGCAAAACCGAAACCTTTTGCGAGGCCATTGATGCCTGCATGGCATCGGGCCAGCAGGCGCTGGTGCTGCTGCCCGAAATATCACTCACCATCAGCCTGCTTCAGCGTTTTGCGGCGCGTTTTGGCTTCATGCCCACGCTGTGGCATTCGGGCCTAACACCCAAACAGCGGCGCACCCGCTGGTGGGATATTCAGCAGGGCACCGCGCGGTTGATTGTGGGCGCGCGTTCGGCCCTGCTGCTGCCTTATGCCCGTTTGGGGCTGGTGGTGGTGGATGAGGAGCACGACGCCGGCTATAAGCAAGATGATAGCGTGCTGTATCAGGCGCGCGATATGGCGGTGGCGCGCGCGCACCATGAACATATTCCCATTATTTTATCATCGGCCACCCCATCGCTTGAGGCGCGGCACCACGCCCGGCAGAAAAAATATCGGCACGTTGTGCTGCCCCAGCGTTTTGGCGGGGCCGTGCTGCCCGACATGGCGCTGATTGATTTGCGCAAGGAAAAATTGCCCGCGCAAAGTTGGTTGAGTGTGCCCGCACGGCACGAAATTGCCGAAACCCACGGCCGCGGCGAACAAAGCCTGATTTTTATCAACCGCCGCGGCTATGCCCCCCTCACGCTGTGTCGTGCGTGCGGTGCCCGCCTGCAATGCCCTTATTGCAGCGCGTGGCTGGTGCAGCATAAAAAAAATGATCGGCTGCAGTGTCATCATTGCGGGCATGAAAAAAATTTGCCCCCCGCGTGTCACGATTGCGGCGCGATTGATAGCTGGGCGCACAGCGGCCCCGGCATTGAACGTGTGGCCGAGGAGTGCGAAAAAATTTTTCCGCATCTGCGGCGCTGTGTCATCTCCAGCGATCTTGTCTCGGCGCGCGAGATGGCCCGCCTGTTTGCCGATATTGCCGAACATCGGGTGGATATCATCATCGGCACACAACTGACCACCAAAGGCCACCATTTTCCTAAACTCACCACCGTGGTGGTGGTCGATGCCGATAGCGGGTTGACCGGCGCCGACCCGCGCGCGGGCGAACGCAGCTGGCAAATGCTGCAGCAGGTGGCGGGGCGCAGCGGACGCGATCGGGCGCGCGGCAAGGCGTGGCTGCAAACCTATCAGCCCGATCATCCTGTGCTGAAGGCGCTGGCGGCGGGCGACCATGAAAAATTTTTGCAGGCCGAAATGGCCGAGCGTGAAACCTATACACTGCCGCCTTTTATGCGCCTGGCGGCCCTCATCATACACACCAAGCAGCAGGCCGAAGGATACAGGCTGGGGCTGGAGATGGCGGAGGATTTATCACACAATGCCGATCTGAGTGTGCTGGGGCCGGCCCCCGCACCGCTCTTGAAGTTGCGCGGGTGGTTTCGTCATCGTCTGCTGCTGAAATCGGGCAAAGCCTGGGCCTTACAGCACGCTATGAAACCGTGGCACGATAAGCTTCAACGCTCGCGCACCTGCAAAGTGCTGTTCGATATCGACCCTTACAATTTTATGTAAACATCGCGCTGTCATGCAGCGTTTAACCCCTTTTTTAGAGGTTGATGCGAGGTTACGTGAAGGATGTCCGCCATCGTCAATAATTTTTTCACCGCCACGCTCGAGGCTTCGGCCACCAGCACGCTGATTGTGGATGTAGCCACCGCCGGTTTTCCTGTTATTTATGCCAACAGCGCGGTACACACACTGTCGGGGTATGATCGGGCAGGTTTAATTGGCCAGCCATGGCATTTTTTTCAGGGCGCACAGACCAACAAAGAAACACTATTCGCGGTGACGGACAGCCTGAGCACCCACAAAACCGTTTCTGTCATTTTGCAACTGCATCGGCGCAATGGCGAAATGTTTTGGTGCCATGTGCAATCGGCCCCTGTCGTGCTTGAGCCGCCGACAGACCGCTATGCTGTCATCACGCTGCAAGATATATCGGCCCACATGCAGCGCGAGCAGGCATTGAAGCAGGCGAACGACCGCGCGGTTGAAGCCACGCAGATGAAAAGCCGTTTTCTGGCCATGATGAGCCACGAAATCCGCACGCCGCTGAATGGCATTGCGGGCACGCTACAACTGTTGGCCGATACGGCGCTGATGCCTGATCAGCGGCAGTTGGTTGATTTGGCGCTGCATTCTTCCCATCTGCTGGCCGATATCATCAACGACGTGCTGGATTTTTCGAAACTTGAATCGGGCAAAATGGTGCTGCGGCCGCAAGTGTTCAACCTTCACGCCCTGGCGCACGAAATTATGGATATGTTCAGGGCCGATGCCGAGCGCCGCCGCCTTTCGCTGCAACTTGATCTTCATCACGATCTGCCCCCGCATGTGGTGGGCGATGCGCAGCGCATTCGGCAGATCATCTTAAACCTCATCAGCAACGCGCTGAAATTTACGCCGCGCGGTTCAGTCACGCTGCGCCTGCTGCCGTTGCTGCAACAAAAAAACGGCGCGCATGATGAAGTGATTGTGCGTTTTATTGTGCACGATACGGGCATCGGCATCTCCCCCAGTGATCAGACAAAATTATTTTCTGAATATCATCAGCTGGGCGAAACCTATCGCGGCAAGACCGAAGGCACGGGGCTTGGCCTGGCTATCTGTCGCCAGCTTGTGCACCTGATGAAGGGTGAAATCGGCCTTGAAAGCCGGGTGGGCGAGGGCACCAAGTTTTGGTTTGTGCTGCCCATGCAGGTGGTCAGCCAGGCGCGCGCGCACGCCGTGCACAATATCGCCAGCACCGAACCCGTGCCGCGCACCATTTTGCTGGTCGAGGATACGGAAACAAATTTACTGATCGCGCAAAGCATGCTGCAAAAAATGGGCCAGCGCCTTGTGGTGGCGCGCGATGGGCTGGAAGCTGTTGAGAAGGCGAAAACGCACGATATTGATATGGTTTTGATGGATGTGATGATGCCGCGCATGGATGGCATGACCGCCACGCAGCACCTGCGCGCCGAGGGGTATGATGGCCCGATTATTGCCATGACCGCGCTGGTGACGCCAGAGGATCGCGACAAATGCCTGGCCGCTGGCATGAACGACTTTATTTCTAAACCGCTGAAAATGGCCGACCTGAAAACATGCCTGATCCAGCATCAGGCGCAGACCATGCTGTAGCAACGCGCCCCTTCACAGCCGCGCTCAACCCACCACAAAAAAACGGTGTCATGCGCGCACCAGCGTGCCCGCACCATTGGCTGTAAAC
>RFNS01000266.1 GCA_009927055.1 Alphaproteobacteria bacterium | reverse complement strand
CGAAAGACTGGCCAGCCAGAAGCCAAAAAAGCCAACACGCTCACGCGGGCCCAGGTTGGGATCGCGCAAATGGGTGATCAATATCCACACAAATAATGCCACCCCACACACCAGCGCGAGGCCAAGAAGAATTCCCTGACCATCGGTGCTGGCATTCCACCCCTGCCAAAAATGTTGAAGGTTTGATCCGAAGGTATGGGCGGCATCGCTGGCTGTGGGAGGATGGGGGATGATGTCTTCTGGCCCAGGGTGGGGCGCCGCAGGGGTTTGATCGGGCAGGGGCGCCGAGAGCGCTGCAGGGGGTGTTGCCGTATCTGGCGCGGGCGTTTCGTCCATCAGGCCTATGGTGGCCCGTATTTTTTGATAAGTTCTTAAGCGCTGGCCAGCGCCGGCGTTGGGGTGGCCGTGGGCCAGAAAGTGCCGCCTTCAGCCTGACGCAGCATGGCCAGCATATCGGGCTGGCACTGGCCGCACTGGGCCTGACAGCCGTGGTGGGCATAGATTTGCTGGGGCGTCTCGGCCCCGGCCGCAATGGCCTGCCGCACGCAATGCTCTCTCAGCCCGTTGCAGTTGCACACATACATAACCCAAGGCTAAGCAGCCATTGTGCCGATGTCAATGATAATCATTTGCAATTGATTGTGGGTAAAAAGGGCACCTGAATGTTGCCCAATCCGGCTTGTTAACTGGTGCGGAATTCTTGGGATGGAGGTGGTGGTGGAGGGGACTGTCGCCCTTGTTGCACAGCAGCAAAAGGTGCGGGGTTTGATGCAAGTCGAACAGATACTGCGCCCCCGCCGGATGGACCTGCGCTCCAAGCCCCTGCTCCGTGCGCTGAAAAGCCACCTTCTGTTTTGCCTCTTAATGCCAGACACTCCGCCATGAAAGAATAGTGGCATGCAACCAATAAAATTTCAATAAATTTTGTTGGTAAAAATCAGTTTACCCTGGTGGTAGCGTGGCGCAGTTTCATATCGGCCAGAACGCACGCCATCATGGCTTCGCCCACGGGCACGGCGCGGATGCCCACGCAAGGATCATGCCGGCCTTTGGTCACAATCTCGGTTTCTTGTCCATGAATATCAACCGTGGGGCGGGGTTGCAGAATGCTGCTGGTCGGCTTGACGGCAAAACGCACCACCACATCTTGCCCGGTGCTGATGCCGCCCAAAATGCCGCCGGCGTTGTTCGATAAAAACATGGGCTGGCCGTTGTCGCCCATGCGCATGTCATCGGCGTTATCTTCGCCCCCCAGCGGCACCGCGCCAAAACCTGCGCCAATTTCCACCGCTTTCACGGCGTTGATGCTCATCATCGCGCGGGCCAGCTCGCTATCCAGTTTATCATAAATGGGTTCGCCCCAGCCGGCGGGCACGCCACGGGCCACCACCTCGATCAGCGCGCCGGCCGATGATCCATTTTTCCGCACATCATCCAGATAGGTTTCAAAAACTTTGGCGGCCTCAGCATCGGGCGTGAAGAAGGGATTTTTCCCACATTCATCCCATTGCCAGTGTTGTCGATTAATGGCGTGCGGCCCAATTTGAACAACCGCGCCGCGTATCATCACCTGCGGGCCCAAAATTTTTCGGGCAATGGCGCCCGCCGCCACCCGACACGCTGTTTCACGCGCGCTGCTGCGCCCGCCGCCCCGATAATCGCGAATGCCATATTTGGCCATGTAGGTATAATCGGCATGGCCGGGCCTGAATTTATCTTGAATATCAGCATAATCTTTGCTGCGCGCATCCTCGTTCTCAATGATCAGGCTGATGGGCGTGCCGGTGGTGCGCCCTTCAAAAACGCCCGACAGAATTTTAACGGTATCTGGCTCTTGTCGCTGGGTGGTAAAGCGGCTTTGGCCGGGGCGCCGCGCATCGAGGTACGGCTGAATATCCGCCTCAGACAGCGGCAGAAGCGATGGGCAGCCATCAACCACCACGCCAATGGCGGGGCCGTGGCTTTCACCCCAGGTGGTGAAACGAAACAGCGTGCCAAAGGTGTTAGAGGCCATAATCAGCCAGCGGCTTTCTTGCTATACTCCGTCATAATCTCGGCAATCTCGCCCGTTTTCTCAACGTTGATCATGCCAATGGCGTGATAACCGCTATCGACGTGCAACACCTCGCCCGTGATGCCGCTGCCAAGATCAGACAGCAGCAGCAGCGCCGCGTGCCCCACTTCCATTTGCGAGACGTTGCGTTCCATCGGCGCGTTTAATTCGTTCCAGCGCAGAATAAACCGCATATCGCCAATGCCGCTGGCCGCCAGTGTTTTAATGGGCCCTGCCGAAATGGCATTCACGCGCACGCCCTGATGGCCGAGATCGGCCGCCAGATAGCGCGTGCTGGCCTCCAACGCTGCCTTGGCCACGCCCATGACGTTGTAGTGCGGAATAACCCGCTCGGCCCCCAGATAAGAAAGTGTGATCAGGCTTCCGCCATTTTTCATCAGCGGCAGGGCGCGCTGCGCCACGGCCGTGAACGAATAGCATGAGATATCCATCGTCTTCAGAAAATTAGCGCGCGTCGTGTTCACATAACGGCCATCCAGTTCGTTTTTATCGGAAAAGGCGATGGCGTGAACCACAAAATCGATGCTGTCCCACTTTTGGCCAATCGCCTTGAAGGTTTCATCCAGCGCGGCTTCGTCGCTCACATCACACGGCAATAAAAAATCGTTCCCCAGGCTTTCCGACAGCGGCTTCAGGCGTTTTAACAGCGCATCACCCTGATAGGTAAAGCACAGATCGGCCCCCTGGGCGGCGGCCACTTGCGCGATGCTCCAGGCGATCGATCGATCATTCGCCACACCCATAATCACGCCGCGTTTGCCTTGCATGAGATTGCCCTTGGCGGGCTCGGTTAAAACATGTGTCATGTGTTCCTCTTGCGTGCAGAATAACCCCAGAATTTGATTGGTCAAATTTTGGTTTTGTCTATGAAAATAATAACGTTTGAGAACCATACCAGAGCGTGGACGAGCCTCTCATTCGAAAAAATCGTCATGCCGGACTTGATCCGGCATCTAGGGCGGCATACGTAAACCCAACAGCTTCTTGAACGGCCCTAGATTCCCGCTTTCGCGGGAATGACACAAAAACTATCCCCACTCCCGTCCCAGCTTTTGGCGGGGGTTGTGGGGATTTTTTTTGGCCCATTTCTCAATCGTATCGGCCAGAGAATGATCTTTTTTGTCGGGCAGCATGATTTTGAGTTTGATCAGCAAATCGCCCGCGCCGGGTGTGTGCGTGTGGGGCACGCCCTTGTTTTTAATGCGCAGCACGGTGTCGGTGTTGGTGTGGGGCGGAACCTTCACCGAAATCTGCCCGGTGAGGGTGGGAATATTGATACTGCCGCCCAAAACCGCTTCAGAAAGACTGATGGGGGCCTCCAGCCGCAAATCATCCCCCTCGCGCACAAAAAAGGGGTGCGGAGTGACCTGAATATCGACAATCGCATCGCCGGCGTCGCCACTGCCTTCTGTGCCCAGGCCGCGCAGACGCAGCTTGTTACCGTCCTCGGTGCCGGGGGGGATGTTCACATCGACCGTGCGGCCGGTGCTCAGCGTAAGGCGGCGGCGCGTGCCCGTGCACGCCTCGATAAACGGAATGGTGATGGTGTAATGAATATCGTGCGGCTTATAGCTGCGCTGGGCGCGCGGATCAGGCCCGCCAGCGCCACTGCCGCCTGTGCGTCGTGCATTAAAAAATTCAGCAAACAAATCTTCGCCAAATTGAGAAAAGGGATCGGCCCCGCCCTGGGTATAATTCCAGCTTTCGCCGCTGTTTGGGTCGGTGCGATAGTGGTATTGGCGCGCACCACCCGCCCCGCCCCCGCGGGCAAAGCCGCGCTCTTGTCCGCTATCATCAATCTCACCCCTGTCAAAACGCTTGCGCCTTTCGGGGTCTGAGAGAAAATTATAGGCCGCCGTGATTTCCTTAAACTGCTGTTCAACCTTTTTGTTTCCGGGGTTCACATCGGGGTGAAGTTTTTTGGCCAGCTTCCGATAGGCCGATTTCATCTCGTCATCGGAAGCCGACTTATCGATACCCAGAACAGTATAGGGATTAGGCACCGTCGGCGCTTAGCTTATTGCACAACCTTCCAGCTGCCATCGGGCTGACGGCAGGCGGTGCCATAGCCTTGCTGCTTTTGGCCGCCTACGGTGATGGTTTGCTGAAATTCGCGGCAATATTCGCCACTGCTGCTGCGTCCTTCGCGCACGGGCGTAATGGTGCCCGAATTGCCGCTGTCGGGGTTGTTCCACACAATCTGTTTGCCGATGGGGGCCGAATAAGCGGCGGTATTGGCCTGGGTGGCGGCGGCGCGGTCGGCGTTATCCAGCGATGATCCAATCTCGCTGCCCAGCAAACCACCAATCAGCACGCCCGCGGCGGTGGCGGCCAGGCGTCCGGTGCCCGAACCAATTTGGCTTCCGGCAAAACCGCCAAGTCCGGCGCCAATCAGCGCGCCGCCCGTTTGTTTGGTGCCGGCACTTTGCAACGTGTTGCAGGCGGTAAGTGGCAGAATGGCCAGCATCAGAAGTGTGGCCAGAGTTTTGTTGTTCATGTTGTTCTCCCTGCCGCGTTGTGGGTGGCGGCGATTCAAGATAGTGTCAGATTAGCTTACGTCGATCGCATGACGCAAATGGGGCAAGAAGGTGACATATGACCGAAATCATTCCTTTTCTATCCAACCCGTGGGTGTTGTTTGGCACCTGGTATGCCCAGGCTGAACGCACCGAAGTGAACGATGCGAACGCCATGGTGCTGGCCACGGTGGGGCAGGGGGGCATGCCCAGCGCCCGCACGGTGTTGATGAAGGACTATGATGAGCGGGGGCTGGTTTTTTATACCAACAAAGACAGCCGCAAGGGTGTGCAGTTGCTTATTCATCAAAAGGCTGCGTTGCTTTTTTACTGGAAAAGTTTAAGGCGTCAGGTGCGGTTTGAAGGCGCGGTGGAGGATGTCAGCGATGAAGAAGCCGATGCCTATTTTGCCTCACGCCCGCGGGGGAGTCAGCTGGGGGCCTGGGCGTCGCGGCAATCGCAGCCGCTGCCATCGCGCCATCATTTAGAAAACAGCTGGCAGGAGTTTGAGAAAAAATTTGATGGGCAGAATGTGCCGCGCCCCTTTTACTGGGGTGGGTATCGTGTGAAGCCCGCGATGATAGAATTTTGGCACGATCAGCCAAGCCGCCTGCATGACAGGCTGGTCTATGAGCGCGTGGGTGAATCGTGGCACACTCAGCGCCTCTACCCCTAAAGGCACGGAGTCATCCATGAAAAATATCGGTGCCACAGACACCGCCGTCATCCCCGCGCAGGCGGGGATCCATTGACCCATCAGAACTTCTGGCCGAGGAATAGATTCCCGCTTTCGCGGAAATGACGATGTTTGTTTGTTGGTCGAAAACATTTTATAGGTTCTACCCCTAAAGGCTTTGCATGTTCATTCTTGGCGCGATCACTTTTGCACTGCTGCTGACCATTCTGGTGATGGGTGCGCGCGCATGGCCCCTTGCACGGCGTGAGCGTCCGCTGGTGGTGTTCACCCTGCTGTGGGTTGTGATGGTGGCCACGGGTCACACGCTCAGTTTATATAACGCCCTGCGCGATCCTATGGCCTATATGATGATCAGCCTGATGTGGGCGCTGTTTGTTGTGTGGGCGGGCGGGCGCTTTTTTGGGGCGAAGGACCATCAGCCCATCGTAGTGGTGGCGCAAAAAAACTTTTTTGCTGGTGTGCCGCGCCCGCAAACACAAAAAATAATTTTCTGGGGGGCGGCCACATTGCTGCTGGTGGCCTTTGGCATTTCGGTGTTCATCATGCTGGCGGTTGAGCCGACGAATGCCGATTCAATGTCCTACAGGCTGCCGCGCATTTTTTGGTACGCTACCAATGGAAATTTTCTCCATCCGTTTCATACGTTTGATAATCGGCTGGTCTTTTATCCCCTCAACGGCATTCTGCTTTATCTGCCCAGCGTTGTTTACGGCCTGTCCAGTTGGTTTTACACGCTGCCCAGTCTGCTATGCTGGCTGATGGTGGTGTGGGCCGTGTACGCCTTTGCCCGCATGCTGGAAGCGCCCAAGCACTGGGCCATGCTATCGGCGGCGCTGGTGGGGTTAACCCCGCCCATTCTGGCGCAGGCCATTTCAACGAACGATGAAATCATCTCGGCTGCCGCTTTGCTGCTGGGGTTATATTTTCTTTGCCGCTGGCTGGCATCGGGCTGGCATGGTTTTTTTGCTCTCTCGGCCATGGGGGTTGGCCTCAGCATCGGCACCAAGCTGCACATTTTCTTTTACATGCCTGTGCTGCTGATTGCGGCCGTCATGCTGGCGCATCAGGCCATGCGGCACAAGCAAAAATTTGTGCAAGTCTGCCGAGACCTGTGGCCATCGGGCTGGGCGACGGCGCTGTTCGCCATTGCGGTGCTGGTGTTGCCGTTCATGATGTATAACCTGATCTCGGCCGGGCGCGTCTATCATACCGATGATTTTGCCAAGGATTTTTTTAACCTGACCGGCAACCTGCATGTCTTTTTTCAGAACATGCTTATTTATACATCACAAATTATTCTGGCCCCGCTGGCCGATTTGTATGGCTCGGTCGAAGATCCGCTGCGCATGAAATTTCATGGTCAGTTTAATAAAATTTTTGGCGAATGGATCAAGCCGCTGCTCAGCAACGATCCCAGCCATTATCATTTCAACTATCGCTATAACGGCATTACGCTGCCTGTGTCGGTTTATTTTGTCGAATATTCGCTGTGGCCGGGGTTTATGTATCTTCTCAGCCCCGTGGTGCTGGCCACGCTCGCACAGCATCGCCACGTTACGCTGCGCCGCTGGTGGCTGCTGCTGGCGCTGGCCCCTGTCATCTGGTTTTTCTATTGGTGCGTCACCACGTTGTATATGGAAGGAACACCCAATTATTTATCCTACTACATTATTGTGGCGGCGCCTGCGGTTGTTTTTGCCTTTGGCCATATAGCCCAGAAAATTTATTCGCGCCTGCGGTGGGCGGTGGTGGGTGTGGTGCTGGTGACCAGCACCATCATTGGGTTCAATGTGTTTAATCTGAATGTTTTTCGCGGCTTTCAGATTATTGAACAATCGCCCACCCTTCCCGCCAACTGGGAATATTATTCGCCCGCCGTGGTGCGCGAGATTAAAGCCGCCTCGCGCATTAAAATGACCTTTATGCGATGGGGCTTTTCCTATTTCTCGATCATGCGTGAAAACCCCTATGCCGATTATTTGGCGCCGAATGATGATACCATACGCGCCGATGATACAACGCTGGTGATTTTTCCTATATTGGCCGAGCACAGCTGGGGATTCATGCCGCTGCAAATTCCGGGAAAAATCACACCGGGCCTGACCATGGTGGGCACTATGCAGGCCTGGGGCACAGAGGCCGTGTTTATGGCCGGCAATAAGGTTCATGAACGGTATCCCGACAGAAATAATTATATGGTTTTGCAGGTCGATACCGAAGCGCTGAAAAAACAAGGTGTGCTGGCCGTGCGCGATGTTGCCACCGGTTATCATCCCGCCGATGGGTTGCAGTTCAGGTATGAACTCCACCTCGATGATCAGGTTTATTTTGTGCGCGACTGGTCGCACGATTTTTCATTCGCCACCAAGGCACCAGAAGATTGGGCCCAGAAAAAACATTATATTCTGCGCGTTTTTGCCCGCAATGGAGTGAGCAAAAAGGTACTGGCCCAATTCGATTTGAAGCTGGGCAGCCGGGAAAAGTGGGTGCAAGACCCTTCAGCCCCCACACGAAAGTTAAAGCCTTATCAGCTTTTTTAGGTATAATGGGCGCATGAACTGGTACAAAGGCGCAGGGGCAGGGGGCAGCAAAGGCGGCGGTGGCGGCGGCCACAAATCGTATATCGATCGCATGGAAGAAAGCATGTCGGGCGCCGATCATATGCTCAGCGGCGATATTAAAACCCAATCGGGCCTCACGCACTATATGGACTATATGAAAAAAATCATGCCCGGCCAGTCGGCCAAGGCGCAGCGCAATTATGCGGGCGATATGTACGCCTCTCTTGTTTCTGAAAAAACCACCGCGCTGGATAAAATCGCGCGCGATCATTCGGGCCTGCTCAGCCAGCGCAGCCAGCTGGAGGCCGAAATTGCCCACTGGCAGGCGCAGGTGGCGTATAACGATCAGGCCGCAGGCTTTCTCGATGCTGCGCAGAAAAAATATGTGGGTGTGCTGACCGACATTCAAAAAAGCCAAGAACGGCGCGATTTTACTATGCGCGACTACAACAAAAAAATCGCCGAGTGGGAAAGCAAGCAGTAAAACAGCCCCACTTGATCTACCATCAATGATCATGTTTATAGAGTTCTGTGGCTGCCCGGCCTATGATGTGACGGCCGTAGGATCCGTGGTGTGTGGAGGGGTGGCAGAGTGCCCGCCGACGAAGTCGGCACTGTAGGTTGCTGGCAAGCGCCAGCAAAAGAGAGTTCAACCACGATCGGCCTGATCCGTGGTGTTGTGGAGGGGTGGCAGAGTGGTTGATCGCTCCGGTCTTGAAAACCGGCGTGCCCGCAAGGGTACCGTGGGTTCGAATCCCACCCCCTCCGCCATAAACGTTGGATGGACACCCCAATGATTCAGTTGATGATGGGCTTGTGTTCATGAATACTGGGGGGATGCCTCTGGTTAATCCTCACATGCTTGTGTTGCTGGTGTGCCCGTTGACGCGGGGCGCGGTGGTTTATGATGCCGAGCGGCACGAGCTGATCAGCCCGCAAGCGGGGCTGGCCTATCCTGTCAGAGAGGGTGTACCCATTATGCTGGTGGAAGAAGCGCGGCGCACCAGTGAGGGTGAGTTCTAAGGCCCTGTCTGGCGTGAATGGGGGCGGGGTTCAAAGTCGTAGGCTTCGTCTTGTTCGTCGGCCAGAAAACTTTCCATCTCAGAGGTGGCGAGTTTTGGCCCAAACGGCAGCGTGGCCTCGCGGTGCAGGGGCATGGCGGCAGCCATTTCAATCATCACGCTGATGGTAAGGTTAAACAAAATGGTGGCATCATCCACACTCAACTGGACTGACACATCAACCACGGGGTTGCGATAACGATCTTTGATTTGCTGCAGCAACGCCAGCGTGTGCGTATCGGGTTTTTTATCGGCATCTTCTTCCAGCAGCGATTCAAGCTTGCGCAGATAGTGGGCCAGGTTGCGTTCAGCCTTGCTGGTCAGGGGCGGCGCGAACACCGTATAATATTCGGCCACGGTCTGCTCGATACTGCGGATCAGGTGCATGCACGCGGCCGTGCCCATGCCAAAGCCAAGACAGCGGCCCGCTTCGTCAATTTCGGCCAGCGCGCCCTGGGGCACGGCGGCGCGAAGATGCTGGGGGATGGCGGCGCTGGCGCGCTCCATCAGCGCGCGGGTTGAAAAAATGCCACGCTGACTGGCGCGATAACTGATGGTGCGCGACATATCGGCCGCCAGGGCTTGGTCAAACTGCTCCAGCTGGGCTTGCATCAAAATCATATCTTGCGGGTCGATCAGCAGATCGGGCGAGGGCATGCGAAGCTGCTGGCTGTTGGGATCGATAAAATATTTATCAAAAATGCTGCTGACCGAGCGTTGAAGCTGCAGCGCCGGCGTGCGCGCAATGTTCAGTTCAATGGGGTCGCCTTTGATAAGGGTATCAAGAATTTTTTGGGCTTCGGTGAGGGGGCCAAAAAATTGAGACACGTTTTGCTCGTGCGTGTCGGCCAGCGCATGCAGTTTGATACCAATCTCATATAACCTGAAAGGGTTTAATCGCTGCATGGCTTGTTTTTCCATATCCTTAATCTGTGCCGATTCACGCTTGTCAACGCAAACACTATTGCCATTTTCGGCATGAAATTTTTATAAACAGTTATTGTTTCAAGGGCAATTGAAAGCTTTGCTTTCGGCGCTTTCGCACGAATATGTCGCGGAAACCATTTATCTTGTTGAGATGACATGAATCTGGCTTTGTTGGTGCTGGCCATTAACCATAAACAGGAGGCGACCCATGAAACTTTTGCACACTCTTTTACTCACCCTGGGGCTGGCGCTGGCATTTCTGATGATCAGCGAGCGGTCAGAGGCGCTGGGTCGCGGCCCCTTTCAGCTGATGCAGCACAGCAATACCACCGCCAATGCGGGCGTGTTCAGGCTGGACACGACCACAGGCGGGGTCAGCTATTGTTATCTGGCAGGCACGGCGGTGGGTGAGGCGGCATCCCTCATTTGCACCCAGGAAGCGAAGTAGCGCAGGGGCAGCATCGCACATGTCACAGGCGCTTGATCATCGCACGCACGCCTTTCGGCCCGATCTGGCCGATGCGCGGCTGCAAGGGTTGGTGGCGGCAAAAAAATTTATCAAGCCAACTCTGCAGCGCTGCACGCTGGGGCGTGTGCCCGTGTATGGTCAGCCCGATTTATCGGGGCCCATGATCAGCGAAGTGCGTTTTGGCGAGATGGTGGATGTGTTTGATGTGGTCGATAACATCGCCTGGGTTCAAAACCGCGCCGATGATTATGTGGGCTACACCTTTGCCGATGCCTATGGGCAAGAGTTATGCAACCCGCAGCATCGGGTGGGCGTGTTGCGTACGTTTTTGTTTTCGGCGCCCCGTCTCAAATCTCAACCCATCGATATGCTGACGTTGGGTACGCTGGTTGAGGTGATGGGCGCACCTGAGGATGGCTTTGTGCCTATTAATCCGCATGGCTGGATCTATGAAAAACATCTCATGCCGACCGATGTTTATTATCATCCTGTTGAGACGGCCTTGCGGCTTTTGGGCGTGCCTTATTTGTGGGGTGGGCGCTCGCCCGTGGGGTGCGATTGTTCGGGCCTTGTGCAATTGTGCCTAGAGCTGGCGGGGGTGCAGGCCCCGCGCGACAGCGATCAGCAGCGCCACGCGCTGGCCACCGATGTGATTATTGACTGGGAAAGTTTACCGCTAGAGCGCGGCGATATCATTTTTATGGATGGGCATGTGGGGCTGATGGCCAGCGCCTTTGAACTGGTTCATGCCAACGCGCATCATATGCAGGTGACGGTCGAGCCGCTGGCCGATGCTGTTGTTCAGGCCGGCCCCCTTGTGGCCTGGGCCAGCGCAAAAGATTTTATGCAGGCGGTCGCGGCGTGATGATACCCCAGATGGGTTTTGGCCACGCTGCATCGGTGTGATAGCGGCCAATAATGTGCACATGCAATTGCGCCACCACATTGCCCAGCGCCGCGATGTTCATTTTATCGGGGGTATATTCTTTCTGAATGCGGGCCGAGACATCGGCGATCTCGCTCATCAGCTGAATTTGCTGGGCGGGCGAAAGATGCGTGATCTCAGAAATGTTTTGAACGCGCGGCACCAGCAAAAACCACGGCACATCATCGCAATAAATTTTGCGCAGCTGGCACAGCGGCAGGTTTTCTATCAAGGCGCTATCGTTTTCCAGCCTGGGGTCAAGGGCAAAGTCAGCAGCGGTATTGACGGCGTGGATGGGTGGCATATGGTGGTGATACAACAGAGGAACCCATGACGACAACTCCCGCAAACGGTGTCCGCACCGAAACCGACAGCTTTGGCCCCATCGATGTGCCCGCGAACCGTTACTGGGGTGCTCAGACACAACGCAGCTTGCAGAATTTCAAAATCGGCGGCGAGCGCATGCCCGTGCCGCTGCTGCGTGCTTTTGGCGTGTTGAAGCAAGCGGCCGCCCAAACCAATATGGCCCTTAGCATGCTGGATGAAAAAATTGGCCAGGCGATTGTGCAAGCGGCCAGCGACGTGGCGGCCGGCAAGCACGATGACGAATTTCCGCTGGTGGTGTGGCAGACAGGCAGCGGCACACAAACCAACATGAACGTGAACGAGGTGATTTCAAATCGCGCCATTGAAATGCTGGGCGGCGTGATGGGCAGCAAAAAACCTGTGCATCCCAACGATCATGTGAACATGGGGCAATCATCCAACGATAGTTTCCCCACCGCCATGCACATTGCCGCGGTCATGCAGATCGAGGATCATTTACTGCCGGCCTTGCACCACTGTCACGCGGCGCTGGCCAAAAAAGCGGATGAATTCAAAAACATTGTCAAAATCGGGCGCACGCACTTGCAAGATGCCGTGCCGCTGACATTGGGGCAGGAATTTTCTGGCTACGCCACGCAAATAGATTACGCCATCGCGCGGGCCAAAGCCGTGTTGCCAAGGCTTTATCAGTTAGCGCAAGGGGGCACAGCGGTGGGCACGGGTCTGAACGCGCACAAAGATTTTGCCAAAAAATTTGCCGAAGCCGTGGCGGCTCTGACAGGCAAACCTTTTATCAGCGCCCCCAATAAGTTTGAAGCCCTGGCCGCGAATGATGCGGTGGTCGAAGCCTCAGGGGCGATGAACACCATTGCGGTCTCCTTCATGAAAATTGCGAACGATTTGCGCCTGCTGGGCAGCGGGCCGCGCTGCGGCATTGGGGAAATTTCCCTGCCCGAAAATGAACCCGGCAGCAGCATTATGCCCGGCAAGGTGAACCCCACGCAGGCCGAAGCCATGACCATGGTATGCGCGCAGGTGATGGGCAACGCAACGGCCATTTCGGTGGCGGGCGCCACCGGACATTTTGAGTTGAATGTGTTTAAGCCCGTGCTGATTTATAATTTGCTGCAATCTATCAAACTGTTGGCCGATGCGGCGCGCAGCCTGACCGACAACTGCATTGTGGGCATTGAAGCCAACCACGATCGCATTAAAAAACTGGTGGGCGAGAGCTTGATGCTGGTCACAGCGCTGAACCCGCATGTGGGATATGATAACGCCGCGAAAATCGCCAAAAAAGCGCACGCCGAAGGCACAACGCTGAAAGAAGCGGCGGTGGCCCTTGGCCTTCTGAAGGCCGAGGATTTTGATCATCTGGTGCGGCCAGAGAGTATGGTGGCTTGATTAAAGCAATTTCTGCTTGATCAATTCCTCGGCAATTTGCACGGCGTTAAGGGCGGCCCCTTTGCGCAGGTTATCGGCTACCACCCACATTTGCAGGCCGTTGTCAACCGTCATGTCATCACGAATGCGGCACACATAGGTGTTGTCTTCGCCCGCAATTTCGGCGGGTGTTACAAAACCATCGTCGTCGGCGCCATCGATCACCGCAATGCCGGGCGATTTTTTCAGCAGGGCGCGCGCTTCAGCGGGGCTGATGGCGTTTTCAAATTCAACATTCACCGAAAGGGCATGACCAATAAACACCGGCACGCGCACGCATGTGGCCGCCACCTTGATTGTTGGATCAAGAATTTTTTTGGTCTCCACCATCATTTTCCATTCTTCCTTCGTGCCGCCATCCTCCATAAACACATCGATGTGCGGAATAACGTTGAAGGCGATTTGTTTTTTGAAGCGTTCTTTCACCAATTCATCGTTCACGTAAATGGCGCGTGTTTGGGTGAACAGTTCATCCATCGCCTCTTTGCCCGCCCCGCTGACCGATTGATAGGTAGAAACAACCACGCGCTTAATGGTAGCGGCATCGTGCAGGGGTTTCAGGGCCATGACCATTTGAATGGTGCTGCAATTCGGGTTGGCGATGATGTTGCGTTTTGAAAAATCTTTCAACGCATGCGGGTTCACCTCGGGCACGATCAGCGGCACATCGGGGTCCATGCGGAAGTGGCTGGTGTTATCAATCACCACGCATCCTGCCGCGGCGGCCTTGGGCGCATAGTGCGCGCTTACTTTTCCGCCCGGCGAGAACAAGCCAAGATCGACCTTTGAAAAATCGAACGTATCCAAATTCTCAACCTTCAGCACGGCATCATCACCAAAGCTCACCTCGCGCCCCACCGATCGTTCACTGGCAAGGGCAAAAACGTTACCCACCGGAAAGGTGCGCTCGGCCAGGGTTTGCAGCATTTCGCGCCCCACAGCACCCGTGGCGCCCACAACGGCGACGTGATAGGTTTTTTTGGTCATTGATTGTTTTTAGGACATCCGCTTTACTGATGCAATGACAACCCTTCAGCGCCTTCAAGAACGGCGGGCCGACTTCCGGCAGGCCCTGCAGCGTCTGCGTGAAGCCATGGCCGTGCCCGAAGACAGCATTGTGCGCGATGCGATCATCCAGCGGTTTGAATTTACGTTCGAGCTGGCGTGGAAAATGGCGCAGGCTTGGCTGGCGCTGAACGCAACGGCTGATGCAAAGTATCCGCGCGCTGTGTGGCAAGCTGCTTTTGCCGCAGGATTGGTGACCGATGGCGATGGATGGTCAACCATGCTGGAGATGCGCAACCTGACCAGCCACACCTATGATGAACAGCACGCCACAAAGGTGGTGGATTATTTAAGAAAAAAGGGATTGGAATTGTTTTCAGAACTAGAAAGCAGAATGAAAGACAGTGGCTGATGGTGTTTGGCCTGCCCGACAGTGTGTTTCAGAAATTGTTGCAGGTTTTGCAGCGTTGCGGCGATGTTCGGCACGCCTGTATTTTTGGCAGCCGCGCGCGGGGCGATGCGAGGGCTGAATCTGACATCGATATGCTGTTGGAAGGGCGCAGCGGACAGATAAGGGATTTTTCCCATATTCAGGCCGCCCTGCAGGATGCCGCCGGCGTTTATAAAATCGATGTGCTGGATGCGCACGATATACCCGAAAAAATGAAGGCCAATATCATGGCCGAGCGCATCAGGTTTTATTCCTCTGCTGATTGAGGATATACAACGCCACCGCCGCGGCGTTAGAGACATTCAGCGTGCCAAAATCATCACGGGTGGGCAGTTTCGCCACATGATCGCAGTGCTGGCGGGTAAGGGGGCGCAGACCGTACCCCTCGGCCCCCAGCACCAAGGCAACTTTTCCCGATAAATCAATATCAGGCAGCGTGGGCTTGGCCTCGCCCGCCAGGCCCGTGATCCAAAACCCTTCTTTTTTCAAAAGCACTAATCCTTGCGCAAGATTGATGATGGTGATGAGCGGCAAGAGATCGAGCGCGCCCGAAGCCGCCTTGGCCAGGGTGGCGTTTTCTGAGGCGGCATGTTTTTCGGTGATCACCACGCCATCCATGCCAAAGGCCGCAGCGCTGCGCACAATGGCGCCCACGTTGTGCGGGTCGGTCACCTGATCGAGCAGCAAAAGGGTGTGGGGATGCGTGGACAAAAAATCTTTCAGCGTGGGCTGGGCCAAGGGTTCGGCGCGCAAGGCAATACCCTGATGCGTTTGGCCCGGCAAAAGTTTGTCAATCTCGGCGCGTGTTGTCAGCTTGTGGTGGGGGCGCTGCATTTTTTTGGCGGCCCCCTCGGCCAATGTTTTTTCAAACGGCTTCAAACTTTCTTCTGTTAACCATAATTCGCTGCAGTGCCGACGTGGGTTAAGCCACGCCGCGCGAACCGCATGAAAACCGCACAAAACAAGCCCTTTGGGGGTTGCAGAAAGCGGTGCAGATAAAACTTTATTTTTGCGCATGCACGCAGTGAAGCAAAACTTTGTGTTGACGTACAGTTGAAACTGTTTGACGATTTCTGGCCCTCACCCACCTGTGTCGGAGTCGCTGTGATGTCATTATCTCAAAGTTTTATTTCTGCTGCTGCCGCTTTGCTGGCAACACAGATGGCCATCGCTGGCGCGAGGGCCGAGCCGGCATCTTCCGGCCACTCTGCCGCCCATGCCAAAGTATGTCTCGTCGCCGCGCATGATGCCAGTTATTCTATGGGCGGCACCCCCGATAAAGCAGCCAAAGACACAGCCAATGATCCAGATGATGGCTGGGCACGCGCCACCATGGCCCTGGTGAACGCCACCCAGTATCCGGCTGTCCGGCATGCTGTCGAACGCAGCCTGCCTATGGATATTATGGTGATGGATTGGAATATCACAGTTTATCCTCGCGGCTGGACCTATATTCAGACAATGGCTGATTTTGATCGTTGGGCAGAAGCGCTGGCCAATAACCAGCGGCCTGTTTTGCAGCGCACTTATACCGTTGCGGCCCTCGGGGAAGCGCACCAATATTTACTGACATGCCCGCATCGTGGCCCGAAGACTGACCTTGTCATCAATCTTGTGACCGATGGCCCAGCCAGTGATGGCGCTGTGACACATTCTTTGGGTGATGATAATATGGCGCGGCGGGCAGCCCAACTTGGGGCGACGCACGTGCGCACAAATATC
>RFNS01000251.1 GCA_009927055.1 Alphaproteobacteria bacterium | reverse complement strand
GTGTGATTTTGGAATTTGCATATTCTACTCCAGAATCTTGAAAGTAATCATCAAAAAATGCTATTTGCGCCCTTTCGTTAAAAATAATGGGTGTAACTATTTCCTGCTCTTGATCTTTCGCCGTGCATGCCCTCAAAATTAACCGTAGGAGAGCCGCATGACCGCAAGAGCATTAAACATCCCCCACGCCAAAGGCCAGGCCGCCAAAAAAGCGCCAAGCCCTGTCGCCAAGGCCGTGAAAGGCGCCCTGAGCTGGGATCTCTCCAAATCAATCACCCCCCTTAAAGATGTGGGGCAACTTTTTGTGCGCACGCTGGCGCTGGTGTTTCATCAGGCTGGTTTACTGCCTCGCAATTATCCGGGCATTTTCAATGATGGCCGCCCGCGCTTTATGGCCGTGGTGGGCGATGCTTATCGCAACATTGTATGGGCGCGCGAAAATACGCTGCAAATTTTGTTTTTCTTCTCGGTTGTTGGGTTTATGTTCTGCACCCTGATGGTGGCGGGCCTCACTGCCGCTGGGTTTGTTTTTGGCAGCGCTCACGCCCAAAGCAATGGCGGCTTTTTTGTGAATAAGAATGATTTAGGTGTTCAGATACTCGATTATATTTTCCTAGCTAAACCAATAACAATGTCAGGCCAGTTCGGGAAGATGGAGGGCATTTCTGAAGGTATCCGCTGGATGTTCGGCTTTTACTCCAAAGCCATGCTGGTGTTCGCCGCCGTTATTCTGCTGTACCTGTTGGTCGGCATGATTGCAGAAACCGCGCACGAAGGCGTGACCTTGGGCAAACGCGCCAACCAAATCTGGGCCCCTGTGCGCCTAGTGGTAGCCATTGGCTTGCTGGTGCCTGTAGGCGATACACTGAGTAGTGGCCAGGCTGTTGTTATTCAAACCGCGCGCTGGGGAAGCCAGTTGGCCAGCAACGTGTGGGAGACATTTCTGGACAAGTATTATGCAAGTGGAACAGTCAAAATACAAATGAGGCAGTTGCAAGACTTAACCCCACAAGCATACCAGCTTACCTTAAATTTCATTTGCAAACATGCTTGGAACTCAACACTTAACGCCTCTGGCCAAAATCCTCAGCGTGTGACAGAAAAGTATTTAGATGGTGGCCCAAGCTATAATCTTACAACGGCTAACCTTACAGATGGAAAAATTTGTGGAGGTGTTAGATATTACGATGCGGTAACAGCTGCATTGTATGCAGGTCTTGAAGAAAATGCCGAGAGAGCCGCCATTGATTTGGTTAGAAACAGCAGTCTCTCCAACGTGGCCAACAGGCCAAGCGCTCAAAGTCTTATTGCGGCTGTCGCTGCTGTTTACAAGTTGGGCAGCAATGAAATTACAATAGGCATGGAAGATAAAGGTGATATTAGTCAAGCAAAGCAATATGGTTGGGTG
Source organism: Alphaproteobacteria bacterium (assembly GCA_009927055.1). Lineage (GTDB taxonomy): Bacteria > Pseudomonadota > Alphaproteobacteria > UBA9219 > RFNS01 > RFNS01. The sequence continues at coordinate 6,232 of RFNS01000251.1, read as the reverse complement.
GCAGCGGGGGCGCATTTCTTGCAACGTGTTGTTGGCTTGGCAAGCGAAACAAGTTTGTCTGACGCAAAGTTACCCAACGTATTCGGTCCAGAGTTTATGAATTATGATCCACAGGTTCTTGGACTGCCTGAAGATGCAAAACTTTTTCAACAAATCAAAACAAAATATAATCGTGCGAAGGCCGCGCTGGATGTGATTGTCGCACAAGGTCTTTCCACCCGATTTGATGCTACGGATTTTGCCAAAGACCTTCGCACAGGTGCTGTTGGTAATAACGGAAAAACAATCACGAATATGCTTTTTATTCTCATCGATGCCGCCCTAGCCTATAAAGGTGTATGGAAATATGGCACAGGCGATGGGCTAAAATTGGGAGTCTGGGTGGACAGTTCAGTCAATCCACTTGCTCAGTTCATTGCCTTTGGGATTGCTTGGGTTCATGGCTGCCTTGAATTAATCGGCATGGGTCTTGGCATTCAGGCGATGGCTGCCGCAGGTGCTGCGGGTGCCGCCGCCGCGGGTGCCGGCAACCTTATTGGTGTGAACATGCTTGGTGGTGTCCTGTCGTTGTCGGCTGCGACAGCCAAAGCGCTCGGCGGGCTGATATCTTTCATTGGTACGGTAGGCCTTATTGGTGGCGTCTTGGTTGCATTCTTGGCGCCGCTACAACCCTTCCTCAAGTTTCTGTTCAACACGCTCACCTGGGTGCTAGGTGTGTTCGAAGCTGTGCTGGCCGTCCCTCTTATTGCCATTGCACACCTGAACCCCGAAGGAAACGGCCTGCCCGGACAAAACGCACGGCAGGCTTACTTTCTAGTGCTCAATATTTTCCTGCGCCCTGTGTTGATGGTGTTTGGCCTGTGCTTTGGCATTCTTCTCTTTACTATTGGCGTTGGCTTGCTCAACTTACTTTACGAAACTGCGGGCAGCATCTCTTTCAGCGCTGGGGGCCCCCAAACAACCAGTCTGCTGGCTTTCGCTGTCCTTACAAAGATTATGATGACGGTGATCTACCTCATCACCATCTATATTATGTCGAATGGGTGCTGGAAGGGGATTGATTACCTGCCAACCCAAGCCCTGCGCTGGATGGGCCAAGGCGCTGTACAGCTGGAAAAAATGGGTGATGCTAACCAAATCTCTCAAGGCGTCAATACCGCAGGTGTATTCTTTGGCAACCAACTTGTGTCTCAGGCAGGACAAGTTATTAGTGGCGGTGAACAAGGCCTAAGTGCGGCTGGCCGGAGCTTAGGCAGCGATTTTTCTGGCGTAGGCAGGTGGGTAATGCGCCCAGGGCAATAATAAAAATCAAGCTTAAGTCGCAATACCAAAGCGCCACTGATACAGTGTCTCGCCTGTGTTCGGAGACATGAGAACCTAAGAGTAAAGAAAGAATAAAGAAGCCATCATGGTATAAAACTGTAGTATAATAAAGTTATGTGCCATCAATGCTACTATCGTCATAACCGCATAGCGACTATCCAATATCAGCAGGATTATGATGGCTGAGGTTCCCAAAGTTCCGTCTCCCTCAAAAGCAGCCAAGGCAGGTGATCTGACAGGTTACTGGGGGCGTCCTTTGGTTGAAGGAGTAGATGCGGCTGTTGTCGGATTCGTCGGGAGTATTCTCATACCAATCGCTGCAGATATTGATAGAGCCCGTTCAAAAATGAGTGGCCAAGAGCCCCTACCCGCTCTTCAAAAAGAAGCGAGTAATATTCAATGGCAAAGAGTGAATGGCTTTGTCACCGCCGCCCCTAATCTCATTCCTACGCTAGCACTCTTGCCTAATTCAATTTACCAACTTTCTTCCGGAAAAAGTTTGTATGAGGCCACCTGGGCAAAAAATTGGATAAAAAATGTTGATGGCTTTGTGGAACATCACATTACAGGCATAGGCGAGCCTAAGACAATTTTTCAAGAGTCGGCAAAACTTCAAGGAGAAACACTGTTTATCGCACCCGCTGGTAAACTGCAGAAAGGAATTAACTTAGTAGGAGATGTTGTCAGCATGGGTAATCAGACAGTTAAACGAGTGTGGTCCAGCCTGGCTTGGACAGCTGAGATGTTAACACCAGTCACTTTTTATGACGGAAAATTATTAAATGGCACCGCAAAAATTGGCTCTGCTCTGGGCATCAACTATGCCGCTGGGGCCGTTTTTAGTGGTGGTATTGATGCCTATATGAGGCGTCAGGAAACGCAGGTGTTAAACGATAGTGCTAGATTGGGCAACTGGAAAAAATATACAACGGCAATATCAACATTCAAAGATGGCACCGCTAGCGCGCAAACAATCAAAGAACTTCAAGAAGCCTATAAGCTATCTGATGCTGAACTGAAAGAAGGTGTCATCCTGGGTGGTGCAAAAATTGATGCTGCACTGCTTATTGGGGCGGGCATAACCCCTCCACAATTGGCCATGTTTAAGGCTTATAGCGATGGGGTACGATCAACCGCATCCGACAAATTTAAAAATGATGCTGAGAATATTTTGAAAAAAATGAAGAATAATATCGAGGCGGTGTCAGAATCAGCCAAGAAAGTTTTTGGTCAAAGCAAACTAACCAGCGATGAGATGATGGCCGAAGCCGCCACCATGCAGACTAAAGTTAATGACATGAATGTGCAAATGCGCCAATTTCACCTTTTATTAGCCAAAGCTGCCGGTAAAACTGATACAGGTTATCATGCCTATCCTCTGGCCGAATGGGCAGCCCGCCCAACCCCATAGGCTTCTTTTTTATTTTCACCCGCATATGTTACAATGATTAACGAGGAGACGGCATGAGTATAGCCAAAAAACTTGTAGATAAGGCAGCGGCCGCATTAAGAAGCATACAGCCTGATACGTTTGTTATAAACAGCGCGTTTGGAAAGCAATTTGAAGCAATTCAACTTTTGGTTCGTAACTTAGAAAATGGCAAAGTGCCATCGCGCGAGGATATAGACGGTGCCATAAGAATTCTTAGAGACGCCTCATTCACCAACAAATTGAGTGTGGACAAACTTGCTGACGTTTCAGAATTACAAGCAGTTTTACACGCCCTTCTGAATAAAGAGCCCACACACATACCACAACTATCTCATAGACCATCTGACCCTCCCCCTAATCCAAAAGCCAACAAACCAACACCAGAAGAGATCGACAGATTTATTTCCATCACGGCAGAGTTACATCTGACCGCAAGAGGAAAGAAAAAATCAGACCCAGATTTTGCCGACTTAAAAACAAGACTGGAAGCGCGACTGCGCTTATCTGACGCCACACGTCTTTTTAGTGAAGGTGAACCTACGCAAGCCGCAGTGAAACATGCCACTGATCAATTTGATGCCATGCTGAGGCAGGAGGCCGACGCAGCAGCCCAACGTGCCGCAGATGCGCGAGCTGAACAACAGCGGTTAGCACAACAAGAAGCAGAAGCTGCGACAAGGAACGCCGAGGCGCAACGTGCTGCTGAGGCACGTCGACAACGTCTTGATGCTGACGTTGAAGCCGAATTTACCAGAATTAACGCCGTACGTCGGGCGAATGGGCACGCTGAGATCTCACCAAAAACACCAGAAGGCCAAGCAGCATTAGACCGTATAAAAAAAGAGGTCACTCTAGCGGAAGGCAATCTAGCAGGCTTGCCAGAACGCCTGAAAGATTTGGAAGGCCCCCCACCTACCCGCAGCTTGCCGGAAGCAACCGTGAATAGATTAGTTGAAGAAGAAAAAGCAGCGCAACTCAAGCGCCTCAATGAAAGTCGTGCTCTGGCGAATCTTCCACCGCTCGAGATGCACACCCCTTACGGCACATCAGGAAGAACAGTTTCTGAGGTATTAGACAAGGTTATTCAAGACTCACATCTGCGCAGAGCCATTGCCGATGAAAATGCCACCGGCATAGCCGCAGCCAAAGAAACGATCAAGCAAAAATTGAAAGGATATGACTTAGAAGCACCTGAGACGGTACCTCTCGGCGCCTCACCGACAATAGCGGCAGTGCGCGCTGGGGGCACGCCAACAAACCTGGTGAGGCAATTGGCTAATCCTCTCATCCACAGCGTGGGCAGTGCAATCCCTATCCCCAACACTGGCAAAATGCCAGTATGGCCTAAACCAAGATATGGCAAACAAGCAGGCAGACCAAAAATTATTCAAGCAGCACAGGCCAAGATTTTTGAACAACTTCAAGCACGCGGATTTAAGCTTGGTATATCCACAGAATTGCGTGCAAGTGTGGCTGATCAATTAGGAAAACAGGTCTTTGCAGAGTTTCCTAATAAAAAGGAGATTGGGTTTTTAGGGCGGCGTCTTCGACACCATCACCATGTTGAAATGCCCAGAAGTTATGATGTGTGGGTCAGCCACACTGATGGTGCTGTCACTGATATTCGCATTGTTCCTTCAACTGACACAATCACCATGTCATCATTCGGGCGGAGCACTCCTGGAATAGCCCTGCTGGGCACCGTGGCAATGTACGCAGGGGCTGGTGCCCTCATTGCTAGTGAAGAGGCAGGTGTTGCCGAGCGTGAAGCACCTCCCTCGCCTGCTTATTATCGCGCTCTTAACATACAGCAGAGAATAGAGCAAGGCCTTGCAGGCACAGTGCAAGGTGCTGTTGGTCTTACAATAGATAACGCTCCAGCAGGGCTAGGAACACTTGTTTGGAGAGCCGCTGAAGGATCTTTACCTTACCTTGGCATGGCCGACAGGTTAAAGGCAATTAGAGGAAATTTTAGAGCTTATGACCCCGTGCAAGCAAATGATCAGGAGGCTGTGACGAGCACCGCACTGGATCAGTTGATCATCACATCCGTCACTAGAGAGTTATATAAACAACTAAAAAACCCGGCTCTTAACTTCCAGGCCTTACATGGTCGGGAAGGCACAGGGAGCCAGCGCATTGCCAGTTTAGCCAATAGTTTTTTGGTCACAGATAATCCAACAGGGCACCCCTTTGCCGGAACCATACAAGCACAAAGGGCTTATTCCAACGGTCAGGGATGGATTGATATTGGTCGCATCATCGGCAAGGGCGAAAAAGTTACCTTACCCGTGCGGGTCACAACGCCACAGGGTGTTGTTACTGCATATGTGCCAGGAACGCTAGAAGGACAAATTCAATTTGCCGCAGCGCCAGATGAAAAAACACCCAACGCTCTTTATATCAATCCGCACACAGGTCCGGTCGCAGAAATTCAGGCTCGTCAACTTTATTTTACACCACAAAGCGGTGACCGTGCTGGCGAGAGAATCCCTGTGGCACCTGGCTATTCATCAACCGTGCCAATTTATCTGCCCGGTACGATGGCACAACGTGTTGCGAACCATGTGGTTATTGCGACTTCAGGCAGAGAGGTACGATTACACGATGCCCACAGGTTGCCAGGCAGCCAAGCGACATGGGATCGGTACTGGGGCAGTGTGATGGATCGTTTCGCGCCGCTTCTGCCTCCCCCCGAAGCTCGTCGAGGGCCTCAACGCACAGGGGATGCAGAAACGACACCCGGCGCAGTCAACCTTGCGACCGCAAACATCCCAACAGAGGTGACGGCCGCCCATGCCAAACCTGACAGACCAACTCAAGTGGAGGTAACATTTCATTCAGGCTTAACACCATCTGGTGCAGGGTAGGGATATGACAGAGTATAAAACAAACAGCGATGTTCCTTTTGTCATTGGCCTGAGAAATATAGGCGCCAAAATGGAAGGGTATATTCGGTATAATAATGTCGATTATCCTCTGCCCAACACAACTGCCAATCGTAATGGGAGTTATACAATTAATGGCGTAACAGGAAGCGTTCTTGGCTGGTGGACAACAAATAATATCCTGCTTGATCTGAACAACGATGGCATAACATCAATAACTCTTAGGCCAGAAGAAACTATTAGAACATACCTTAACAATCCCAGACGAGCCACACTAGAATCAGGCGGTCTATCAGTGCCAGTTGCACCTGCCACTCCTTCGCCAGCAGCCTCTACCGAGAGCCAACAAAGCTTCCAAAGTGATCCAAATTTTTCAACTTTACCAAAAGGAAATGGACCCATTGCAACGATTTCATCAGCAAGCGTTGGCAATTCTGCCGGACACTTCAAGATTGAGATCAACTCTACCTCCCTGCCCTCAGGAGTAAGCCCCAATACCGTCAATGATACTACCGGAGTAGGTGGATCAACCCAAGTGGTTGGACAAAAACCCGCAGCTTTGATTGGCGTCGGGAGTGGTCGTCACTTA
>RFNS01000218.1 GCA_009927055.1 Alphaproteobacteria bacterium | reverse complement strand
ATTGTGGCTGATAATATTGGGGCTGATGATGTTGGGGCCGCTTGCTTTTTTAATTCATCAACAAGGTGGGCCATGGCCGACAAAAAATGGGCATAATCGCGGGGGGTTTCAACCTGCGTGTGATGCCGCAGATTGAACGCAGAATCATAAAGCGCTGCGGCAATTTTTGTGCCGCCCACATCAACGCCAATGTGCATGGCCGCCACAGCGTTGACACTCACAGACTTTGCACAACCTTGCCTCTAAAACAGCCGTCATTCCGGCGAAAGCCGGAATCCATGAACAAAACTCGCGAAAAAAATAACGCTGCTCTTGCTGAAAAGCCTCTCCATAGATTCCGACTTTCGCCGGAATGACACATTGGGAGAGACCATTCCAAAAAAATTTGGCCATGCCCTAAGCCGCCTTGGAAACGCCTTCGCCGCTGCTGGGGCGTTTTTCAACAACCTCGTCAATCAACCCAAAGGCTTTGGCTTCCTCGGGCGACATGAATTTATCGCGCTCCATATTTTCTTCGATCACAGCAACTTTCTGGCCTGTGTGCTTCACATAAATTTCGTTCAGACGTGCCCGGAGCTTCAAAATCTCTCTCGCCTGAATTTCAATATCCGTCGCCTGACCCTGCGCGCCGCCTGAAGGCTGGTGGATCATGATGCGGCTGTTGGGTAGCGCAAAGCGTTTGCCCTTTTCGCCCGCGGTCAGCAACAGCGAGCCCATGCTGCACGCCTGCCCAATGCACACGGTGGAAACAGGGCATTTGATATATTGCATGGTATCGTACATGGCGAGGCCACTGGTGACGATGCCGCCGGGGCTGTTGATGTAGATAGAAATTTCTTTGTTCGGGTTTTCCGATTCTAAGAACAGCAGCTGGGCGCAGACCAAGCTGCTCATCATATCTTCCACCTGCCCGACCAGAAAAATAATACGCTCTTTCAACAGGCGTGAATAAATATCAAAGGCGCGTTCGCCGCGGGCTGTCTGTTCAACCACCATGGGCACCAAGTTGGCATAGGTGGCGAGGGGATCGCGTTCAAAGGGAATGGTCATCTGTGGCTCCTATCTTGAATCGTTACGATGACTGTACTTAATGAACCGTGAACACACAAACGGGCCTGAGATCGGGATAAATGCTGAAAATACAACACTGTCGTGCCTGCGCAGGCAGGCACCCATCAGCCAAATAAGACATAAGATACAACCGCTGTGTGATGGGCTCCTGCTTCCGCAGGAGCTTCAGTCTTTTTTATTGATTTTCCTCATCAAGCGTTGGTTTTTCATCAAAGAAAATTTTTCTGAAAATACCAGGCGTAAAGGCCGAAAACGGGTTGATGCTGGCCTCCAGCTTATCCAGCTTGCCTGTCAGCGTAAAATTGGTGGCCAGCAGCCCGCCGCCATAGCCGCCCGCCACCAAATCGCCAATCACCGGAATATCGCTGATCACGCGGTTGACCGTATTAAACGGCACAATGCTGCCCGCCATTTTGGCATCCTTGGTTTCTACATTCACCACACCTTCTAAATTCAGCCCGATATTCGACCCGGAGGTGATCCACTTTGTCAGCGTCACTTCATCGCCGTTTAATTCAAATTCGCCTTTCAACTTATCGAACCTGATGCCCTCGCCCGCCAGCGCTTCTGGCAGACCTGTGATGGACAGCGCATTAATCAACGTGGCCAGCACGGGCAAATTTTTGATGCTGAAATCGCTTAACCGCGCATCGCCTTTCACGCGTCGGGGGTTTTCGGGCACCCCTTTGCCCTCAAGGATCAGTGCGCCGCCTTTCATATCATTCAGCGCATCCCACGCCGAAAGCACGGCGCCAAAATTGGGCGTGCCGCCCTGAATGGTGGTGATGGCCCCATGCGTCATGACAAAATGAAAGGGCACGCCTGTGTGCGTTGTGGTGTTCAGGCTAATGTTTTTCCAACCTTGGTCATCGCGCTCGGCGCTCAACTGAAAAGGTGCAAAGAATTTTTCTTTTGTCGTGATCAGCTTACCCACCTGCACATCAAACACCACGGGTTCTTTGGGTTTGGCGGGTGATGGTTTTTTTTGTGATGCCGATGCTGCCCCCGCTTCTGCCGCGGCCTGTTCTTTTTTTTGCTCTTTTCTTTCGGGTTCATCGGCCACATCGGGCACGGCAATCTCTGAAAGTTTGGCCCCAGGCATTACCAGCGCGTCGCCTATCACCTCGATCAGCGGCACGCCGTCTTTCCGCGTCATGGTCAGCGCAAATTGGCTGGGGCCAAGAGGGGCGGCCGTCAAGGCAAATTCATCAACCCTGCCGCCGGCCAATAATTTTCCGTGCCCCGAAAGGGCCATGCCCTTGCCCTGCGCCTTGAATGTTTCAATGGTCACCCCGCCATCGTTATCAAAAAGAATGGCCGCCGTACCTTCGGCTTTTTCGCCGGCGGCTTTACGCCATCCAAATTCATCCAGCACCAGGGCCGTTTGTGTAAAATCTAACGCGGCGTTCAGTTTTTTGGCCTTCTCGCCGCCCGCATATTTCAGTGACACGCCCACAGGCCCACGCCAGTAATAACGCAGGGGCAGGCCCATTTTATCCCACTGCCAGTCGGCAATAGTGGCCTGCAGTGATGCCTGCTGCGTGTCGCCGCGCGCATCGTTTGAAAAATTTTGCATCCACGCCACATCGGCCATCACGCCATTCACTTTCAGCTGGCCCTTTGTGCTGAAAATATTATTCGCCAAATCAAACGCGGCACTGCCCCCGTCGATGCTCACCCCCTCTACCAACCCCTTGGCCTGCACATCGGCAATCTTGCCCGAGGCCTTGATGATGATCTGATCCACCGTCAAACTGGCCAGCAACGGAAAATCAAAAACCATTTGCGCGTTCACGGTGCCTTGCACACCTTCGGCCGAAAAACCTGTCTTATCCTTCAGGTTGATGGGCGGTTTCTCAAGCACCGAAAAAATATGAGCCAGCGCAGTTTGCGTGTTGGCCGTAATGTTGATGGCGGGCAGATCGCCCGACAAATCGCGTATCACGACAGGCGATGGTGATAATACAATGTTATCAAACCGCCCTTCTTTCAGATCGATATTAAAACCCTCGGCCGTGTAGGCGGCGGCCAGTTTCAGCCCCTCGGCGGCGGGCAGTTTATCATTAAATGCAATGGTGCCGCCTTCAAGGTTGATCACGCCTGTGATGTTATCCAGCGCCCAACCTTGCCACTGGCCCCACGCGCCCGATAACTGAACATGGCTTGTCATTTCTGGGAAATTTCCCCGCGTCATGTGTTTGGTCAGCCATTGGCGCGGCTTTTTGCCCAAATTCATGGGCCAATAATTGGCCATCTGATCTGCCGGCAAATCGTTCACCATCACATGAATATCGACCGTGGTGCGATTATTCTGGCCAGCCAGCGTGCCTGTGGTTGATAATACAGGGTGCGGGGTCTTGATCTCGCACGCCTGCCACTGACCTTGCTGCTGCGTGATGTTGAGGGCGCCGTGGCAGCCCCCCGCAAGCACAGCAATGGGTTTGTCATAGGCTTCGGGCCAGCTGAGTTCTCCCGCACCCAGCGACAGATCAAACGCGATTTGTTCAAGATCGCCCTGCGTGCTGAGTTGGCCGCGAACATTGCCCGACACAGGCGATGTCAGCGACAGCGGCGCCGAAAAACCCGCCAGCTGCGCCACCTGATCCAGCACAATCGTCTCCAGGGTCACATCAAAACTGGCATAATCGCGCTTGCCCTGCCAGGCCAGGCGCACATCAATCTTTCCCTGCTTTTGTCCTGAAAGCACCTCAAGGCGCGTATCGACATAAACACCCCGCCTGTCGGAGGCGAGCGTGAGGTGCGGAATGCTGGCCTGCCCTATGGTTTGCTGGCGCGTGTTATGAATGTTGATGCGCGCGTGCGAAAAATGCACAGCCCCCAGCACACCCAGCTGCCGCGCCATGCGGGCCCACAGGCCATTTTCTGCCTTAGGTTCTGCCGTGGTGGGGGCCGCTGTCGATGCCGCCGCGCCTTCCGCCGCATGGCTTGCCTCGGCCGCGGTTTCTTTCAGCAACACAAACCGCCCATCCTCCTGCCGCATCATATTGATGACAAGCCCCGTGCCCGAAATTTCTAGTGGCGAGACAAAATCGGTCAACGCGCGCCGAATGTTCATGTTTAATGTCAGATCGGGCAGTTGCAGCAATATCTGATGATGCTGATCAACCACGCGGGCCTGATGCAGTTTGAAAACCAGCTGATTTTTTTCCTTGTCCCATATCAGCAGGGCGCTTTCAATTTTTGTCTGCCATGCGCCATCGGGCGCCGAGAGATGCTGTTGCAGCGTGGGGATGATTTGGCTGAAGGTGATGGGCCCCTGCATCACGCGCCAGGCACCCGCCCCCGCCAGAAGCACCAGCAAGGCCAGCACAAGCCCCAGGCTTTCGATTAGCACAATCCATGAACGGCGCAGCATAAGATAGTGTTACCCCAAACTTGATTTTATCACCAAATCTGGCGATGCTGAGGCACCGACGCGGAGGAACCATGGCAAAAGCAAAAAAAACATCAAAAAAACCTGTAGCAAAAAAATTGACGGCGCGATCCAAAAAATCGGCCCCTCGGAAAATTGCAAAAAAACCGGTTGTTAAAAAACTGCTTGTTCAAAAAGCTGTCAAAAAAACCGCGCCCAAAAAATCGCCTGCCAAAAAAACTGTGGTCACAAAAAAATCAGCCACAAAAACATCGACGCTCACCATCGGCAGTTCCGTGCCCGCGTTCAGCATGAAAACAACCCGCGGAACAATGGTTGATAGCACCCAACACATGGGCACGCCTTACGTGCTGTATTTTTACCCCAAGGATGACACGCCCGGCTGCACCGTTGAAGCGTGCGATTTTCGTGATAACCTGCGGCAATTTGGAAAACTGGGCATGCCTGTTTACGGCGTATCCAAGGATGATTTGAAAAGCCACCAGATGTTTAAGGAAAAATTTCAATTGCCGTTCGATCTGGCCACCGATGACAGCGGCGTGGCCGAAAAATTTGGCAGCTGGGTTGAGAAAAACATGTACGGCAAAAAATATATGGGTATCGAGCGCAGCACGTTTTTAATCGACGCGAAGGGGAAAATCGCGGCGCTGTGGCGCGGTGTTTCGGTGCCTGGGCATGTGGCCGAGGTGCTGGCCGCCGCCCAAAAGCTTTGATGTCGCCAACCCTTCTTCAGCCGGTCAGCCCCCACAGTCTTGATCAGGCCGCCGCCCTGCTGAAGGCCGGACACCTGGTCGCCTTTCCCACTGAAACGGTTTATGGCCTGGGGGCCGATGCCACGAATGATGCTGCCGTGGCCAAAATCTATGCTGCCAAGGGACGTCCGCAGTTTAACCCGCTCATTGCCCACGCCGCGCATGCCGATGCTTTGCGCGATCATGTTGTTTTTTCCCCACTGGCCGAGGAGTTGGCGGCGCATTTCTGGCCGGGGCCGCTTACCCTTGTGCTGCCGCAACACCACAGCACCACCATCTCGCGTCTTGCCTCGGCGGGCCTGCCCACGCTGGCGGTGCGCGTGCCGTCTCACCCGGCGGCGCGGCAACTGCTGAAAATTTTTGGCGGGCCTGTGGTGGCCCCCAGCGCCAATATCTCTGGCCAACTCAGCGCCACCACGCCACAGGCCGTGCACAAACAACTGGGTCATCATGTGGGGTTGATTTTGGCCGATGGCAAAACCACAGTGGGTGTTGAATCGACAATTGTTGATGTGACAGGTGATGTGCCGATGTTACGCCGTCCAGGCGGCATCACACTGGAACAGCTTGAACCCATCACAGGAAAACTTCAGCACGTCACATCATCCGCCCCCAATTCTCCGGGACAGCTTGCCTCGCACTATGCGCCGCGCCTTCCGCTGCGGCTGAATGTGTCGCGCGCCGAAGCGACCGAAGCTTTTTTGCTGTTCGGGCCAGAGGTTGGGCTGGTGGGCGGGGCCGAGCGCCTGAACCTCTCGCCGCGCGGCGATTTAGTAGAGGCGGCGGCCAATTTGTTCAGCTATCTCGACCAGCTTGATCACCCACAGTTCAGCGGCATCGCGGTGGCGCGCATTCCCACCCTGGGGCTTGGCCTTGCCATCAACGATCGCCTGCAACGCGCCGCCGCCCCGCGGCACTAGGCCAAGGCCACATCCTCAATCGAAAACTGAACACTTTGCCGGCCCTGATACTCATTCGGCTGCGGGCGCCCCGCCACATGCAGCAGAGAACCTTGCCGGCGCAAGGCTTCGGCGGCAGCAGGGGCCAATCTATCCAGCCCTGCAATTGCCGTGATAGAGCCTGCGGATGATTGCAGACGGCAACGCATAAACGAACCCTTCTCGCCATAAAATTGCGCCCCCACCACCTGACACGCCGCCAAGGCCACCGTCAGGGGTGGGTTTTCCTGCCCGCACGGTTCCATGCGTTCGGCACTTTTGGCAAACGCCATGGTCAGGGCGCCGGGCGTCATCAAACCATCTACCGCGTAATCGGCCTGTGGTAGCACTGCGGGCGCGCGGGTGGCCAGCAATTGCGCAAAATCATCTAACTTATCGGCTGGCACAGTAACACCCGCTGCCATGGCGTGCCCGCCCCCTTTGCTGGCAATGCCCTGCCTGACCGCCAAACGCGCCAGCGCACCAACATCGACCCCCGGCACCGATCGTGCCGAACCCGTATATTGCCCATCGGCCCCCGGAACCATGGCAAACACTGGCTTGCCCGTTTGTTGCAGCAGGCGCGAGGCGGCAAGGCCAATGACTCCTTTTCTAAAATCATCGGCGGCTGACAAAACACGATGGTCGATGGCCAGGATGACACCTTGCGCTTCATGGGTAGAGGCATTTTTAATAATAATATCGGCCAGTTCGCGTTCAAATTTTTGTCGCTCACTATTGCAACGATTCAATTGCTCGGCCAGTTGTCTGGCTTTGTCAGCGTTATTGGTCAGCAACAGCTGCGCGCCCAAACTGCTTTCTGCAATGCGCCCCCCTGCATTAATGCGCGGGCCAAGATGAAAACCAAGATTGTGGGCGCGCACCTGGCCAAGGTTAACCTTGGCCACATCAGCCAGCGATTGCAGGCCAAGGTTTTGTGTCTGCGCCATATACCGCAGGCCGGTTGAAACCAGCACACGATTAAACCCCACCAGCGGCACCATATCGGCCACCGTGGCCAGCGCCACCACATCCAGCATGCTCATCAGTTGCGATTGTTGTTCGCTTGTCCATTGGCCACGAGCACGAAATAATGCGCGCGCGGCCACGGCAAACAAAAAGGCCACGCCAGCCGCGCATAAATAATTTAATCCACTGCGATCATGTTTCTGTTTGGGGTTCACCATGGCGTTGGCATGCGGCAAAACATCGCCCACATCGTGGTGATCAAGGATGATCACATCGGCCCCCAGCTGCCGCGCCAGCGCCACTTCTTTCACGCTTGTGCTGCCGCAATCGACCGTGATCAGCAGACGGTGCTGATCATCGCCCACCAGTTTTTGAATGGCCGCAACGTTCAGACCATAACCTTCGCGATAACGATCGGGGATGTATAACGTCGCTTCGACCCCCAGCAGGCGGAAAAAATGCACCAGCAGCGCGCCGCTGCAATTACCATCCACATCATAATCGGCAAAAATGGCAATTTTCTTTTTTTCATCTACCGCGCTGTGCACAATGTTTGCCGCTTCATGCATATCTTGCAGCGAAAAAGGATCGGGCATGTCTTGCATGGATGGCAACAAATAAGCTTCGACATTGTCCAGGGTCACACCCCTGGCCAGCATGGCGCGCGCCACAACAGGGGGCAGGTCATAATCACCCGCCATAAATTCTGCGTGCGTTTCGTTGGCCACTGGCCGCTGCACCCACGCCTTGCCTGAGAGTGATTGTTGAACGCCAAGTAAATACTTCCTCTCGGGCTGAGTGGCTGCGAGCATGATTACCCCATATAGGTTTTGCGGTTAAAGTTATGTGTGGCTTCAATGGTGCGTACGGTGCCGCTTTTGGCGCGCATGACAATCGAATGCGTGACCGCCCCGCCTGCAAAGCGCCTGACGCCGCGCAGCATAGCGCCGTTTGTGACGCCCGTTGCGGCAAACATCACATCGCCATGCGCCAGTTCGTGGATGCTGTATTTTTTGTTAAAATCGGCAATGCCCATTTTGGTGGCGCGTTTTTTTTCATCATCGTTTCTGAAAATCAAACGCCCCTGAAATTGCCCGCCAATGCACTGCAGCGCCGCAGCGGCCAACACACCTTCGGGCGCGCCGCCCGTGCCCAAATACATATCGATCCCCGCATCGGGTTGCGCTGTCGCAATCACGCCCGACACATCGCCATCCATAATCAGTTTAATGCGCGCCCCTGCCGCGCGCACCTGCTGAATAATGTCGGCATGACGCGGACGATCGAGAATGCAGACCAGCAGTTCATTCACCCTGCCCCCTTTGGCCTTGGCCAAATTCTTCAGGTTGTCGGCAATGCTGGCATCCAAATCGACCACGCCATCGGGCAGGCCGCCGCCCACCGCGATTTTATCCATATACACATCAGGCGCATGCAAAAACCCGCCGTGTTCGGCCATCGCCACCACGGCCAGCGCGTTATCCATGCCCTTGGCGG
>RFNS01000246.1 GCA_009927055.1 Alphaproteobacteria bacterium | reverse complement strand
CTGAAAATTTTTTCCATCGGGAGAAAGAACGCACACCCCCGTATAAACGCGATGACGCCTGCCTGAGAGTACCCTGAGGCACTGGGCAACATCGTCATCATTCTGCGGATGGCCAAGGGCGCGGCGACCAAGCGCCACCACAGTATCGGCCGCCAGAATGGTGTGCTGAGGAAATTCTTTGGCGCCGGCCATCGCCTTCTGCTGCGCCAGCCTGATGGCGAGACGCTGCGGCAATTCTGCCTTGTGTGGCGTTTCATCGATGCGGGGGGAAAAAACATGCTGCGGCACAATGCCCACCTGCGCCAGCAACGCCAGCCGCTGTGGCGAGGATGAAGCCAATACCAATGTCATGACATTAGGCCGGTGGCGCGCCGCCTGAATCTTTATAACGGAAATTGATACGCCCTTTGCTGAGATCATAAGGCGTCATTTCAACGTTCACCTTATCGCCCGCCAGCACACGAATGCGGTTTTTACGCATCTTGCCGCTGGCGTGCGCAATAATTTCGTGACCATTTTCAAGGCGCACGCGATACATGGCGTTGGGCAGCACTTCCAACACTTGTCCTGGAAATTCGATCAGTTCTTCTTTGGCCATGCGGCTTTTATCCTTAGGTAAGTGGCGGGAATCTGCCCCACGCAGCAGTTCAGGTCAAGCGAGGCGCTGTTCACAAAAGTGTCTATGACCGATAGTGGCCATTGATATTAATGTATCCGTGCGTCAGGTCGCATGTCCACACGGTGGCTGCGGCTTTGCCCACGCCCAGGTGCGCCTTGATGCGCACATCGCGCCCCTTCACGTGCGCCACCACGGGTGTTTCATCATACCCGGCCACGCTGCGCCCGCCCGAGCAGATAAGCGTGCCACCCATCCATATTTTTAATTTGTCGCGATCGGCCACAGCGCCCGAACGGCCAATGGCCGCCACAATGCGCCCCCAGTTGGCATCTTCACCCGCAATGGCCGTTTTCACCAACGGAGAATTGGCAATGGTGTGTGCGGCTTTTTTGGCATCGGCTGCGTTTTTTGCGCCCACGATGTCGATGGTGATCAGCTTCTGCGCCCCTTCGCCATCGCGCGCCACCAGCTGGGCCAACGTGATTAACAAACTTTCCAGCGCGGCATAAAATTTTTTGGCGTCGGGCGCTGCAGCCGCCACAATTTTTTTGTTCTCGGCCTGCTGGGTGGCCACCACCAGCAACGTATCATTCGTCGATGTATCGCCATCGACCGTGATGCAGTTAAAACTTTTGTTGGCCGCCGCCGCGACAAATTTTTGCAATATTTTTTGGTCAATCGCCGCATCGGTCACCACCACCGAAATCAGCGTGGCCATGTCGGGCGCAATCATGCCCGAACCTTTAGCCATGCCCACCAGCACAACATTTTTTCCGTTCAGGCGCACCGTGCGCGTGGCCACCTTGGCAAAAGTATCGGTGGTGAGAATGGTCTCGGCCGCCTCGGCCCAACTGGTTTGGCCCAGCTTTTTGGCCAGGCCGGGCACAAATTTGGCCAAACAATCGGGCGGCAGGGGCTGGCCAATCACGCCGGTCGAGGCCAGCAACACCTCATCGCTTTTGGCGGCAACCGCCCTGGCCACCGCGGCGGCCGACGCCTTCACCAACGCCTGGCCCGCCTTGCCCGTAAAGGCGTTGGCGTTGCCGGCATTGATCAGCAGCGCCCGCGCCTGCCCTTTTTTAAGGCACGCGCGGCACCACGGCACAGGGGCCGCCGCCATGGTCGATTGCGTGAAAACACCCGCCGCCACGCTGCCTGGCACAAAGTGCATCAGCAGCAGATCGGGCCTGTTGTGGTATCGAATATTCGTTTCAACCCGCGCCAGCGAAACCCCGCGCACGGCCGGAAGTTCTGGCAGGTGCAGCGGGGCCAGCGGAGAAACAGGATGTGCCACAACCAAAACCTTATTCAGATTTTGCGTCGCCCTTGGCTTGCTTCAGCGGGCTGCCATCCAGATTAAAGCGCTCGATCTTGGCGTTTTTCAGGGTGCTGCGCACTTCCTGACCCACCATCTCGCTGCCCAGCTGGGCCTGAATTTGTCCCTTCACGCTTTCCATGGGCGGCGGTTCTGATTTGCGGCTGTCGGTCACCCGAATAACGTGCCAGCCAAAATCGGTCTTCACAGGGCTTTGGCTTGTCTCGCCCTTTTTCATGGCAAAGGCGGCATCGGCAAAGGGTTTCACCATGGCACTGCGTGGGAAAAATCCCAAATCGCCGCCTTGATCTTTGCTGCCCGTATCACGGCTTTTTTCTTTGGCAATGGCGGCAAAATCGGCCCCCTCACCCAGCTGCTTGATCACGGCATCAGCTTCTTCCTTGGTGGGCAGCAGAATGTGGCTGGCGCGCATTTCCTGCTCAGGCTTAAATTTTTTGGCCAGTTCGTTGTAACGCTCTTTGATTTTTGAATCGGTCAATTTGGGCATGATCACGCTGTTCATGTACAAATCGGCCACAATTTGCGCCTCGGCGCGTTTCAGGCGCATTTTGGCTTCGGGCGTCTCTTGCACATTGGCGGCATAGCCTTTTTCTGAAACGATTTTGGTGGCAATCACTTTCTCCAGCGCCTGGGGGTAAATGGCCGCCATGGGCATGCCCGCAGCCTGCGCCCCCAGCGAGGCGATTTCCTGCATCACTTCCGAGCGATAAACCGGTTTGCCATCATATCGCGCGACCACAGGATCGCTTGGGGAAGCGGCGGGGGCGGCTTCTTCGGCCAGCACGGGCTGGGCCAGCGCAAGCAAGGAGACCGCAAGCAAGATTTTTTTCATGTTTTTTCCTTTTCTAAAAGGGATGTGTGATGTTACCATAGCGGCAGTTGTCCTTCTCGTCCATGCCCTGAAAAAAGGTATTTTTGTGATGTTTAACAACACATTTGACCAGCTTGTGGTGTTCGGCTCGGCGTGCACCGATATTGTCCGCACAAACACTATGCGCTTGCCAGAAGGGCAATTATTAGAATGGTGGAAACAAATCAGTGGCGACGCCGCCCGTTTGTATGAAAAAAATTATGTCGCGTTTTCTGCACTCAATCAGCTTCTGGTTTACTGGCGCGAATCTTGTCATGAAACGGCTGAAGTCGCTGGCGGCTCTGGTCTTCGGGTGGCTGTTGGCGCCGCAAGCGCGCTGCGCAGTCATCACAATCCCCTGCCCGTCGTTTTTTATGGATTAGTAGGCGATGATGACGCCGCAAAAATTATTCGCGCAAAAATGGCCGAATTTTCGGTGACCGATCACGCTGAAACAACACGCCTGATCTCAACCGCACGGTCGCTGGTTGTGAATGTGGCGGAAGGCTTTGAAAAACGCACCATAACATTTGTTTATCAAGGCGCCAACGAGATGCTGGAAACAATCCAGCTTGCAAAACATCAGACCATCACCGCTAAGACACTTTTTTACGTCAACACGTCTCAGCCCGCGGCAACCATTGTCAGAGCCATTGAGATTGCCAAAGCCAAGGGGGCTTTTGTCGTGCTGGGTTGTTCCAAGCCCGAAAAGCTTGCCCCTTACATGGCTGATCTTTTACCAAAGGTTGATGGCCTGATCATGAACAGCGACGAGCTGACACGCCTAGCCAACATCATGAACATTCCTATGGATGACTGGCGACACGCCACAGCGCAACTGGCGCGCACGCAGGGACAACGTTTTGTCATTGTCACCCACGGAAAGTTTGGATTATCGGCCCATGATCCTCACAACACTCACAATCCTTATCATGCCGAGCCAGCCATGACCGTTCCGCACGTTGTCTCATCCATTGGGGCGGGTGATCGGGCCGCGGGAGAGTTTTTGGCCGCCCTTGCCGAAGGAAAAGATTTTGTTGCCGCCCTGAGGGCGATGGTCAGGGGCGGGGCCAAGCAATGTCTGCTGCATGGCGAGCTGGCCCCACTGCCCCGTGATGAAGATGTCTGGGGATCTGGCCAGGACACCCCCCCAATGGCTGGCGGACAAGGTTCTGCTTGGCATCGGCCCGTTCGCACACTAAGTTAAGCCGTCTAACCATAGGAAATGTGATGTTCTCCAATCTCGCACGGGCCTTTTTCGGTTCGCATAACGATCGTGAAATCAAGGGCTTACACAAGCAAGTTCAAGCCATTAATGCGCTTGAATCAACCATGCAAGCGCTCAGCGATGACGCCCTGAAGAATCAAACCACCCTGTTCCGCGATCGTCTGGCCAGGGGCGAAAAGCTTGACCAGCTGTTGCCCGAAGCCTTTGCCACCGTGCGCGAAGCGGCCAAGCGCACCCTCGGCCAGCGTCACTTTGATGTGCAGCTGATGGGGGGCATGGCCTTGCACAAGGGCAAGATTGCCGAAATGCGCACGGGCGAAGGAAAAACGCTGGTGGCCACGCTGCCGGTGTATCTGAACGCGCTGACCGGCAAGGGCGTGCATGTGGTCACCGTGAACGATTATCTGGCCAAACGCGATAGCGCGTGGATGGGCAAGGTGTATCAATTTTTGGGACTGACCGTGGGCACCATTGTGCATGGCCTGAGTGATGGCGACAGGCGCGCCGCCTATGCCGCCGATGTGACGTATGGCACCAACAACGAATTCGGTTTTGATTATTTGCGCGACAACATGAAATTTCATGCGGTCGATGTGGTGCAGCGCGCCTTTAACTTTGCCATTGTCGATGAGGTGGATAGCATTCTGATTGATGAAGCGCGCACGCCGCTGATCATCAGCGGGCAGGCTGAAAACAGCTCGGAGCTTTATCAGAAGGTGAATGGGCTGATCCCCCATCTGGCCGACACTGATTTTGAAAAGGATGAAAAATTCCGCTCGGTCATTCTGACCGATTCGGGCATTGAGAAAATTGAAGCCCTGGCGGCCGAGGCCGGGCTGATTGGCGCCGGCACCAGCCTTTATGATCCGCACAATATTTCGGTGGTGCATCATGTTAATCAGGCCTTGCGCGCGCACAAGCTGTTCAGCCGCGATACCGATTATATTGTGCGCCATAACAAGGTGGTGATTATTGATGAATTTACAGGCCGCATGATGGAAGGGCGACGCTTTTCTGAAGGTTTGCACCAGGCGCTGGAAGCCAAGGAAATTGTGCCCATCCAGCCCGAAAATCAGACCATGGCCAGCATCACCTTTCAGAACTATTTCAGGCTTTATCCCAAGCTGGCGGGCATGACAGGCACCGCCAGCACCGAGGCGGCCGAATTTGCCGAAATTTATCATCTGGATGTGCTGGAAATGCCCACCAACGTGGCCGTGGCGCGCGTGGATGATGATGACGAAATTTATGGCACGTTGAACGAAAAAAATGATGCCATTGTGAAACAGATTGAGGAGTGTCGCAGCCGTCAGCAGCCCGTTTTGGTGGGCACCGTATCGATTGAAAAATCGGAAGCGCTCAGCGACCTGCTCAAACAACGCAACATTCCGCACCAGGTGCTGAACGCCCGCCATCATGAGCAGGAAGCCCTGATTATTGCCAATGCGGGGCAACCCGGCGCCGTCACCATCGCCACCAACATGGCGGGCCGCGGCACCGATATTCAGCTGGGCGGCAACCTTGAGATGCGCGTGGCGCAGGAACTAAAAGACGTGACCGATGAGGCCGAAAAAGCCGCGCGTCGCCAGACAATTGAGTCCGACGTTTTGGCCGCGCGCCAGCAGGTGAAAAGTGCGGGCGGCCTGTTTGTGATTGGCACAGAACGCCATGAATCGCGCCGCATTGATAACCAGTTGCGCGGCCGTTCGGGCCGTCAGGGCGACCCCGGACACAGCAAATTTTTCTTGAGCCTTGAGGATGATCTGCTGCGTATTTTTGGCGGCGATCGCTTTAAGACCATTATGGTCAAACTGGGCCTGCGCGATGGCGAAAAAATCGTGCATCCTCTCATCACCCGCGCCATTGAACACGCGCAGCGCAAGGTGGAGGCCCGCAACTTTGATATTCGCAAAAATCTGCTGAAGTACGACAACATCATGAACGATCAGCGCAAGGTGGTTTATGAGCAGCGGCGCGACATTATGGCCGCCCCCGATGTGCATGACATGGTGGAGGACATGCGCGCCGGGCTTTTAGATAAAATGGTTTCGGCCGCTATCCCTGCCCATTCATACCCCGAACAATGGCAGTTGGCCGATTTGCAAGAACAGATTCAAGAAATTTTTGGCCTTCAGGCACCGGTGGTGGCGTGGGGCAAAGAAGACAACATGGCCGAAGCCGAAATTTATGATCGGCTGTCCAAGCTGGCCTCAGAAACGTTAGAACAAAAACGCGCCGGCATGGGCGAGGCGGTGTTCGCACAGTTTGAACGCGCCGCGCTTCTGGGCAGCCTGGATGCCCATTGGAAAGATCACCTGCAGCAGCTCGATCAGTTGCGGCAGGGCATTCACCTTCGGGGCTATGCGCAGCGCGACCCGTTTAATGAATACACGCGCGAGGCTTTTTTGCTGTTTCAGGGCATGATGGATGCGATCCGCCGCGATGTGACGCGCGTGGTGATGCGCGCCAACATTTCCATCCCCACGCTGGATGAACTGGCCGAACGCCAGCAACGCCTGAAGATGATGGAGCTGCACGCCCCCGCACCCGACAACGATGAAACCACCCTGCTGCCCACGCCCCAACCGCGCCACAACGCCGATATTCAAAATTTTCCGGCCGTGCCGCGACTGATGGCCTTTGATGCGAACAACCCCGCCACATGGACACGCACCCCGCGCAACAGCCCCTGCCCCTGCGGCAGCGGCAAGAAATATAAATATTGTCATGGGTCGCTAAGTTAGGGCATGCAAAAACCTCATCATCTTTTGCCGCGTTTTTTTGTTGAGGGCGATTTTTCTAACAACACTCATGTCACGCTGATGACACAACACCATCAGCTGGTGCATGTGCGGCGCCTTGGCGTTGGAGATGGTCTTGTGGTGTTTAACGCAGAGGCCGGCGCCTGGCGGGCCGAGATGACAGGCATATCAAAAAAATCGGTGCAGGTGCGCTGTGTGCAGCAGGTTCAGGCCCCCGCCCCCATGCCCGATGTGTGGCTTTATTTTGCGCCCATTAAAAGTGGGCGGCTGGAAAATATTATTGAAAAAGCAACCGAATTGGGTGTGGGCGAACTCTGCCCCATCATCACCCAGCATACGCAGGTGCAGAAAATAAACATGGCGCGGCTGCAATCGATCTGCATCGAGGCGGCCGAGCAGTGCGAGCGGCTGACCATCCCCCGCCTGCACGCACCACAAACATTAAAAGAAATGCTGGCGGCCCATGCGCCCGATCGGGTGATGCTTTTTTGCGCCGAGGCCGGCGAGGTGATGCCCATCCATCAGGCCCTTGCATCAGCGCCACCCCCGCACACGGCCTGGTCCAAAGTGGCCATTCTCACAGGGCCAGAAGGCGGATTTAGCGCCGAAGAACTTGCCCTTGTGCGGCAGCACGCCTCGGCCCTTGCCGTGGGGCTGGGGCCGCTTATACTGCGTGCTGATACTGCCGCACTGGCCGCGCTGGCCTGCTGGCAGTCTTGGCATGGCAACTGGGCTGCGGCTACAGCGCCGCGTCCACCCTATCAACACGCTGGGGGTTGATATGTCTGGCATCAATAAAAATCTTGGCGCGCCTGTGGCCAGCAAGCGCGATTTGGTGGCTTACCTTGAAAGCGGGTGCAAGCCGAAAGAAAAATGGGTGATTGGCACCGAGCATGAAAAATTTGTGTTCCATGCGCACAATCATTCGCTGGTCGCGTACGATGAAAAAAACGGCATTCGCGAATTGTTGCAGGGCCTGATGCGTTTTGGCTGGCATGCTGTTTATGATCGCGATAACATCATCGGGCTTGAGAAAAACGGCGCGGCCATTTCTTTAGAGCCTGCGGGCCAGCTTGAGTTATCGGGCGCGCCGCTTGAAACACTTCACCAAACCAAAGACGAGCTGGATGAGCATTTTGACCAAGTCGCCACCGTGGGCGGCGAGCTTGGGCTGGGGTTTCTGGGCATGGGCTATCACCCCACCGCCGCGCGCGAACACATGCCGTGGATGCCGAAGCAACGCTATGCCATCATGAAAAATTATATGCCCACCGTGGGCCGCATGGGGTTAGATATGATGACGCGCACCTGCACCACGCAGGTGAATGTCGATTATGCCGATGAAGACGATTTCAGAAAAAAAATGCGCGTCTCGGCCGCACTTCAGCCGGTGGCCACCGCTCTTTTTGCGGCCTCGCCCTTTAAGGAAGGCAAGCCATCGGGGCTGCACAGCACGCGCATGCAGGTGTGGGAGGATACCGATAACCAGCGCAGCGGTTTTCCATCTTTCGTGTTTGAGGATGGTTTTGGCTTTGAACGTTATGTCGATTTTGCGTTGTCGGCGCCCATGTATTTTGTCTATCGCGATGGCACGTTCATCAACGCCACCGGCCAAAAATTTTCTGATTTTATGGCAGGTCGTCTGCCCGCCTTCCCCGGCCACACGCCCACCACCACCGATTGGCATGATCACCTGACAACCTGCTTCCCCGATGTGCGGGCCAAAACATATCTTGAAATGCGCGGGGCCGATTGCGGCAACCGCGAGATGATTGTTGCCCTGCCCGCTTTCTGGGTGGGGTTATTGTATGATGCTACCGCGCTGGATCAGGCCGCTCAGCTGGTGCGCGAATGGAGCGTGCCCGACATGCAGCAGCTGCGGCATGATGTGGTGCGCAAAGGCCTCTATGCTACCATGGGCGGGCGCACCGTGGCCAACATTGCGCGCGATTGTTTGAAACTGTCGGCACAGGGTTTGCGGCGCCGCGCCAGACGCCTGAATGGCGGATCGGACGAGACAAAATATCTGACCCCTCTCGATATTATTGTCGAGACTGAGCAAACATTATCGGATGAATGGTTGGGCCTCTATCACGGCGCGTGGAACAAAGATATATCAAAAATTTTTGAGGCAGCGCGGTTGGTTTAGGCCACGCCTTCGTCCAGCACTTCCTTCACCTTGGCGGCCAGCT
>RFNS01000315.1 GCA_009927055.1 Alphaproteobacteria bacterium | reverse complement strand
GCCGGCGATGTGACTGCGGTGCGCACCGACCTTAACCCCGCCGGTGTCTATTGCCAAAAACCGGCGCCGGCCCTGCCCGTGTGCCCTGCCAATCAGGTTCTCGTGTCTGATGGCGCCAAGTTCAATTGCCAGCCTATCACAACGCTCGTCCCCCCTCCCGGTCAATCGTGTGCGGCCACAGTCAGATCGTGTTGCGGAACACCTGTCACGATCGGGGCACTGCAGCATCTGCAAATTCACTCTACACAACGTACTATACAGCTTGGTAGTTATACATATGGGGTGCAGGCTGGTTGGCCTGAGGTCTATTGCGTCTATCAATGTGTCAATGGCGCCGTTTTATCGCCCAGCGATGGCTTTTCTTGTACTTATCCCTATGAAAAAACTATCGATAGAGATGGTGGCTACTAACACCTCCGCATAGGATATCGGGTCCATCCTTGTCACAATCAAAATTCATGCTACCTTTCCATCACGAAAGGCCACGCCATGTCGCTTCAAACACTCAAAGATCACGTGCCCGATTTTGCAAAAGATGTTCGCCTGAATGTGGGCAGCCTGCCCAACAGCACGGCCCTGAATGCGGCGCAATTATGGGGCACCGTTCTGGCCTGCGCTGTGGCCACGCGCAACCCCCAGGTGGCCGCCGCCGCCATGGCCGATGCCGCCGCCCATGTGCCCGAAAACGTGCGCCAGGCCGCGCTGACCGCCGCCAGCCTGATGGGCATGAACAACGTTTATTATCGCGCGCTGCATTTGTTGAACAGCGATGATTATCGCAACATGCCCGCGCGCCTGCGCATGACCGCCATTGCCAATCCGGGCGTGGAGAGGGTTGATTTTGAGCTGATGTGTTTGGGTGTTTCGGCCATCAATGGGTGCGGCATGTGCCTTGAATCGCACGCGCACGAAGTGCTGACCAAAGGCCAAACCCGCGATGCCGTGCAGGAAGCCCTGCGCATCGCCGCTATTGTGCAATCGCTGGCCGTGGCGCTGGAGGCGGCGCAGGTGGCCCAAACAACCATCGCCGCCGCGGCGTGACAACGAAAACAATGGTTGTGGGTTAAGATCAAATCAATGATTGAGAACCCCCATGCCACATGCACGATCGTCATTCCCGCGCAAGCGGGAATTCATTGATCCGCAAAAAGTGCCTGTGGATGAATGGATCCCCGCCGGAGCCTGTCCTGGCGAAGGCGGGGACGGGGATGACGCGGTTTTATTGTTGCTTCCTTCGGCTTGCGACACTGGGCCATTGTGAAAACAATCAACCCCTTGCATTAACCATGGCTCTTGCTCTATAACGCCCCTGCACAGCTTTGGCTGTGACATCACAGGCCTGTTGGGGTTTTTCCCCTCCATCCGGTGGTGGGGCTGGTGCTCCGCTGCAGGCAGGCCGAGGAAAAACTGGAAGGAGCCCGGCATGACCATGCCCATCTTTACCCTGCGCCAACTGTTTGAGGCTGGCGTGCACTTTGGCCACAACACCCGCCGCTGGAACCCCAAGATGCAGCAGTATCTCTATGGCGTTCGCAATGGCGTTCACATTATCGATCTTGAGCAGACCGTGCCCATGCTGCAGCGCGCGCTGCAGGCCCTGCGCGATACCGCCGCCAGTGGCGGTCGTGTGCTGTTTGTGGCCACCAAGCGCCAGGCGCAAGATTTGATGGCCGATGCCGCCAAACGCTGCGGACAATATTATGTCAACCATCGCTGGCTGGGCGGCATGTTGACCAACTGGAAAACTGTGTCGCAAAGCATTAAGCGCCTGCGCGATTTGAACACGCGCCTGGAAACTGAAGCCCACAAGTTGACCAAAAAAGAAACGCTCGATTTATCGCGCGAGCGTGACAAGCTGGAAAAAACACTGGGCGGCATCAAAGAAATGGGGGGCCTGCCCGATATTATTTTTGTGCTGGATACGAACAAGGAAGACATCGCCGTGCAAGAAGCGCACGTGCTGGGTATTCCTGTGGTCGGCATTGTCGATAGTAACAGCGACCCCAGCCTGATTACGCACCCTGTTCCTGGCAATGATGACGCGCTGCGCGCCATTGAAATTTATTGCCAGCTGGCCAGCGATGCAGTGCTGGATGGTATTGAGGCCGAAGCCTTGACATCAACCCCTGATGCCGGCGAAGCCGCCGAGGTGCCAAGCATGGCCAAAAAAGGCCAGATTGAACCCCTGAAAGAAGCGGTGAACGCTTAACACCCCCAACATTTTATGGAGAAACCTATGGCCGACATTACCGCCCAACTGGTGAAAGATCTGCGCGACAAAACAGGCGCAGGCATGATGGATTGCAAAAAGGCGCTGGCCGAAGTGGCGGGCGATCTGGAAGCCGCCATTGATTGGCTGCGCAAAAAAGGCCTCTCGGCCGCCGCCAAAAAGGCGGGTCGTGTGGCCGCCGAAGGTCTGGTGGCCATTGCGGCCGAGGGCACACGTGCGGTGGCGCTGGAAGTGAACGCCGAAACCGATTTTGTGGGCCGTAACGAACAGTTCCAAAGTTTTGTGCTGCAGGCCGCCAAGCTGGCCATTGCGGCCGAGACGCTGGAAGCCCTGCAGGCCATGCCTTATCCTGGCTCGGCCCGCAACGTGGCCGATGAACTGACACAGCTTGTCGCCACCATTGGCGAAAACATGACCATGCGCCGCATGGCTAAACTCTCGGTGGCGCAAGGGGTTGTGGCCACCTATGTGCACACGGCGGTGGCCCCCAATGTGGGCCGCATTGCCGTGCTGGTGGCGTTGGAAAGTGCGGGCGATGCTGCGGCACTGCTGGCGCTTGGCAAACAAATCGCCATGCATATTGCGGCGGCCAAGCCCGACTATCTCAACATTGCCGATGTGCCCCCCGAAGCGGTTGAGCGCGAGAAAAACGTGCTGACCGAACAGGCCCTGGCCAGCGGCAAGCCCGCCCAGGCGATTGAGAAAATGGTGGAGGGTCGCCTGCGCAAATTTTACGAAGAAGTGGTGCTGAACGAGCAAGCCTTTGTGATGGATGACAAACGCAAAATTTCTGCCGTAGTGGCCGATGCCGCGAAAGATGTGGGCGCGCCCATCACGCTGAAAGCGTTTGTGCGTTACAACCTTGGCGAAGGTATTGAAAAAGAACAGGCCGACTTTGCCGCCGAAGTGGCCAAAATGGCCTCATAGGGTGTTGTAAGGATAGCGCAAGGCTTGCGCGTGGCGTGGACAAATCGACGTGGAATATCAGGTCCGATCAAGGCCCGGCAGATCACCACCGCCACCGCCCATCACCGCTGCCCCTCCTCCTCAAAACCCTCTGCGCCTGAAAAACCCCTACAAACCCCTATAAATGTGATGGATTTGCCGCAGTCTGTTGCAAGACCGTGCCGTTAACCAATAGTTTCGCTTGTGAAAGCGTATCCTTAAGCCTATTTTTACCCCAAATTGTCCACAGGTATTGCTCCGAGGTTTTCACCATGACACGCGTGTTTTTTGTTCTTTTTGCCGTCCTTCTGGTCAGCACCGCTGCCGAAGCCAAAACCCCTTATTATCAACAGGGTATTTTTGGCGGCCGGCAGGAGCTGGATGGCTATGTGAACGTGCGCAATCCGGTTGAGCTTTACAACACCGCGCGCATTGCCGAGGCTGGCGTGTCAGTCGCCAACCGCCCGCGCCCTGAGTATGATCCCCTGGGCTTCCGTCTGGGCAGTTTTCAGTTTTACCCCTCGGTTGAATTGGGCGGCACCTTTGATAGCAACGTGTTCGCCGAAAACAACACCAACGCCATGGATGTGCTGTGGCAAATTCGCCCGGCTGTTTCGTTGTTCTCTAACTGGTCGCGCCATGCCATCAGCTTTGCGGCGCAGGGCGATATTGGCATGTATACCGATCGCAGTACCGAAGATTTTTCAGATGGCGTGATGCTGATGCGCGGACGGTACGATGTTCAGCGCGGCACCTTCATGACCTATGGCGGCGATTTTCAGCGCCTGACCGAACAGCGCACCAGCCCCAATTCGGCCTTATCGGCTGAGGCGGCCACCTATAACACCATGGGCTTTTTTGGCCGCGCCAACCATCGTCAAGGCATGTTTGATTTTGAAACACAGCTGGATTTGAAGCGTTATGACTATGATGGCATCCGCAACAATGCGGGCGTGCGCACCAGCCAAGATTTTCGCGATCGCAACCAATATCGCGTGCTGGGCGAAGTGGGGTATGAATTGCAGCGCTTCTGGCGCCCCTTTCTCCGCGCCAACTATAACTGGCGCAACTATGATAATTTTGGCACGCGCGACAGCAGCGGCTATGACATTGTGGGCGGCACGGGGTTTGAATTTTCGGGCGGCATCATCACCGGCGAAGTTTTCTTGGGCCACATGAACCAGACCTATAAAAACTTCCTGCGCGGCAAAGAAAGCGCGGGCGCACACTTTGGCGGCTCGGTGTTGTGGAATATTACGGGCGTGACATCACTGGAAGCCGAGGTTGATCGCAGCATTGAAGAAACAACGCTGGCCGGCTATCACGCCGCCATGGCCACCGGTGGTGCGCTGACCCTGACGCGCGAGTTGCGCCGTAACCTGCTTCTTGAAGCGAATATGGATGTGACCCGCAACGACTTTGAAGGCGGGCCCGACCGTGTGGATGATAATTATCGCATGGGTGTTGGCACGCGTTACTTCTTCAACCGCAACTTCTATAGCGATTTTGAGTATAACTTCGCCTGGCGCCAATCAGACGTGCAAACGGCCGAATTCGACCGCCACCTCATCTCACTGCGCGTAGGAAGTCAGTACTAATACAGCCTTGGCTGGGGTGGGGGCGCCCCTTGTTGAGCACCCGGTTGACAACCAACAGGAGAATTCGGGCTTGGTCCATCACTTGCTGCGCCTGAAAATCGGCGCACGGCTGCTTCTAAGCGCTGAGCTTCTTTTGGCAGAACATCCTCAGATACCAGGCGCAGAATATCACCCAGAGCCCCATAATTTCTAATTAAAAATTGTCCTTGGTCTTCCAGCGTGCCCCACGCCCTGCACATCCACGGCAGGTGAACACCCTCGGCCTGCAGAACAGTGATGGGCATGCCTTTCTCAATGGCCATGCCCAACTCGATCAAAGCCCCCGAAGGGGTGGCGTGAGGCCAAATAAGCAAAAAGTTCTTTGCCACCTTCAGCGCGTCTATATCCATTCTGTAAGAATCCAAAGGCGTATCAAACTGCCCCGGAGTTTTCAGCGTTAACTCGGCGCAATAAAGCGTTTTTCCACAAGACGCCAACAAACCCTGAATGGCCTCTAACTGTGTTTTTAATTGCTGACGAAAATCATCGGATATGCCGGACATGGGCAAGGCTATAAAATAATCGTATGAAATTTGTGTCATTTGTCACTCCATTTTGAGTACGTCCTTAAACATAGCCCATAGGGCTAGTCAACTCACTTGGCAAACGGCCTGGGGGTTTCTATATCTCATCAATGACAGAAACACCCCCCCTGTGGCATGGCACCACCATTATGTGCGTGCGCAAAGGCAACCATGTTGTGATTGCGGGCGATGGTCAGGTCAGTTTTGGCAATACGGTCATCAAGGCCTCGGCCCGCAAGGTGCGCCGTCTTAAAAGCGGCCTCTCAGACAAGGAAGTGATTGCGGGTTTTGCCGGCGCCACCGCCGATGCCTTTACCTTGTTCGAGCGTTTGGAAGCCAAACTGGAAAAACATCCGGGCCAACTGCTGCGCGCCTGCGTTGAGCTGGCCAAAGATTGGCGCACCGATCGTTATTTGCGCCGGCTGGAGGCGCTGATGGCCGTGGCTGACGCCCAAACATCGCTGCTGCTGTCGGGCACGGGTGATGTGCTGGAGCCTGAGGATGGTTTGATCGGTATCGGATCAGGCGGCGCCTATGCCCTGGCCGCCGCGCGCGCCCTGCATGACCGCGCCGACATGGACGCCGAGCAGATTGCCCGAAAATCACTGGCCATTGCGGCCGATATTTGTGTGTTCACCAACCACAATGTGACCTTGGAAAAAATCTCCCTCTCATAACCCACACGCCCTAAGCCCAACGCCATGACACACACCCTCACCCCGCCCCAAATTGTGGCCGAGCTTGATAAGCACATTGTGGGCCAGCACGATGCCAAAAAAGCCGTGGCCATTGCGCTGCGCAATCGCTGGCGCCGCCAGCAGCTGAGCGATGAGTTGCGCGACGAAGTGCTGCCCAAAAACATCCTCATGATCGGCCCCACGGGTGTGGGAAAAACCGAAATTGCGCGGCGTCTGGCCAAGCTGGCGCGCGCCCCGTTTATCAAAGTGGAGGCCACAAAATTTACCGAAGTCGGCTATGTGGGCCGCGATGTGGAACAAATTATTCGCGATCTTCTGGAAGTCGGCATTAAACTGACGCGTGAGCAGATGCGCGAACAGGTGGCCGCCAAAGCCGCCGAAGCGGCCGAAGAAAAATTGCTGGATGCGCTGGTGGGTGAAACCGCCACACCTGAAACACGCCAAAAATTCCGCGTCATGCTGAAGAACGGCGAGCTGGACACGCGTGATGTGGAAATTGAGGTTGCCGATAACAACCCCGCCATGCCCATGTTCGATGTGCCGGGCATGCCCGGTGCCCAAATGGGTATGATCAACATTGGCGATATGCTGGGCAAAGCCATGGGGCCGCGCACCAAGCGCCGCAAACTTCCGCTGACCGAGGCCCGAAAAGTTTTGCACGATGAGGAAAGCGACAAGCTGCTGGACCCCGACAGTGTTGTGCAGCAGGCGATTGAGCTGACCGAGCAAAACGGCATCGTGTTTCTGGATGAGATTGATAAAATCGCCAGCCGCAGCGAGAACTGGAAAGGCGGCGGCGATGTGAGCCGCGAAGGCGTGCAGCGCGATTTACTGCCCCTGATTGAAGGCACGCAGGTATCGACCAAGCACGGCATGGTGCGCACCGATCATATTTTGTTTATCGCGTCTGGCGCGTTTCATTTGGCCAAACCATCTGATCTTTTGCCCGAACTGCAGGGCCGCCTGCCCATTCGGGTTGAGCTGAAGGCGCTGACCCGCGCCGACTTTGAGCGTATTTTGACCGAGCCTCAAGCCAGTTTGATCAAACAATATCAGGCGTTGTTGGCCACCGATGGCGTGGTGCTGAATTTTAGCACCGATGCGATTGCCGAGCTGGCCACGCTGGCGGCCCAGTTGAACGAGACGGTTGAAAATATTGGCGCGCGCCGCTTGCACACGGTGTTGGAAAAACTGTTGGAAGATATCAGCTTTACCGCCGGCACAACGGCACCTGCCACCCTGAACGTCGATGCCACGATGGTGACACAACAACTCTCATCCCTCGCCGCCAACCAAGATTTATCGAAGTTTATTTTGTAATCACGCCGCTTCTTTTTGCTTGCGCACCATGGCCACAAACGCATCATGAATGTGGGGGTTGGTGGCAATCAGCGCACCAGAGGTGTGGGGGATTTCTCCCACATGCAAGGGGCTGACACGCCCACCCGCCTCTGACACAAGCAAACTGCCCGCCGCGCAATCCCACGGGTGCAGGCCAAATTCCCAGTACGCATCAAAACGGCCAGCGGCGGTGTAGGCCAAATCGAGCGCGGCCGAACCCGTGCGGCGAATGCCTGCTATGTTAAACGCCACATTTTCAAGCTGCGTAAAAAATGTGGCATCCTTCCGGCTGCCCTTGAACGGAAACCCAGTGGTGGCCAAACAATCGGCCAAATCAGTACGGCCCGACACGCGCAGACGCTGACGATTGCTGAAGGCGCCCGTACCACGCTCGGCCCAGAACATTTCGTTACGAATGGGTTCAAACACAATGCCCGCAATCACCTGGCCGTTATGCTCGGCCGCGATGGTGATGCTCCACAAAGGCACGCCGTGCAAAAAATTGGTGGTGCCATCCAGAGGGTCCACAATCCAGCGCCATTCGCCAGGTTTATCAAACCCTTTTTCTTCCATCAAAAAACCAAACTCTGGCCGCGCTTTTTGCAATTCTTCGTAAATAATTTTTTGCGCGTTCACATCGGCGGTCGAGACAAAATCAGAAGGGCCTTTGCGGCTCACCTGCAAATGCTCCACCTCGCCAAAATCGCGCAGCAGGCCTTTGGCCGCTTTTTCGGCCGCGCGCGCCATGACGTTGACAAGCGGAGAACGTGGATTGTTGTGAATGGCCATGTCCTAATCTTTCGCGCGTTCGATATAGCTGCCATCTTCGGTGTTCACCACCACCCTGTCACCCTGACCAATATGCGGCGGCACCATCACGCGCGCGCCATTAGAAAGTTTGGCCGGTTTGTATGACGATGATGCCGTTTGCCCCTTCACCACCGGGTCGGCTTCCACAATGTCCAGCACCACCGATTTGGGCAGCGTCACGGTCAGCGGCGTGGTTTCATGCATCTGAATAGTGCAGATCATGTTATCTTGCAGAAAAATGGCGGCATCGCCCACAATCTCGCGCGGCACCGTAATCTGCTCAAAATTTTCTTGGTTCATAAAGGTCAGCTGGTCGCCTTCGGCATACAGATACTGCATTTCAAAATCTT
>RFNS01000102.1 GCA_009927055.1 Alphaproteobacteria bacterium | reverse complement strand
TGGCATTTGGGTAATCCGGCGCGCGGTCCTTCAAAATTTTGCGGTGGCCAGAATTGAAAGTTTTGGGCGTGTGCAGAACCAGCAGAACCAATAACCATCAGTGCGCAAGCGCAAGCAAGCAGAATAACTCTCATGTCCTCACCCTAAGCCACAAAGATTAAGATTGCGTCAATCTTTGATCAAGCGTGACCATCAACATCATATAACCTTTGTGGACAGCTTTTTCAGCCACCAAGCCCCCAGCATGGCCGAGATGGCCGACCCCAGCATAATGCCCAGCTTGGCCTCATCCAGCAGAAGGGGGTGTCCGGCATAGGCAAGGCCCGCAATAAACAGCGCCATAGTAAACCCAATGCCCGCCATCATGCCCGCGCCCACCATGTGGGGCCAGCGAAGGGCTTTGGGCAGCTCTGACCAGCCGAGGCGGCATGCCAGCCAGCTGAACGCCACAATGCCCACAGGCTTGCCCACCGCAAGACCAAGGGCCGCCCCCCACAACACCGTGCCCAGCAGGTGGTTGTGGGAAATTTCCCCCATCACCACACCGGCGTTGGCCAGCGCAAAAACGGGCATGATGATATAATTCACCCACGGGTGCAGGTTATGCTCAAGCCGAAGCAGCGGGCTGTCGTGCTGATCATCAAGACGCAAGGGGATGACCAGCGCCAGCATGATGCCCGCCAACGTGGCGTGCAGCCCGCTTTCATAAACCGCCCACCACAGCAAAGGTGCGGCCAGCATGTAATATCGCAGGCGCCTGATGTTCATCTCGTTCAGTAAAAACAGCAGCAGCACAACGCCCGCCGCCAGCCCCAGCATGGGCAGGCTGATGGCATCGCTGTAAAAAAAAGCAATGATGATGACAGCGCCTAAATCATCCATAATGGCCAGCGCCAGCAAAAAAACCTTCAGCGCCATGGGCATGCCGCGCGCGACCAGCATCAACACCCCCACAGCAAAGGCAATATCGGTGGCGGCGGGCACGGCCCAGCCGCGCAGCATGGCGGCATCGTGCATGTTGAAGGCCACAAAAATGGCGGCGGGCACCACCATGCCCCCCACCGCCCCAAACAACGGCAGCGATGCTTTTTTCCAGCTGTTCAATTCACCTTCCAGCAGCTCGCGCTTGATTTCTAAACCCACCAGCAGAAAAAAAATGGCCATCAGAATATCGTTGATCAGATGGTGCAGCGAGAAGGTTTTGAAACCCAGCGGCACCGCCATATGCAAAAGATTGTCATAGGTCTCGGCCCACGGGCTGTTGGCCCACACCATGGCGGCCGCGGCGGCGGCCAGAAGCACCAGCGCGCTTTTGGCTTCTAGCGCCAGAAATTTTTCAAGAATGTTTTTGAGCATGCTGTTGCTTAACGGACCATCGCCAAAATGGGAAGTGGAGGTTGGAAGCTTCATGAAAGGTGAACGCCGTTGGCACCCTCACCGGCGTCACGCCTTTTTGGATAACTTCTAAACTACTCTCCGCGCCAGGCGGCACGGGTGCGTCGGCCTTGCTCGGCGTGCATGGCCATTTGCCACAACAGGCGGCTGACCGCCTGCAAACTGGCATGATCAGGGTTCAGAATCAGGCGCACAGCGCCGCTGCGCAAGGCCAGCAGCATCACTTCATCGCCGCCATAAAGCTGAGGATTGGTGGCCAGCTGCAGCATTTCTCCGGCCGCGGTTTCACGATTGGGCGTGGGGCCCAACAACAACTGCCTGATTTCAGAAATTTTGCTGGCCAGCGGTTGTGTAAACTGCCTATCGGGCATCAGCACGTCCACGGCCTCGGTCACCGATTCCTGCCCCATATTATCCAGCGCGCGCAGGCGCAAACTGACTTTCTGCCCCGCCAGCGGATGATCGCCCAGATCGGTCACAATTTCGGTGGCCGATTGCCCATCCGATGGCAGTTGCAGGCGCACGGTCTCTACCGCCTCTTTCTGATCTTGCACATAAACTTTCAGCTGTAACTCCTTCAAGCCAAAATCATCTGACACATCGGCCAAAATTTTGACCTGATCGGGGCTTAACGCCTCAGGCGTGTTTTTAATGGTCACTTTGGGCGGCTTATCGGCCATTTCGACCACGGGCCAATAACCCACCAGCCACGGCCCACGCCGCACGGCCAGATGCGCGCCCTGTTGATAGGCGGTTGTCAGCGCGGCGGTGGCTTCTGGCAAATCCAGCCAATCGTTATTCACATACAGCCGATAGGGGCCTTCGCCATTGGTTACAATGGCCAGCGTGCTGCCGGCAGAGAGATGAACCTTAATTCCCTGCGGCAAGTCTTTGGTGGGGTCGGCCAGCGTGAGCACAGGCAGATTGGTATAATCAGGCGGCGTGATGATGAGCGATAATTTTCCTTCGGGCACAAAAACGCGGCTGGCCATTTGCCACATCTGCCAGTATGCGCGCTCGCCATTGCCTTCCACATAAAGCATCAACGCCCCTGCCACAGGCAAGAGAGCCAGCGCCAGAAGAAAAAATCTTTGGCAGATGAATTGAGTGTAACGAGTGAATTTGCCCATGTTGCGCCGCAATCAAACTAGTCTAGACCCGCCCCCTTGCCAAATGATTAATGGAGCAGAAACCCTTTAGTCATTCTGCCGCCGTGGTGGGTGCGGGATAGCTGGGCAACTCTTTGGGGCTGCCGGGGGGAGGGTCAACCCAGGCCGGTTTTTTGCCGCAGGCCGACAGGCCAAAAACCAGCAGCATGATGGCCAGCAGGGCAAAGGTTTTCATGATAACCTCTTGTGTGCTTCGGCAATGGCTTGGCGCACCACATCGGGTGCTGTGCCGCCAAAGGAACGACGGCGCTGCATGGCAGCGTTGGCCGAGAGCACATGAAAAACACCGGCATGGATGCGCGGCACGATGCGCTGCAAATCCTCCAGCGATAGCTGAGAGAGTCGCACGTTTTTTTCTTCCGCCAGGCGAACAACCTGCCCTGTCATATGGTGCGCATCACGAAACGGAATAGCCAGCTCTTGCACCAGCCAGTCGGCCAGTTCGGTCGCTGTGGTGTATCCGGCCTCGGCCATGTCGGCCATGCGGGGGGCATTCACTGTCCACGCGCCCACCATCGCGGTCATGGCCGACAGCGAGAGCGCCAGTTGATCATAGGTATCAAACACCGGCGGTTTATCTTCCTGCAAATCTTTATTATAGGCCAGCGGCAGCGCCTTCATCAGCATCACAAGCGACATCAGGTTGCCTGTGACGCGCGATGTTTTGCCGCGCACCAGTTCGGCCGCATCGGGGTTGCGCTTTTGCGGCATCATCGAGCTGCCGGTGGTCAGCGCCTCGGGCAGCTGAATAAAACCAAAGGCCGGCGTTGACCATAAAATAATTTCTTCGGCCAGGCGTGAAAGGTGCAGCATCAACGTGGCGGCGGCCGCCACATAATCGATGGCGAAATCGCGATCAGAAACAGAATCCATCGCATTGGCGGTGGGGCGATCAAAACCCAATTGTTGGGCCACCTGCGCGCGATCGATGGGAAAACTGGTGCCCGCCACAGCCCCCGAACCCAGCGGGCATTCGTTCATCCGCCTGCGCGCATCACAAAAACGGCTGACATCTCGCCCCAGCATATCGACATAAGCCAGCAAATGAAAGGCGAACGATACCGGCTGCGCGGGCTGCCAATGGGTGAAAGACGGCATGATGGTTTCGGTGTGCAACGCGGCCTGCTGCAGCAGTGTTTTTTGCAGATCAACAATCGCCGCCATCGCGTCATCGCACGCGCGGCGCACCCATAACTTAAAATCTGTCGCGACCTGATCGTTTCGGCTGCGCGCAGTGTGCAGACGCCGGCCCGCCTCGCCCACACGCTCGGTCAGCCGCGCTTCGATGTTCATATGAATATCTTCAAGGGCAACAGACATGGGAAATTTCCCACTTTTAATCTCGGCATCAATCTGCGCCAGCCCGTCATCGATTTTTCTGGCATCCTCGGCTGAAATAATTTTTTGGCTCGCCAGCATGGTGGCATGCGCGCGCGAGGCCTGAATATCATCAGCCGCCAAACGCTGATCGACCCCAATGCTGGCGTTCATATCGCGCATGATGGCGGCTGGCCCCTCGGCATAGCGCCCGCCCCACAGGGCGTGGGCTTTGGGGGTGTCATCGTTCGTATGATTGGTCATGCCCGCATTGTGGCGGGGAGATTTTTTTTAGGCAAGAACCATCACGTCTTCGGGCGTTCGGTGGTGACCGAGAGGATTTCATCATCCCCAATCACCATACTGCCCAGCGAGAGCAGCACGCCATCGGGCCCTGTGGCCACGGTGGAAATTTTGCCAATCACCGTGGTGTTGGAGGGGGCGAGGTTCGTGCCATCCGATTTTTTGGCCACAATTTCAAACTTATACAAATCATCGGGCAGCTGCGTGCCATCGCTTGTCTTGCCATTCCATGTCACAAAATGGTTGCCCACGCTGGTGGGGCCATCTAAACGCGCCACTTCGGTGCCGCTGGCGTTTTTCACAATCACATCCACCTCGCCGGCCACATCGGTCAGTTTATAGCCAACCTGGGCGGCACCGCCCTGCAACGGCAACGCACCGGTGCTGGAAATTTCGGCAAAGCGATCGAGATAGCCAATATAATTGTTCAGGCCGCTTGAGCCCTGCAAGGCGATCAGCTGATCCAGCTTATCGTTGTGTTTAATGGCCTGCTCGACGGCCGCAAATTCGGTCAGCTGCTTGGTATATTCGTTCGGATCGGTTGGCGCCAGCGGGTCTTGGTTTTGCATCTGCGTGGTCAGCAATTTCAAAAACGTGCTCTGATCATTCAGCAGCTGGCCAAGATCGCTGGTCGATTCTGTCTCTTTCTTGGGTTGCAGCGATGCCTGCTGGGCAAGATAGTTATCAAGCACCTGCTGATTACTGACGGGGGAGACAGTGCTCATGGTCGCTCCTACACTCTCAGGTTTACGCGGTGCGCTTCGATGATGGGGATGTCGATTTCCTCCATCACCGTGTCATCGCTTGTTTGTGCGTCATCATCGGCGGTTTCGGCCTTCTGGCCAAAGGCTTCGCGCCCCTGCGCCTGCTGATCCTCGCCGCGCAGCTGGAAGGATAATGTGCCACCATCGGCCGATTGCGCGTTCAAAATACGTTCAAGATGTTTCGTGTCGGCTTTCAGCAAATCCAGCGTGGCGGCCTGATCGACCAACACCTTGGCTTCTACATGCCCTTTATCAAAGGTCAGTTTCACTTCCACCTTGCCCAGTTCGTCGGGGCGCAGTTGAAGCGTGAACTGGTTCACACCCTCTTTCATTTTACGCACCAGAAGCGAGGCGAATTGCTCAGGCACTGGTTTCGGCGGCGCATCGGGCATTTTCATTTTCGAAATACTTTGCCCCAGATGGGTCAGCGTGCGTAATCCTTCGCTGGCCTGATAAGCGCTGATCGATGTCACCGTGGCCGCCGCGCGGGGTGAGGCCTGGTTTGATGATTGGGCGTTTTGTGCGCCAACACCGCCATACCACATGGAAGTAAAATGATTGGGCAGTGGCTGAATGTTATTTTTGTGGGGCGATTGTTCGACGGGCACAGGGGCGGCCATCTCGGCTTTCGTGCGTTCCAGGCGCAACTCGGTGCGCGTCAGCTCGCCACTCGCATGTTCCAGTGCGGCGCGGGGCTCATCGGCAAAGTTTTTCGTCAGCGCTTGTCCCATTTTCTCCCCTTTGTTCTTATGGGTATGGGCGTCTAATGGTTTATTTTCGGTTTCCTTGCTCATGCCGCCCACGACGAGGCTTGGGGCAGCGGGCGCGGCCAGATCGTTTTTTCTTGTCTCAGCCTTGTCGGATATTTCTTTGCCACCCACGGGCACCACCAGGGGCAGGCCATCGGCCTCGGCATCAACATCGGGCGATTGAACGGGTGTTATATCGGCGGCAGGTTTCAGCGTGCCAGAAAGATCGGCCACTTTCATATCAGCAGACAGCGTCTCTTTCTTTAAGGGGTCGGTTGCGGCGGCCAGAGAAAGATGATGGGCCAAAAATTCAGCGTCGTCGGGGTCCAGCTCGGCCACCATTTTTTCCAGATGGGCTGTTGCCTCCTCCACCGCCTCAACATCAAGCACGATGGCATCATGCGCACCCTCGGCGGCTATGTTTTCATCAACCCCATCCATCGCCATCACGCTGGTATCTATTTTTTTAAGGCTGCGCGGTTCGTCGTGCTTATCTTTTTTGCCATGATCACATGTTTTTTCGCATGCCGCATCATCAACCCCGTCATCGATTTTTTTTGTTTTCTTGGCCTCAAGCGGTTTGTCGTCGCCAAGCGGCATGGTGGTGGCGCTCAGCAGTTCGGCAAATCCGCCGTGACCAAAACCTTGGCCGGTGTGTTTGCTCTTGCTGGCAAGAGACAGTTTTTTGCCTGTCTGTTCGGCTGTTGCGGGGGCGACTTCTGACATGGCTTTCTCCTAGACCTGACGATTGACCACCACAGGACCACTGGTCTTGCGGTACGCCTCTCCGGATAACTGCTGCTGACGGCTGTTATACCCCTGCGTTTCTTCTGTCTCGCTGCGAATGGTGAACACCATACGCTGGATCAATTCTTTGGTTCCCTTCATGGCGGCGCGCAGGGCAATCTCATTTTTTCTCACGGCGTCCATCAGCTTTTTTTGCCATGCCCCCCATTCCTGCCGCACATGTTCGGGCAGTAATTTCAATTCGGCCTGCATGGTTTTCATATCGCGCAGGTGGCGATCATAATCGTTCATTAAATGGTGTTTGCGCGTGACCAGCTGCTGATGCGCCATTTGCTGGGCGGGGATCAACAGGCTTGGCTCGCGTTCAAGAAGATCGATCAACTCTTGCATCACACCAACGGCTTGTTGAACAAGAATGGGGTCGGGGCGGGTCATGATTGTTCTCCTTCATGTTGCATGCGCAGCATCATATCTTTCATGTGCGGGGCGATGTTCAGCGATCCGGTTTCGGCCGCGATGCGCCCATATTCCTGCACCAAAAACACGCGGAAAGATTCTTCTCCTTCACCGCCGCCAAACACCGGATCAACCTCCATCGTGTTCAGCATGGGTGAAAAAAGCTGCGACGCGACCATGGCTTCAAAATCTTTCGCGGTCGCATCAACGCTCGCGCCCGATTTTTTAGACAGCGCCATATAAGCTTCAGCAGCCTGAGGCCTGACAACAGACGCGATGGCGTTCAGGTTATCCATCAGATAATCTCCAAATCGGCTTGCAGCGCGCCCGCCGCCTTGATGGATTGTAAAATCGTAATCATGTCGCGCGGGCTGACCCCCAGCGCATTCAGGCTTTGCACCAAATCTTGCAGCGACACACCCTGGCTGAGCACCGCCATTTTTCCACCATCTTCGGTGGCATCCACCTGGGTGCGTTCCACAATTTCAGTATTGCCGCCCTCGCTGAAGGGAGAAGGTTGCGACACTTGCGGTGTTTCAGTCACACGAATGGTCAGGTTGCCCTGGGCAATGGCCACGGTGCTGATGCGCACATTTTCGCCCATCACAATCACACCCGATTGTTCATCGACCACCACCTTGGCAATCTGATCGGGGACCACGGCAATTTGTTCAATATCGGTCAGCAGCGACACAACATCGCCCCTGCGGTTGGCGGGCACCACAAAGCGCACGCTGGCATTATCCAGCGCATCGGCCACATCGGCCCCCAGTTTTTTATTGATGGCGGCGGCCATGCGCTGCGCTGTGGTAAAATCGGGGTTTTTCAAAATAAATTTCATGTCGGGCATATCGGCCAAACGAAAATCGATCACGCGCTCGACAATCGCGCCGTTTGAAATGCGGCCCGATGTGGGCACGCCCTTGGAAACCGTTTGCCCTTCGCCTTCGGCGCTAAAGCCTCCCACCGCCAGCGGCCCCTGGGCCACCGCATAAACCTCGCCATCGGCCCCCAGCAATGGGGTCACCAGCAATGTGCCGCCCAGCAGACTTTTCGCATCGCCCAGCGTTGAGACTGTCACATCCAGCTTGCCGCCCTGTGATGAAAAAGCGGGCAGCGTGGCGGTGACCATGACGGCCGCCACATTTTTGGTTTTCAAATCATCGCCGCGGGTGTTGACCCCCAAACGCTCCAGCATGCCCACCAAGCTTTTCTGGGTAAAAGGGCTGCTGGCCATATTATCGCCCGTGCCGTTCAAGCCCACCACAAGGCCATAACCCACCAGCATGTTATCGCGCACGCCTTCAATGTCGGCGATATCTTTAATGCGCGTCTGCGCATGCGCGGTGAAAGAGAGGAAGACAAGACATCCCGCCAGCAAAGACGCAAGAAGGAGGGAGCACACAGAGCCGCGTACAAACCTGCTCAGTGTGGGAGGGAAGTATAGGTGTGTCATGTTCTGCCGCATGGGATGGTCTTGTCCTCAAGCGCCACCCATGCGAAAGGCGTGCCAGTCTAATTCGTTGTATTATTTGAATTATTTTTTATCTGTCGATCGCGTTCAGGAAAAAAATGCCTTACGTCCCTGTCATCACCACCCTGCCAATCCATTTAACCTTTCTTATCTTTCAGGGCCTAGATTGAAGGCTGGAGACACAACCCGTGATTGATCAGATTTTTGGCATCGGCAGGCTGGCCCAGGCGCGCGAGGTGAAGCGCGTGGCCAAAGCGGGCGCCACAGGCGGCAGCCATTTCGCGCAGCATCTTGAGGGCACGCAGGGCCCTGATGAATTATCGGGCACCACCGCCACCCAACCCCTGTCGGCCACCAGTTTTGTGATTGGCGCACAAGAAGTGGATGATGCGCTGGCCCGTGCCTCTCGCGGGAAGGCCCGCGCCGAGGATATATTAAAAATGCTGGATGATTTAAGGTTGGAAATGCTTTACGGCCAGGTGACCAAAGGCCGCCTGCTGGCTCTGTCGCAAAGCTTGCAGCAACACCGCCCCCAGATTACTGATGTGCGCCTGGCAGGCGTGCTGGATGAAATCGACCTCCGCGCCAAAGTAGAACTGGCGAAGTTTGAGGCCGCCGGTCATCATTAAGTGAGTGCAAACACAATAGTAAGGGCCTTAAGGGCCATTAAGAGCCACCATCTTGCATCGTCTTCACCAGCGCCAGCAGCTGTTTGCGCTGTTTGGGGTCGGTGATTTTTTCATAAGACCTGATCAAATCAACCACATCCTTGCGCTGCAAAAGATCATCGAGGTTGGGGGGCGGGGGCGATAAATCATCCTGCCCTGTTTCAGCAAGGCCGCGCGCGCGGGCTGGGGGTTTGTCGGGCGGCTGATAAAAAAAATCAACCGTTACGGC
>RFNS01000281.1 GCA_009927055.1 Alphaproteobacteria bacterium | reverse complement strand
CCATTCGGCCAGTTTTGTATCATCGGCCCCAAAGGCCTGCACCGTTAAATGCCCCACCGGCTGGGCATAGCTGGCCTGATTAACAATTTGGCCTGAGATATCGATAAAAATCTGCCCGGCATCGGCGCGCTGCTCGCTCATCACATCCTCGACCAGCAGGCGGTGGCCTGGCTTTCCCAGCGACAAGCCCACCGCACGATACGCCCCCGCCATGAACGGAAACCGCTGCGAAATATCGACCCGCTGCATCAGCGCCACCACAAGAATAGACACAACCAGCACACCCACCATCACCCAGCTGGCGCGCAGCGCCTGCTTCAGCCCCACCGGATGCGTGATGTTATAAACAATTTTATGCCAATCGAGGTGTGGATAATGCATGTGCAGAAAATCGCGCACGGCGGCCAAACGCGGCATATGAAAATCATGCCGTTCAAACCAGTTGGCATGATCGGGGTGCACCTCGCGCGGGGGGGTCGATGCCGGGGCGTTGCCCCCATGCGGCTGATTGGTCGCGTGGGCGGAAGGGGCCGAGGCACCATGAGGGGCACCGGCAGAAGGCGCGATGGACGAGGGTGTGGCAAGGGCGGCCGCGGCGTCTGAGGACGCGGCAGGTGACCCGGCTTTGGGCAACCCATCATCCACCACGCCATCGGCCCCCTGACGCCAGCGATGATTGCATTTTTGGCACCTGACCACCTTCGGACCTGCCTGAAACAGGTCATCCTTAACCATGTAACGGGCCTGACAGGATGGGCAAATCAGTTCCATACACTGGGTATAGCTTTTGCCCGCCCCGCCAACAAGGGGGAGGAAAAAAATGTGCTGTCTCGCATCATAGGCATCATATGCGCCCTTGCTGTTGGCCATTCTCCTCTCCTTCAAGATTCCCCCGCCCGTCGCCAACCCTATCCAGCCGCGATGGTTGTGTGGCAGCAGACAGGCGCGTTGATCATGGGGGAACGTCGCACGGGCGCGCTGTCATCATACGATGAAAAAATGTCAGGCACCCCGTGCCATGCGTGGCGGCATCATGTCTGAAGATAAATGGGGCGATTTTTAATG
The DNA here is from genome assembly GCA_009927055.1 of Alphaproteobacteria bacterium. Taxonomy (GTDB): domain Bacteria; phylum Pseudomonadota; class Alphaproteobacteria; order UBA9219; family RFNS01; genus RFNS01. Next base: position 8,509 of record RFNS01000281.1, on the reverse strand, counting down.
GATAATTTATGCATAATGGTCGGGATGGCGGGATTCGAACCCACGACCCCCAGTCCCCCAGACTGATGCGCTACCAGGCTGCGCTACATCCCGACACTGGCCCAAGGCCAACTGGTTTTCTAGGCCATCGCCCGCCCCTTGTCCACCCTTCTTTCAGTTGCGCTGCGCCCTGTGCGATATTTCAGAAAAACGGGCAAATCACTTAACATTTTATCATGCCCCACCCCGTTTTTGGATCTGCCTTCGCGCAGCGTTTTTCGGCCCTTTATCTGGCGCCCGAGGCCGAGGTGGTGCCCCCGCTTTTGCACGCCGCCGCCCTTTCACCAGCCGAGGAAAAACAAACCACCGCCACCGCGCGCACGTGGGTGGAGGGTTGGCGCGCGCAACAACGCGCCGTGCCGCGTGTGGCCGATATGCTGAACCAGTTTGGCCTGACCAGCGCCGAGGGGCTCGCCCTCATGTGTCTGGCCGAGGCGCTGCTGCGCATCCCCGATGCCGCGACCGCCGAAGCGCTGATTGCCGATAAATTATCGGGCACGCATTTTGATGAACACATGGCGCACGATCCGCACTGGCTGATGAACGCCGCCAGCTGGGCCCTGGCCATGACGGGGCAGGTGGTGGCACCAATCGCCCAAAAACCTGGCGATGCGGTGCATGGTTTGCTGCAAAAACTGGGCGCGCCCGTGGTGCGACAGGCGCTGCGCGCCGCCATGGGGTGGATGGCTGACCAGTTTGTGTTTGGCGAAACGATTGAGGCGGCGCTGGGGCGCGGCAAAAAACTGGGCCATGCGCAGCATCGTTTTTCATATGATATGCTGGGCGAAGGGGCGCGCACCGCCGCCGACGCCGAAAAATTTTTTGCCGATTATCGGCACGCCATTCAGGCCGTGGGCAGGGCGAATGCCGCGCATCCACACCACGCGCCGTCGGGCATTTCGGTGAAGCTGTCGGCGCTGCATCCGCGTTATGAATATTCTCAACACGATCGTGTGCAGCGCGAACTGACAGAAAAACTGGTGGCCCTGGCCGAGGCGGCGGCCCAGCAAAACATTTTTATGGTGGTCGATGCCGAGGAAGCCGACAGGCAATTATTATCGCTGCAGGTGATGGAACAATGCCTGCATCAGGCCAACCTGGGCGCGTGGGAAGGGTTTGGGCTGGCCGTGCAGGCCTATAGCAAAACAGCGCCGCTGATCATCGATGCCGTGAATGAACTCTCGCAGCAGCTCAACCGCCGCATGCTGGTGCGCCTTATCAAAGGGGCCTATTGGGATACCGAAATTAAGCGCGCGCAAGAACGCGGGTTGGCCGGGTTTCCTGTGTACACGCGCAAGCCCACCACCGATGTCTCCTACATGGCGTGCGCCAAAAAACTTTTGGCCTGCCCCAACATTAAACCCGTCTTTGGCAGCCACAATGCGCGCACCATTGCCAGCATTTTGGCCGTGGCGCCCGATCATTCTCGGCTTGAATTTCAGCGCCTTCACGGCATGGGTGAGGAGATAGATGCCGTGTTGCACCAAAAAAACATCGCCACCTGCGTGTATGCGCCTGTGGGCGCGCACGATGTGCTGCTGGGCTATCTTGTGCGACGCCTGCTGGAGAATGGCGCCAACAGCAGCTTTGTGCACCGCCTGTATGATCCCTCACTCCCGCTTGAGGATCTGATCAAGAATCCGGCCGCGGAACTGGCCGAGTACAATAGCTTTTCCAATCCTGCGGTTGTTTTGCCCGCTCACATTTTTGGGGCGCGACAAAATTCGGCGGGGGTTGATCTATCAAACCCCATGGTTGTCGCGGCGATGACACAAAAAATATCGGCGCTTGCGTGGCCGCCTCACGCATCCTCGCCCCCCGTGGCCGAGGCTTATGCGCGCGCGCAAGAATCATTCGCCGCATGGAATAAGCGCAGCATCGGCGAACGGGCTGAATGTCTCAACAACCTCGCCACGCTCTTAGAAGCGCACACCCCTGCGCTGTTGCATCTGTTGATGATGGAAGCGCACAAAACTTGGCCCGATGCCGTGGCCGATGTGCGCGAGGCGGTTGATTTTTGCCGTTACTATGCAGCCGAGGCGCAGGACCTGTTCACGCCGCGCACCATGCCCGGTATCACCGGCGAAGACAATATGTGGCAGGTTTGTGGGCGCGGCGTGTTTGTGTGCATCAGCCCGTGGAATTTTCCGCTGGCCATTTTTCTGGGTCAGGCGGTGGCGGCGCTGGTGTGCGGCAATGTGGTGCTGGCCAAACCCGCGCCGCAAACGCCGCGCATCGCACACTATGCCGCCACCTTGGCGCAGCAGGCGGGTATTCCGGCCCATGTTTTTCAGGTCATCGCAGGCGGGGCCGAGGTGGGGCAGCAGCTGGTGGCCCTGCCCAAGATTGCGGGCGTGGTGTTTACAGGATCATGCGCCACCGCGCAAAACATTGCGCAACAGCTGGCGCAAAAAAACGGCCCGCTGCCGGTGCTGATCGCCGAGACGGGCGGCATCAACGCCATGGTGGTCGATACCTCGGCCCTGCCCGAACAGGTGGTCGATGATGTGCTGCAAAGCGGTTTTCGTTCGGCCGGACAACGCTGCTCGGCCCTGCGTTTGCTGTGCCTGCCCCACACCACGGCCGATAAAATTCTTACCACCCTCAGTGGCGCGATGGCCGAATTGCGCCTGGGCCCCGCGCATGATCTTGCCACCGATATCGGCCCCGTGATTGATACGGCCGCCAAAGCGCGGCTTGATCAGCACATCGCCCGCCTGCAGCAAGAGGCTAAGCTGATATACCGCTGCCCCGCGCCGCAGGAAGGAAATTTTGTGCCGCCTCAGTTGTGGGAAATTTCCCACATTGATGGGCTGAGGGATGAAATTTTTGGCCCCATCGTGCACGTGGTGCGCTATGCTCAACATGCGCTGCCGCAGGTTATTGACGCCATTAACGCCAAGGGGTTTGGGCTGACCTTCGGCATTCACAGCCGCATTGCCACCACCACGCGCATGGCGGCAAATGCCGTGCACGCCGGCAACATTTATATCAACCGCAGCATGATTGGCGCCGTAGTGGGCAGCCAGCCTTTTGGTGGGCACGGCCTTTCGGGCACGGGGCCAAAGGCCGGCGGGCCGCTTTATTTAACCCGCTTTGTGGCCGAAAAATTGATCAGCACCAACACCACAGCGGCGGGCGGCAACGCCAGCTTGCTGATGCGCGCGGGTTAAAGGTAAAACCCATTCACTTCATCGACAAACAATACTGCTGTGCCTGCGAAAGCGGGCACCCATCACCCGCATGAAACATAAAAAAGCAACGTATGAGTGATGGGCCCCTGCCTCCGCAGGAGCGTAAGTTTTTTTGTGCACGCATTGCCGAATAAACTTTGAGCTTAATTTTTTTCTTTCTTCTTCCGGCGCAGCCACCACCAGCGCCCCTCTGACCACGACCAAGCGGCAAGGCCAGGCAGATAAATGATCAGATCGCGCACGCGGCGCATCAGCGCAAGGGCCAGCGCCTGGGGCTCAGCAATGCCCAAAAGGCCGCCGAAAAAAAGATAGGCAAATTCAAGCGCGCCCAAAGCGCCCGGAATGGCAAACGCCGCGCTGGATACGGCCTGCACCAGCGCTTCTAAAATCACCGCTTCAAAAAATGTCAGTTCTATCCCCAATGCCTTGGCGGCCACAAAAATATGCAGGGCGCCCACAATCCACGAGACAAACAAAATGATTGATCCCCACACCAACCGCTCGCGACGGCGATACAGCTGCATGATGGCGCGATCGATGCGTTTGCTGCTGGTGGCCACATCGCCCCAGCTGTGGGGTGTCATGCGTTTCAGCAACTTGCCCACCAGGCCGAAAAAACCCATGCGGGGCAAATAAAACATAATGGCAATAATGGGCACCGCCACCAGCGAGCCAATAAAAATCTGCGTCAACGCATCAGATGTGGCATAAAACCCCAGCGAGACGATGCCCAGCAAATCAAAAATAAAAACAGTCAACACCGATAGCGTGGTATCAACCACCACGCTGGCAATGGCCCACGAGGGACGCATGCCGTTTTTCACCAACACGCGCGCGGCCACAATCTCGCCGCCGATGCGCGCCACAGGCAAAAGATTGTTCACCGCGCCGCGCAGCCACAGCACATACACCATCAGCGAAAAAGGCGGCAGTTTTTTGCCAAGGTTGATATATTGCCACGCCCACGCCGACATCATCAGCGGAAAAATATGAACAAGACTGGCCAGTAAAATGCCCCACCCCGCCACCGAAAAAGCCTGCCACACCTCGGCAAAGCCATGAACAGCCAGCAGCGCCACCACCATGGCAAACCCCAGAAGGGTAAGGAAAAATGCCGCCGCTGTTAATTTCATGCCGCCCCCGTTGTCATGCCGCCCCCAAAATGTTTTGGGCGGCCTGCCACAGGGCGGGCGTGGCGGCGGCGATGACCCGACCATCGCTGTTCAAATGAAGGGGCGCGCCCTGCCAATCGGTCATTATGCCGCCGGCCGCCTGCACCACAGGCGCCAGCGCGCAAAAATCGTGCGGTTTCAAATCAGCCTCCACAACCATATCAATCAGGCCCATGCACATCAGGCCATAGGCATAGGCATCGCCCCCCCACAGCATGTCGGCCACCTGCGATGATAATTGCTGCATGGCAGTGGCATTTTTTCCTGAGAACATGCTGGGTGATGTGGCGTTCAGCGATGCATGTGTCAACTGCGTCTCGGCGCTCACGGCAATATTTCTTCCATTCATCTGCGCGGGCCAGCCCACACCGCCGGCCCAGCGTTCATTCAGCACGGGTTGATCGATGATGCCCAACACCGGCACCCCCTTGTGCAGCAGACCCAGCAAAATGCCGAACATGGGTTTTCCTGCCCGAAACGCGCGCGTGCCATCCAACGGGTCCATCACCCACACCCATTCGGCATCCACATTCTCGGCGCCAAATTCTTCGCCCCACACGCCATCGTGCGGCATATCTTTCGACAGAATATCACGCATGGCCATCTCGGCACCGCGATCAGCCAGCGTTACGGGGCTGGCATCGCCTTTGCGTTCAGCACCAAGGGCTGTGCGAAAATGCTGGCGCAGGGGCACGCCTGCGGCCGACACCAGCCGATGAGCCAGCGCCACGCGGGCCGCCGGCACCCCGCCATTCATTATTGGCCAGCCGGCAAGGCGATGGGCGCATCAGCCTGCGCGCGTAGCCATGCCATTAAATTCGCGCGATCCTGATCCTTCTTCACGCCCGCAAAAGCCATTTTGGTGCCGGGTATATGTTGCTTCGGCGCATATAAAAACGCGTTCATCGCCGCATAATCCCACGTTTTGTCTTTCATGCCTTCCAGCGCCTTTGAATAGGCAAAGCCAGGAAGATGGGCGTGCTTAGCCCCCATAATGCCCCACAAATTGGGGCCCACCTTGTTGGGACCGCCTTTTTCAAAGCTGTGGCACACCTGGCACGCGCGGGCCACTTTCTGGCCTTCCTCAACACTGGCGGCGGCCAAAAGCGGTATAATATCGGCAGGGCCAGCCGGTGCCGCGGCGGCTGTCACCGCCCCCTCACCGGCGGTGGCCACCCCTTCCACCACATAAGCCTTGTCGGCCGGAATTTCAGGTTCAACCAAATGATGCGCCACAAAGCCCGAAAGGCTGGCGATAAGAACGGCCGACAGCGCAGCCATGAACAGGGTGTTGCCATCAAAATTTTTCATGTCCGATTCCCGAAGGCTCCAAGGGGGGATGATTTGTGCCAAAATAGCACGCCCACCATGCTTGTCGAGAGCCATCAAACAGCGCCTCGTTTCTCCTGTTTGAGTTTTTCCCGTTTGACCGTTTTTGGGCCTTCGGTCATTCATAACGCATGATGCCCCTTGTTCTTATCCCCGCGCGCTTGGCGGCCACGCGGCTGCCCCACAAGCCCCTGGCCATGCTGGCGGGCGCGCCGCTTGTGGTGCACGTGCTGCGCCGCGCCGAAGAAAGCAACGTGGGCCGCGTGGTGGTGGCGGCGGGCGACCAAGAGATTGTCGATGTTGTGCGCGCGGCAGGCGGCGAAGCGGTGCTGACTGATCCGGCCCTGCCCAGCGGCACCGATCGCATTTGGGCCGCGCTGCAGCACATCGACCCGCAGGAAAAATATCAGGCCATCATCAATGTTCAGGGCGATTTACCCACGCTCGATCCACGCCTGATCCAGCGCGTCTATGAACTGGTGCAACAACCGCAGGTTGATATGGCCACACTGGTCACGCCCTTCAAACCGCACGAGAACAAAGAAAAATCGCAATATGTGAAAGCGGTGGTTGAATGGCAGAATGACCAGCAAGGCCGCGCGCTTTATTTTTCACGCGCCTGTGTGCCGTGGGGCGAGGGCCCGCATGATCACCACATCGGCCTCTATGCCTATCGGCGTCAGGCGCTGCAGCGCTTTACAGAACAGCCGGCCGGGTTGCTTGAACAGCGCGAGAAGCTGGAGCAGTTGCGCGCGCTGGCCATGGGCTTGCGCATCGAGGTGGGGCGGGTCAATGATGCGCCACCCGGCGTCGATACGCCCGACGAACTTGAAATGGCGCGCAAAATTTTAGAAGGTGACGCATGAGCAAAAAAACAATCGCCTTTCAGGGCGCGCCCGGCGCCTATTCCGATCTCGCCTGCCGCGCTGTTTTTCCAGATGATGAAACCCTGCCCTGTCTGGCCTTCGAGGATGTGTTTGCCGCGGTGGTTGAAAAACGCGCCGATCTGGCCATGCTGCCCATCGAAAATTCTATTGCCGGACGCGTGGCCGATGTGCACACGCTGCTGCCGACAGGTCAGCTGCACATTGTGGCCGAGCATTTTCAACCCATCGTGCATCACCTGCTGGCCATTCCTGGCGCGCAGCTGAAAAATATCTGGAAGGCGCACAGCCACGTGCAGGCCCTGGCCCAGTGCCGCTTGTGGCTGCGGCAGCATAACATTCAGGCGGTGGTGAAGGGCGATACGGCAGGATCGGCCGCCGCGCTGGCCAAAACGCCCGAGCCTGATGTGGCCGTCATCGCCTCTGAACTGGCGGGGAAAATTTACGGCCTGCAAAGCCTGGCCGCCGATATTGCCGATATTAAAGGCAACACCACGCGGTTTCTGGTGCTCTCGCGCCAGGAAAAAATACCGGCTTACGAACAAGGAAAAATTTTTGTGACCACGCTGGTGTTCAAGGTGCGCAGCGTGCCGGCCGCGCTGTATAAGGCGCTGGGCGGCTTTGCCACCAACGGCATCAACATGACCAAGCTTGAAAGTTATCTGGTAGGCAATTTCTCGGCCGCGCAATTTTATTTGGATATTGAAGCGCACCCGGCAGAGGAACGTTTTAAGCACGCCATGGACGAATTAAAATTTTTTGCTGAAAGCGTGACCGTGCTGGGTACCTATGCCGGCCACGCCGAGAGACAGCGTCAGAGTCAGGATGGATAAAACCGACATCGAGAAAGACTGAAGCCCCTGCAAAAGCAGGGGCCCATCACACATCAGATGTCTTTGATATTTCGTGGGGCTGATGGAACCTGCCACAGTTGACCCTCGCGCAGGTGGGGCAGGCACAGCAGGGTTGTTTTCTATATTGTCACAGAGGACAAAACGCCTAAGGCCCTGCGCTTGACGGGTGATGAGCGCAGGATAAATCACCCTCCTCGCAATTCAGCTGATCCGTCATCAGGGCGATGTGCTGTTCGGTCAGCTGGCGCAAACACCAAGCCAGAACAAACGGATGAACAGAACCACCAACACTACCACGTGTATTAAATGCACATTGGGCATCGCGATAAGCAATCCAATTTTTTTTCAACTCCAGAAAAAGTTTTTGACTTGCATCATTGTGATTAAAAATAAATTTCGAATACATGCTGTCTAATCTTACTTCCATCTCTTTCAATTCTAACGCTGCACATTGGTTCATGTCATATTGAGTTTCTAATTCACCACAATTTTTTGCCCAAACACTCAGTGGAAGTGAAGAAAAAAAACACATGACAATAATGATAATAATAAAATTAGTTTTCCTTGTTTTTAGGTAACTCCAAAAATAGCAATCGCTCCAATCGTCGACGTCTGCCCAAACCTTCACTAACAACATATCTATTGCCAACCCTAACTTTATTCCAGCGCAAAAATTCATTGGCAGCATCGTCGTATTTTCCTTCGTTCAGCAGGTGTAGCAAGCTTGAATCTCTAAAGCCATAAACACCTACATTAAAGACGAAAGAAACTAACGCATCAAATTGATTCTGATTAAGTCTTACTTTGACCATTGCAACAACAGCTTTTTGGCATCTTGTACATCTTGTTTCAATATTTCTTCTGCTTTTCTTGTTGATATACCCTTTGGAAATTTTTCACCTGGCAAAAGCTTGTGTCCACAACCAATCGTGGGATGACCCGCCAAATCGATATAAACATTCAAACTTAATTTTTCAAATGACTTAATCAAATCTAAGCCACTGCCACTGATGATTGTTGGCTTTTTTTGATGCACA
>RFNS01000048.1 GCA_009927055.1 Alphaproteobacteria bacterium | reverse complement strand
GTCCCTTGGTTTTTTCAAAACTGCGCGCGCCGGTATAGCCCAGATACCCCACCCCAAACAGCGCCCACAATTCTTCGGGCACCGCGCGAAAAAGTTTGGATAAATTCTGGCTGGCGGTTGTCACCTCGGCCGGCCACCAAATGCCCACAATAGCCCCCACCACGCACAGCAAAATGACAAAATAAATGACATATAAAAAACTGGGCCGCGCGCGGCTTGTCCATGGGTCGGCGCTTTGGGCTTCGGCCACAATGGCGCGCAGCTGCGCCTCCATCGCGGTCAGGGCCTGCTGCCCTTCGGTTTGCAGCAGTTTTATTTTGGCGTCTTCGCGCTGTGCCGGATCAGGGATGATTTTATCAATCAACGCTAACACGCCGGTGGCCAGTTGGGTGATCATGGGGTCGTGCTCCATAAACGCGCTTCGGCCGCGCGACGACGCACCAGGCCACCCATGGCCTCGCCGCCTACGCGCGTCCAGCGCAGCAGTTGGGCCGGCACCTGATCATACCAGCCGCGATTGAGAAGTTTTAACAGGGTGGAGTGTGTAAAATTTTGCGCACCCACGTTAAAACAAAAAGAGACAAGCGCCGAAAATTGATGATCATTCAGCGACACGCGCACAGTATCAGAAACAATTTTTTCAAAATAAACCAGATCCTCGGTCAACAATTCTTCCGCGCGCTCTTTGCTGATGGTTTGTTCAGGCTTCACCGTGCGCGTGTGGCCATAGCCAATGGTCAGCATGCCGGCGGGGCACCTGTAGGCGCGCAGCTTCAACCCTTCAAATTCTTTAATCAGCGCGCGGCCCACAGGCGCAATGCGCCGCGGACCAAAGGCGGCCACCATCTCATCGGTCATCCGCATCAGCGCCCCAGTTTTTCATCCAGCCGCAGCAGCAGTTGATGGCTTGCGCTCACGCGCTCTTCCACGCGGGCCAGGCGCTGCTGCACATCCATCATCGTGTCGTCAAAGGTGGCGATTTGATTGTTCTGCAAAAGCAATTGACTGTCTTGAAAATCTTGCCGCTTCACTTCGGCGCTGGCCCACCACACAATAGTAAGTGTTTGCAAAAACAGCGTCACCATCACGCCCAATGGCACGCGTTTTTCCAACCGCCACGCGGCGGATGATTTTTTTTCAAGCGATGTCATCTCAAGCCTTTTGCACGCGCACAGCCCATGTGCCGCTGGCTAAATCGATGGCGCCGGCGGTGGGGTTGTGCAGCACAATGCGCACCTGACCGGCCGCGCGCACAAAACCTGTGGCCACGATGCCTTGCAAATCATACGGGGCAGCGACCTGCACAAAATCGCCCAGCGCTGCGCCGCTCACGGCAACATCGGCCGATTGTGTGGTGGCCCCTGTGGCCAGACTGGGCGGATCATAGGTTGTGGTGGCCTGCAAAAATGGCGTGGCGAGTGTGGCCCACGCCGTGCCCGAATAATAATACAACCGTGCATCGGCCACCGACCAAACGGTCCATCCCGTTTGCGGCGCCTTGCTGCGCCAGCCGCTGAAATAGGCTGTGATATAATTCGCCTGGCCTGTCCA
>RFNS01000258.1 GCA_009927055.1 Alphaproteobacteria bacterium | reverse complement strand
CGCTTGGGGTGGGTGGCTGCCGCTTGGGCTTCTTGGGCGGCCTCGCTCAGCACGTGGCCCGTTGCGATGATGGCCTCTGTCAGGGCAACGTTTTTACCCGTATCTTCGGAAAAAAGATGAGGCACAGGATCAACATGTGCCGCCACATCGGCTTTTGTCACACCATGAGGCGTTGGATACATGCCGTATTCGGTGATGCCATAATGTTCAAGCGATCGCACAGCGCGCTCCTGTGGGTCGCCGCCGCGCGCAGTGTTCACGACAAGATCAATTTTTTTACCGCCCAGCGCATTGATGCCATGAACATGCTGCATCAAACGCAGGTGCGAACCGGCGGGCAGCGGAACAAACATCTTCCTGGCTTCGTGGCGTGAGTAAGGGCGAACAGCGTGGTCGATTTTGAATGGGCGCAGTTGTTCTTTGCTGGCCCGCATTTCGCGCTGAATATTTCTTTGAAAAACATCTTCGCTGTCACGGTTAAACGCCACACCATCCAGATCAAACGCAAGGCAGGGATGATCAATATGCCCTTGTCGCTGCGGAGGGGTTGCGCTGACACAATCAGCCGCAATGCCCGCGCGCAGGGCGGCGATGGCATCGTTCTGAGCTTCAGGGCTACGCGAGGTAATGACATGATCGGCCCTATACATTTTCAGGGCGGGTAAAACAGATTTGCCGTTGGTGAAGATCGCGCGATCAATCATCGGGCGCGATTGTTTTTGATCATACAGCCCATATTCTTTCAGGCTGAGCATAAGACGTTTTTTGACAGCCGGGTGAGCGCGTGAGACAAAAACAAAATCAAAATATTCAGGAAAATGTTTGAGGAGTGATTGCACCAAAGGCAGTATCGCGCCTAGTTTCAGCGGCTCGTTCTCTTTCTCCTTCTGAAAAGGCACATAGCCTTCAACACCCTCTGAACGAAACACCGCATCATCCTCGCGCGTATCGAAAACGGCGCTGAGTGAGAGCGAAAAGCGATAGCGTTTTTGGAGAGAGGTGGCGGGTGTCATCAGGCGGCCTTGGGTTGAAAGAGTTGGACAGCGGGCGGGGCGGCCATGCGCGGCACCCGGGGTGCGGCCACATCAGAAGGTGCCGCAATGGCCTGAAATTTGGCCAGCAGCGCCGGCCAGTCGATGGGTTTGGTTTTATCCAGATTTTGGCCATCCAGCGGTTCCATGACAACCAGAACACCCGCGCGGGTGCCATAAATTTTCATTTCCTCTGCCATGGAGATGCGGCTGCGATGAAACTCAAACACGCCATTCTTTTTCAGAGAATCTCCAAGCGCGGCGGCGAGATTATCATGATCAGGCTTATCGAGAACCAATTGGCCTGCACGCGCGTGATCTTGAAACACAAAAGCCGCCGCAAGCCGCCAGGCCTGAACATTGGTGAGTGCTTCAGCCGTAAGGCGTGAAGCGGCTTCTTGAAAGGCGTTCACAATCGCTTCGCGGAACAGCGCGCCTTGAGCGCCACCAAGACCCGAGACAGGCGGCGCTTCAGCAAAAAAGACAAGCCGCGGGGGCGTGGTGCCATTGGCCTGTGGTGCGTTCACCACCATGGGTTCGCGCGTCATGGCGGCAATATGACTGAGAAAGGAGCGCAATGGCTGGGGCGCAGTCTTTGATTCAATCGTGCGCAGCCGAATGGCCACACCATTAACATGCCGGTGATGATATTTGATGCGTGAGCCAACTGAGATTTGGGCATCATCGTGCAGTGGCCCACCCGGGTTTTTCAGCGCATCGTTGACCAACTTAATCAAGGCCGTGTGATAGGGGTTGGCCACCATAAGCTGGCCGGCCTTGCCACGAGAAGCAAAAATGAAAGCGGCATCGAGAGCGATGGGAAGATCGCGCGATAATTTTCCGGCGGGCCAGCGTGTCTGTTTCTCCGCAGCCTCGCGATAGGCATGAATAATGTGGTCCACGTAATCATGTTGATCTTTGGCGCCAACCGGCAGTGGCGGCCCAGGTACAAAAAATGCAATCTCGGTGGGGGAGGAGCCCCAAAGCCAACTGATCATGGTTCGATCTGCCTGTGGGCGGGGTGCGGGCGCGGGGCTTTTTTCGGTTTACGACCATCCATGCGGCGGGTTATTTCATGCAAAGCCTCAATCAATCCTGCAAAGGCGCGCGTCGTCATATTCCTTTTGCTGAAAGCGGCAAGGCGGCTGACAAAAGCGATGTTATCTCTTGTATAGCCTCTCTCAGAATGCAGGCGAACAAAATGAGTGAGGAAAAGGCCGTGAGTATCGTGGCCCTGGTCATCTGATGAGAAGTTCAGCCGAAAACCCAGAAAAAAGCAGCGTCCCCTTTGATATTGCCAGAGGTGTAACAGATCATCTTGCGTGAGATCGAAAGGAATGCCTTGCGACAGGGCGTGTTTTCTCGCTCTCTCAAACCGTGAGCCAAGTTCTTTGGCCAACGTTTCTTCCGAATATTTTCGTTTTCTTCCAAACAATATTTGTGTGACAGCGCGCGGAAAGCGTTTGCGAGACATTAAACACCCCCTGTGTTATGAGGGGGGACGACATACGAATAGAGATTATTCCAACGAGCACAAAAGAAAGAGATTGTTTTTATCATATCCGCGCATCCTGCGGCGGAGAGCATGCTGCAACCTCAAACACTGAGGCACTAACCATTGGCGCAACTGTTGGGGGCGCGTCTGGCAAGAGCGTTTTTTAAGGCTGGAGAGCGTCCGCTTTGAAACGAGGTTGGTGTTAGCCCCTTTTGCCTACACCAGACGCCGATTCATGTCTAGATTTTTGAGGGCAAGCCAACAAAATAAATCACTTGCCATAAATCGGGTTTTGGACGACAAGAGAATTTCGTCCCCAGTTTTTCTGGCCCGAACGCACCGCGACAGAGTTGGTGTTAGCAAATGTCGGGCACTGTTGCGGTTTGTTCGTGTACTAAGCAGAATTTTTGCCGGAGAGTTTTTGGGTGGGGCTGGTTATTGTGCCATAAGCAGCGCCCGATGGCCCCCCCAATGGCCCCATTGATACGGCTTTATTGGAAAAGTGTTTGAACCTGCATGGCGAGCGCAAAAACAGGCCTTAACAAATCGGGTTGAGTGGGTGCATTGGGGATCAGTATGGCCGCCGCCGCCGCCGCAAGCGCCATGGCTGTTGATGTGACCCTGTTGGAGGGGACGGGGGGTGATCTTCTCAGGTCAGCCGGTATGGCGAGTGTCATGCCATGGCCCAGCAGCGTGTCTAATTCTCGCTCCACCTTGTCTAAGGCCTGAAGTGCGGCAAGAGTTTGCGGCTGCAAAATGGCCTCAACCCGTGGATGATTGGGCGGCAGGTAGCGGCGCAACTCAGGCGCGACAATATGATGAAGTGATAACATGGTTCCCCGATACGTTATAGATAAAGGGCCGGGCTAAAAGCAAGCGCCACATTACTTTTGTTGCTTTTATTTGTGCTTTTTGCCTGCGCGTTATAGATAGTGTGGCTGAGGAAAAACATGGCATCATCCCCGCTTACCCCCATTACCATTGGTCTGCCCAAGGGCCGCATGCAGGAAGGCGTTTTACAGCTTCTGCGCGAGGCCGGCATTGATGTTCGCCTGGGCAGTCGTGGCTATAGGCCCCAGCTGTCACAGCCCTGGCTTCAGGCCAAAATGCTGAAGCCGCAAAATATTGTCGAGATGCTGCACGTGGGCAGTCGCGATATTGGCTTTGCGGGCGCCGACTGGGTGGCCGAGCTGAAGGCCGATGTGGTCGAGCTTTTGGATACCGGTCTGGACCCTGTGCGCATTGTGGTGGCGGCGCCTGCGGGTTTGCTGGAAAACGGGGCCCTGCCCAACAGGCCGCTTCTGGTGGCGTCTGAGCTTGATCATTTAACCAGAGATTGGATTGCGCGCCGCGGCCTTAGGGCCACGTTTGTGCGATCATACGGCAGCACCGAAGTTTTTCCGCCCGAAGATGCCGATTGCATTGTCGATATTGTGGCCAGCGGCGATACGCTGCGCGCCAATCATCTGATGATTGTCGATGAGGTATTAAAATCATCAACCCGTCTTTATGCGCACAAAAGCAGCATGGATGATCAGCACAAGCGCGAGACGATCGAGGCGATGGTGCTGCTGCTGCGCTCGGTGTTGAATGCGCGTCAGCGCGTGATGGTGGAAGTGAATGTGGCGCCCGAGCATTTGGAAAAACTTTCGGCCATTATGCCCTGCATGCGCGAACCCACGGTGCAGCAGCTGCATCATGGCGCGGGGTATGCTGTGAAAGCGGCGGTGCCGCGGGCCGATTTGGCTGATCTGATCCCCCGCATCAAGGCCGCTGGCGGCACCGATGTGGTGGTGTATAATCTGGCGCAAATCATTCCTTGAGAGGTTGTTATGTCCCGCACCGCCACGTTGCAGCGTCAGACCAAAGAAACAAAAATCTCTGTCACCCTGAATGTGGATGGCACGGGCAATGCCCAGGTGGCGACGGGCCTGGGGTTTTATGACCATATGCTGATGGCGCTGGCCAAACACGGTCGGTTTGATGTGGCGCTGTCGTGCGATGGCGATACGCATATCGATGATCATCACACCGTCGAAGATTGCGCGCTGGCGCTGGGCCAGGCGTTTGATCAGGCGCTTGGCGATCGCGCCAACATCAGGCGTTTTGGCAGTGCCTATGCCCCGCTGGATGAAGCGCTGGTGCGCGCGGTGGTCGATTTATCGGGGCGGCCTTTTGCGGCGGTGAACCTGCAGTGGCGGCAAGATCGTTTAGGGCAGGTGGCGACGCAAAATCTTGTCCATGCGCTGCAATCGCTGGCCACGGCCGCCCGCATGACCCTGCACGTCGATCAGGTGGCGGGCGTGAATGATCATCACATCATCGAAGCTGCCTATAAGGCGGTGGCGCTGGCCCTGCGGCATGCCGTCTCGGCCGATGCGGGGGCGGGCATCCCCAGCACCAAGGGCGTGTTGTAGATTTTATTGTTTGTCTTTTCTACAATCGAAGCCATCACACCCTGATTCGAGTGTCGAACAATGCGTCTTGCCTCTTTATTGTTGCTGGTGCTGTTTTTCCCCGCCTCTTGCGCGTGGCAGCCGCCCCACGGCGCCAGTCAGCAGGTGTCGGCTGGCCCATCGGTGACCGTGCAGCAGGGCGACAGCCTCTATACCATCGCGCGCGACAGCGGGGCCAGAGTCGCTGATATTGTGGCCCTGAATAATTTGCGCGATCCCAGCATGATCCGCCCTGGGCAAACGCTGGTGCTGCCGTCGGGCTCTGTGGCGCGGGCGGGTGGCGCGGCTGAAGCCCCTTCGCTCACAACTGTCGAGCATGCAGAGATTCTGGAGACTGTGGAGGCCGAAGAATTGCCCGAGGTTGCGCCGTCTTCAAAACCGCAGGCTATCCCTTTGACGCCATCATCTCTGTCGCAGGCTCCCGCTTCGCAGGCCCCTTTAACCCAGGAAGCCATGGCGGCGGCTTCGGCAACACCATCCCCCAAAAAGCAACGTTGGTTTGAAAGCCCCGGCGATATTCCGGCCGAATATTTTGCCGAGCCTGAAGGGGTGGCCGGGGAAGGCCCCATTACCCTGCCGCTGGAAAACAGGCCGGCCGATGATGCCCACACACTCGCCCCCGTGGATGACGAGCCAGAATCATTAGACGTGCCAAAGGTAGAGGAAAAAGAAGATGTTGCGCCCCTATCTTTACGTCAAAACTCAGGCGCTGCCGATGCGCCGGCGTTCGCCTGGCCTGTGGTGGGGGCCGTGGTGGCTGGCTATGGCCCCAGTGCCAGCGGCCTGAAAAATGATGGAATCAACATCGCGGCGGCGGCGGGCACCAATGTGAAGGCAGCGGCCGGCGGCACCGTTGTGTATGCGGGCAGCGAGATGAAGGGGTTTGGCAATATGGTTCTGATCAGGCACGAGGGCAGCTGGGTTACCGCCTATGCCCACCTGCAGCGCATGCTGGTGACCAAGGATGCGCTGGTGGGCAAGGGCGATGTGATTGGCACCGTGGGCACAACCGGGAGTGTGGAGGGGGCGCAGCTGCACTTCCAGATCAGGAAAAAGGGAAAACCGGTTGATCCGCAAGCGTTTTTGCCAGCCATGCCCTGAGGCGTTGCGCGGGTTTTTTGGCGCAGAATATCTACACCTTTTGTTAGAAACTGCTGGGCCATGCTGATTCTATGAACGAGACCGAGATCATCGATATCTGTCGTGAGGCGATTATGGTCATGCTGCGGCTGGCGGGGCCTCTGCTGCTGGCGGGGCTTATTTTGGGTGTGATTATTTCAATTTTGCAGGCGGTGACCCAGATTCAAGAAATGACCGTCAGCTTTGTACCCAAACTTCTGGTCATTTTTCTGCTCACGCTGTGGCTGATGCCTTTTATGCTAAACGACCTGGGCCAGTTCACCAACCAGCTGATGGACAGGGTGGTGACAGGCGCCCCCGCCGGCGTGATTTAGGGCATGACCATTGATTTGGCCCAGCAGATGACAGGCCCCGTGTGGGCTTTTTTGGTGGTGTTTTGTCGTTTGGCCAGCATCATCATGCTTTTTCCTGGCATTGGCGAGGTCTATGTGCAGCGGCGCGTACGCATGCTCATTGCCCTGCCGCTCAGTTTGCTTTTTTCGGTGGCGCTGGCCGATAAACTTCCCCCCATGCCCAACGGCACAACCGCCATTTTGGGGCTGCTGGGCAGTGAAATTCTGGTGGGTATTTTTTTCGGCACGCTGCTGCGTGTGCTGATGGCCACGCTGGAAACAACGGGGTCTGTCATTTCGCTGCTGTCTGGTTTTTCGAACGCGCAGATTTTTAATCCCGCGCTCGCCTCTGTGGGCACGCTTCCGGGCGCCATGCTCAGCATCACCGGCGTGCTGCTGATTTTTATCACAGGGCTGGACCATGTGCTGTGGCGCGGCGTGATGGGCACCTATGATGTGTTTCAGCCCGCAGGCCCGCTGATGTTCGCCGACATGCAACAGTCGATGATTCAAACCGTCGCGCGTTCGTTTAATCTGGGTGTGCAGCTGGCGGCGCCGTTTGTGGTGATCAGTGTGCTGATTGGTCTTGTCATGGGCATTATGGCCAAGCTGATGCCGCAGCTGCAAATTTTTACCCTGGCCCTGCCTGTGCAAATTTTGTCGGGGCTGCTTTTGTTCGCGGTTATTTTTTCAGGAATCATGATGCTGTGGCTTGAACGTTTTGGCGATGATCTTCGCGCCTTGCAGATGGTGTAGGGTGCGATGGCCGAAGGCGACGATAAAGAGCAGAAAACCGAAGAACCCACCAGTAAACGGCTGGATGAAGCGCGCGAGAAAGGCCAGTTGCCCATCAGCCGCGAGGTGGTGAACTGGTTTATGTATATGGGGCTTTTAATCAGCGTGATTTTTTTGGCCGGCCCCGTGACCCAGAGCATGACCACCTCGCTGCAGGGTTTTTTTGTTTTTTCTGGCGATTTTACCGTGGGCGATAAAGGCCTGCAAAATTTGCTGAACAGCACGCTGGCCGATGTTGGCTTATCGGTGATGGGCATTTTTGCGTTGATGATTTTTGCAGCGCTGGTGGGCATGATCAGCCAGACAGGTTTTTTCGCCAGCTTTCATCTGCTTGAGCCCAAATTTGATAAAATCAGCCCCATCGCAGGGTTTCAAAGGCTTTTTTCAACCAACTCGCTGATGGATTTGCTGCGCGGCATTGTGAAAATCGCCATCGTGGGGTGGATTGGTTATTTGGTCATGGAACCCATCATCATGAACATGGATCAGGCCGTGGGGTATGATCTGCCGTTTGTGGTGGCCTTGATCAGCCAGCATGCCGTGACATTGCTGTTGTATGTGTTTGTGCTGGTCAGCCTGCTGGCCGCGGTCGATTTGGCCTATACGCGCTGGCAGTTCAACGAAAACATGAAAATGACACGTCAGGAAGTGAAGGATGAGCATAAACAATCGGAAGGCGATCCGCTGATCAAAACGCGTTTGCGCAGTTTACGCATGGAAAAAGCGCGCAAGCGCATGATGGCGAATGTGCCGAAGGCCGATGTGGTGATTACCAACCCCACGCACTTTGCGGTGGCCCTGCAATATACGCCCGGCAAAAACACGGCTCCCGTGGTGCTGGCCAAGGGCGCCGATATGATTGCGGCGCGCATTCGCGCCTTGGCCGAGGAGCATGAGATTCCGTTAATCAGCAATCCGCCGCTTGCCCGCGTGCTGTTTCAAACGGTTGAAATTGACGAACAAATTCCTGCCGAGCATTATCAGGTCGTTGCCGAAATTATTGCCTATGTTTATCGATTAAAACGCAAAAAACTTGTCTGAGATGGATACACTGCCGCGCCAACCCACTCCCTCGCCGCCCCTGTCGGGCGATCCGCTGCCCGTTGTGCAGTGGCTGACGCGCGCCATTTGGGGGCTTATTTCTTTGGGTTTTGTGTCGCTGTTTATTGTGCTGCTGGAAATATGGCGGCCAGAAACCAACAAGACATTCTATTTTGTTTTTCTGGTGGTGTTTAATGTGGTGGGCATTGCGGGAGTGTATTGGGGGCTAACGCGCGCGCGACGATACGCTCAGCAGGAAGTGATTTTGCGCGAAGCGTTTAATAACCTCATCATCCCTCAGGTGATTACCGATGCTGAAGGCCGCAGCGTGATTGCCAATCGTGCCTTCAGGGGGTGGATTGACGTGCAAGATGGCCTGGCCGAAAAAGCGTTGGCGGCACGTTTTTCTGAAAATCCCACTGCGCAGGCCGAATTTCAGCAACTTGTCAGCATGGCGCGACGCGGGCAAATGGCGGTGTCTGAGTTGCCGGTGCTGCGCGGCGGAAAAATTGTGGAATGGCGACGCATTATTCTGCGTCAACTGCAGGGCTGGCCCGATATGCTGCACTGGCGCCTGGAAGATGTCAGCGAGCGTCGCCGTATGGAACGCGCCATGCGTGAAGAACAGGCCAAGCTGGTCGATTTTATGGCGCACGCGCCTGTGGGTATTTATTCGGTCGATCAGCACGGTCGTTTTCGTTTTGTCAATCATACGCTGGCGCACTGGCTGGGCACCACGCCCGATGATCTGGTCAACAGCAATGTGAAGCTGCACGATATTATCACCAACATTCCCAAATCACTGCCGCCTTATGCGCTGGCGGCTGGTGCTGGCGGCGATGTGCAGGCCGAGGTGATTTTGCGCCGACAAGATGGCAAGCCGCTGCCCGTGGTCATTACACAAACCATCGCCACACAAGATGAGGGCCGCACCCTTCGCACGCGGTCGATTGTGCGCGACATGTCGCCCGAAAAGGAATGGAAAGCGGCGCTGACGCAATCTGAAAAACGGTTTCAGCGGCTGTTTGCTCAGGCTCCTATCGGGGTGGCGCTGGTTGATGGTCATTTGAATGTGATTGAGTGCAACCAATCGCTTCTCACGCTGCTGCAGCGCGCGCCAGAGACGCTTTTGCAGTTGCCGCTGATTGAGTTGATCAGGGATGATGAACGCGAGAAAGCCGAAAAGCAGCTGCACAATGTTTTAGCGGGGAATGATTTGATACGCCCCATTGAAATTCACCCCCTGACAGGGCAAGAGCAGACATTGCTGCTTTATGCCAAGCGTTTTGATGCCATGACAGCGTCGATGAACGATCATCAGCCCGATATTCAGCACGGTCTGGTGATTTATTTTATCGATACATCGGAACAAAAAAGGCTGGAGGCGCAGTTTTCACAATCACAAAAAATGCAAGCCATTGGCCAGCTGGCGGGTGGCATTGCGCACGACTTTAACAACCTGCTCACCGCCATGATTGGTTTTTGCGATTTGCTGTTGCAGCGTCACAAACCAACAGACCCCAGCTTTGCCGATATCATGCAGATCAAGCAAAACGGCAACCGCGCGGCCAACCTGGTGCGCCAGCTTCTGGCCTTTTCGCGTCAGCAAACGTTGCAGC
>RFNS01000049.1 GCA_009927055.1 Alphaproteobacteria bacterium | reverse complement strand
ACGTGAAAACGCTGACCACAAAAGCTGCGGTAAAAGCCTTGAAGAGGGAGCTTGGGGAAAGGGCGCGTCAGATGGATCTAGTGGTTGTCGAAAATGAATCTGGGACAGTCCAAGTCGAGGCGACGCCCGATCAAATCGAGGACTTTGAAAGAATTGAGGACAAGGTTTTGGACTCGGATGTGATTTCCGACCAATTGATGGAGGAGTTGGTCGATTTTCTAAGGAGAGAAAATCTTTTGGAGAAAGAGAAGTGATGGTCTCGCTCATTCGAAGCCTAGTTCGAAGGAATTCCGCGCAGAAATGCTCGGTGGAAACCGAGCAAATTGACAAGACGGACAAAGTTGAACTCCTGATCAATCTGTCAGCCCCGTTCTCGCACGATGAGATTTACCAGAGCGTCAAAGATGCCATCTCCAAGAAACCAGAGGTGCTTGAAATCGACTTGGTGGGTCTAGGCATTCTCGATCAGGGGCTATGCCTTTCGCTTTGGTATTTGCTTACTGAGAAAAAAGATCCAAAGACCCACCTGATTGTTTGCTGCAATGCGAACCTGATCGATGGGGAAGTGCTGGTCCTTCTGGCGGCTGATGAGAAACAAATCCGTCCGAGAACGTGGATGGAGATTTCCTCTTTGAAGAAATACGAAGCGATGGACTTCAGCACAAGAAGCTGCTCCAGCAAGCAGTGCGGAAGTCAGCACGACGAACCCTTCTTTCTCACTGACTACCGCAATGTCTTTGAAATCATGAATCGGTATCTTCCTTGTGAACTTCTTTCAAAAGGGAGAGTGGAGATTGGGCAAACTTTCAGGGAATACGGTCTTCTGAATAATCAGGACGAGGAACTAAGCTTCCAAAGCCTATTCAATAGGGAGGAAGCAACGGTCTAGGCGGCTTGCTTTCTTTTCCAGTTCCAGTGGCGTTTCCAGAACCTGACAAAGCCGAAAGAGCAACCGACAACTTTTGGTTCATCCTGAAAAAGTGGCACTTTCAGCATGTATCGGACGACTTTCTCTTGTGACCTGACGGTTTGAACATGGGGCGGTTCCTGTTCCCCCCGTCTCCTTGGTATCTGAACAATCTTGGGGTCGATGTATTTCTCGATGGATCCTCGAAGCTGCTCAACAGAGCATTTCTCCGAGTAAACCCTGTGAAAAAGGACGTGCCAGTGCGCTTTGCTCTCTGAACTGACCTCTTCACACCAGAAATACTGGAGGTCGTTGGTGGAAAGATCCAAATCTCCGATCACTTCATATCCAAGATCCCGCAGGTAATCTCTTCTTTTCCAGAAAGCTGAGTTCGACAGACCTGTAAATCCTCGTTTTCTAAACTTCAAAGTAAGAAAGACATTCCAATCAATTTCTCTGAGAACGTGGTAGAAGGAATTGTCGAATTTGTACCTGATCAGGTTATCCAGATCCGTCTTTTCATCGGATTGAGAAAGGTCGGTGCCGATTGGGAAATGTGTCTGCGAATACTGGGGCGAATTCGTCTGAGAAAAACCTCCAGATAGGTAAGGGAAAATGGACTGAATGGCATCTGAGTCAGGTGCTGGTTGCTTTGTTTTGTATGAAAGATATGTATTCATGTTCTTTGAAATGCTTTGGGTATAGGGATGGGCAGGGCTGGCTGTTTCCAACAAACCCTTCCGATCCAACACGCAGGTCTCCTCATCGGTCACAAAACACAGTTCGGATCGGTGCGTTTCGGAATACTTAGTCCCGCGTATTACCAAATCTAGTGGTCCGAACTGAAAAAGTTTTGATGGAAGCACCATCAAACTGAGGCGAATAAAGCCTTATTGAGCAATTACTTACGATTTTACAGAGAAAACCCGTGTAAGACGCACCGAAAATTTTTAGAAAACATCAAGAAACTGCCCGAAATTGCAACTTTTTGGGCTGAATTGCTGAACTTTTGGTGACAAGAGAGCGGGAGATAAGCAAAAACAATCCAATTGGATTAAGAAAATGAGATATAAGGTGTTGACTTTTAAATAAAAAACGGGATAATAGATGAATGAATATTGGTATGACGCAGGACCTCAAGCTGCGCTCGATGGCGGGGCGCAAGGGCTTCTTCATACCAATCAGTTCAGTGAGTCGTGCCCCTAAACCCATCGACAAACTTTTTTACCCAAAGGAGATCGTGGACGAGATAGGTATCTGTAAGCAGAGGATATCCTTCTTGAAACACAAGGGCTGTCGTTTCTACGGCAGGAAAACCACCATTCGATGGGTTCGTGATTACATCAATGACTCAATGTTGGGGGTGGCAACTTTTTCACCGCCTTCACAACATCAACAAAACTGAGTTTGGAGTAGATCTGATGGATGATGCTGTTGGAGTGGTTTACCAGACGCATAGCGACGTGCTCGGAAATTCCTGCTTGGTGGCAGCGCGTTACAAAGGAAACGCGCAGAGAATGGGAGCTGGCTCCTTTGCAAACGCTGTCGAGTTCTTTGTTGAAGCGGGTGTTGTCGTCTCCTGTGAGCGGCTTAACTGTGATGTCCTGCTTTCCGAAGAGAGTCCGCAAGTATTTGGTGAGCGTTGGAGCCAGTGGCACTGAGTAAGTTTTTCTGGGGTCGCTAGGTTTTCTCTTCGAGTCCGTGAGCAGAACGCGCTTTTGCTTGAAGTCTACGTTCGCCTTGCTGAACGAGCATTCGTTGAACCTGCACCCCAAATGCGCTTGGATTTCGAACACCGTGAGCATCCAGCTAGGTCGCGTTTTGAGATGCTGGCGAATGAGGTCTAGCTCCTCGATGGTGAGGACGCGCTTTTCCTTAGGGGGGTCTTTGTCGATCTTGCCGTCTGAGACGGGATTCCTTTCGCAGTACTCCCTGCGCACCGCCTCCCGCATGATTGTCCCGAAGGCTTTGATCTCAAGTCGTGCCGTATTGTGTTTAACGCCCTGCTTTTTCCGATCCCGCAGGTAATCCCCTACGTGATCCCAGCGAAATTGGCGTGGGTGGTTAATTCCATTTTCCTTCAGGAAAGCCGATACCTTTGACCAAGCGGCTGTGTAGCGTATTCGACTGTGAGTGTTTGCGTAGTTGTCCTGCAAGAAAGTAGGAACCCATGCTGCGAAGTTCCCGTCGGATAAATTTCCGACAAGTGCTTCACGCCTACTGTGCTCATCCGCGATTTTTTGCGCCCTCCGCGACTCTGTGACACTGTCTCGCCGCAGATGGGTGCTTCTGGATTTCCAAACTCCTGTGTCCAGATCGCGGTAACGTAGCCAGTGGAAAGGGGATTTGGGTTTGGGGAACAAGCTTGCCACGACTCATGGTGTCTCATGGTGTAGCAATCGAAAAGTTTTTTACTGTGCCGAAATGCTCTTTTGCCTCTGTTAAACAGAGATGCGAGCTGCCCAAAAAGTGCTACCGTTACACCACGAGGCAAGAAAAGTATCTGTAAATCAAGCACTTACAAATCAGTGTCCTATGGGTGTCCTAAAATTGACCCTGATTACGGCTTGAGATGACCCAGTTAAGATGCGGCTAGAGTTGCTTCCACTCAAGGTGAAAAGGAGTGCACTGCCAATCTCCTCGGAGTTGCAGCGAACTTGCTGGAAAGAAGATTTCCGCAACAACGCTCTGCTAATGCCGCACAAGTCTCATTGCAGCGTTTTCGGAGCCACTCGGTCTTTTTCCAAAGCACTCTTCACTCGTTGAACGGTGGAGAATCCTTTGCCTGTGATCTTGGCAGTGTTTCGGACGGAGTGGTCTGATTTGAGCAAGCGGACAATGTCGGAATGCTTTTTGAGGAACATCCCCACAGGAATGCTGCTTCCTGCTGGACGACCAAGCTTCACTCCATTGCGCTTTGCTTGGGCAAGACCTGATCGAACACGCATCGAGAGGACTTCGACCTCGTTCCGTGCCATTTCAGCCATCAAAGCCAGCATGATCCCAGCGGCAGGATTGCGTTTTCCGTTGGGAAGCAGTGTTTCGAGGTTTTGAGCCTTCCAGTAGACGGACACTCCAAGATCTTCCATCGTTTCGACAAACCTGTGGGCAATTGAGTTGCGACGAGCGATTCGGCTGACTTCGTGGACCAAAACCTTTTTGATCTTCCTCAAACGGGCGAGTTCCTCGCAGCGAATCAACCCTTGGCGTTCAGATTGGTCTGCCTTGCCTGAAATCGTTTCCCGTAGGACTTCGACCACTTCGTAGCCTTGAGACTTCGCGTGATCCTCTAACTCTTGGATCTGGCGATCTGTTTCCTGCTTGGAGGTGCTGACACGGACCAGGATGGCAACGGGCACTTTGGAACTCTTCATGCATCAAAAGGTAAAGATGTATTCAGAAAAATCAATGGTTTTTTGAGCACACACCTTCGGCTCGATTTTGGGAATTTGATCAGAGACCAATCCTGAAAGGTTTTTTTGAACACATCTACCGACGAGTTTTTGACCCACGCTCCTCTGAGACGTTTCTGACGGTCAAATGGGTGCAAACAAGAAAAGAAGATTCAGAATTTCTTGCAGGAGAACGAGGGTTGATCGGCTTTTCGGTCCTCAAATTTGACTTTTTCAAACGCCCTGTAAATACGGGCTATGAAAGATATTCATGTCGAAAACAGCAGAGAAAACCCTTCAACGAAACAATCCAACGATCCGCAGATCTGGGAACAGATGGACCTATTCGAGTGGGCGGGTGTTTACGACGAATCCTGTATTGGCTTTGCCGCGAGAAATGGTCTTTAAGCCGAATTTCACCAAACGCCTTCAAGATCTGGATCATCCAATGCCGTAATCCGCAAAGTGGGGTCTCGTTGAAATGCTTCAGCGAGGTTCAGTTTTGCTTCACCAACCTTGCCTAATACCGCTCGGTAGCAACCCAAGTTGTATTTGATCAGGGGATCTTCAGGAAATTTGGTCTCGGCTTCACTCAAGATCTTCTCGGCTGAATCAACCTTGTCGAATCTGCGTATCGCGTAGGCAAGATTGAGTAGGTGTCCTGATTCATCTGGTTCCCCTTGAGAAAGAAACCGAGCAATTTCTGCCATCATCTGCCATTTTTCCATCGCTCGGCACACCTCAAGACGAACCTTCAGAACGACTGCCAAACCTCTGTGCTCTGCATTGATGGCTTCGAGTTCATTCCAAGCATCCAGAGCCATTCCAAGTTCAAGGTAGCCATTGGCAGCGCGTAGGTGACCCGAAATGTGCTTTTGCTCCTCTGGTGACATTTGATCGGTGATTTTTTAGGCTATCTGAACTCTCAAAACATGACCATTTTCTTCAAAGTAATACCGCTCCTTCTCTGGATCCTTGCTTCGTCAGCTTTCGCTGATGAATGGACCACGTATGAGGATTGTCGCCTAGTCGAAAACGAGTCCAACGACGGTGACAGTTTCCATGTCAAAGCGGACGGCAAAGAACACATCTTCCGCCTGTATTTCGTGGATACTCCTGAAGCTGAATCGGGTGGTTACGTCACCGAGCGGGTTTCCGAGCAAGCTAAGGAGTTTGGGATTTCCGAGAAGGAATCGGTTGAGATGGGTAAAAAAGCTGCTGCTTTCACCCGTTCGGTCCTTTCACGCCCCTTCAAGGTGACCACGCGGGGGCAACATGCCATGGGAGCCAGCCGTCTCCAGCGTGAATACGCCTTTGTCACCACTGTTGATGGAGAGGATTTGGGGGAAATGCTGGTTTCTCGCGGTCTTGCCCGTTCGTTCGGTGAAGATGCTGCACCACCGAGAGAAACCGTCGCCGCGCTTCGATCCAAATACGACAAACTTGAGGAGAAAGCGCGTCGGGATCAGCTAGGTGCTTGGGGTGATGCTGCTTCGACACCAACAATCGCTCTACCTGATGCGTCCGAGAAGACTGATAAAGGTCAAGACCGTGGTTCGCCAGTGGACACCAGCAACATCATGCAGTCCGCTTTGGATAGCATGGGCATCGGTTCGGAGTAACAGGTCTTCAGCAGCTTACTGCTCCAATTCTCTGTCCAAAGCCGTGTCGAAGTAAGCGATCTTATCCATCAGTTTTCCGTCACCTGAGACAAAGTCTTCAACGATCTTGATCATCTCGATTTCATCCAGCTTCGTCGGATTGTAAAAGACGTTCAGATCTTCGGCTGGCATCAGTTCCCAACCTTCGGGTCCCGAATCCTTGTCGGTCACAAGAACGCTATCAATTTTGGGGTTGAAGGGCATTTTGAAATCCTGCTTTCCAAACGCATTCAAGGGTGCAGTGGAAAATTCTTCAGTCTGTGTGGAGGAAAAGAATCCCGAAATGTCGTGCGCTGCTCGAATCCAAGGAGCCAGCCAACGTTGACATTTAAGCAGACCGCAATAGCAAGCACCTCAAAATCAAGAACCCCGCGCTCCTCTTGCTCGATCTTCCCGATTGATGATCTATCCAAATGGACACCTTTTGCTGCAAGTTTGCCTGATAACTGGTCTTGAGTAAGCTTGGCGTTGCGTCGAGCTTCTCTAATTTTCGCACCAGATAAGCTTCGCTTTTTCATGGCTTAGACCGTCAACGAGCCGCTGCTCTTTTTTTTGAAGAGCGATTTCCATAGCGCGTCCTTGGGTGGTGCTGCGCCAATTTTAACAATTTCAATGAAGCCTCCGTCGGAGGGTGATTTTGATATAGGTCCAGCGTATAGCTTTGCCTCTTCCAAACTGGCAATATCGTCAGTTGCTGCTGCGCTGGTTGCTTTTTGTCCGTAGCCAAATGCAAGGATGTTCACTTCGTCCAGTTTTGTGGCGAGATATCTTGAAAGATCTAGCGACGTGGTGGAGGAAATGTAGTCAGCGAGCACATCTTGGAGGACCCACATTGTTTTGCCTCCCCAAGCGAGACCAACCTGTGACTTCACAATGAGTTGGCTAACCATTCGTGCCCACACTTGTCTGTAGTTTATTGTGGGTCCTTGGTGATCAAGACCTTTGGTCACGGCATCCTCGAAAGCCATAGCGATCTGCGTTCGATTCTCTTTGTTTCCGCCCGAAGTGCTAGATGTCATGACCTCAACAATGGTTATGGGGTCGCTCGGAAAGTTTTCAATCCACTCTTCGCCATTCCTGCTAGCCACAGTGAATCCATTTTCCGCGGCGAGCTTTTTGACAGCCCTAACACTTTTCTGCATCAAGACGGCAACATCGCTAAGAAGTCTTCTCTCGCTTCCCGCCAAGACGTAATCAAATGTGTAATCAAAAGACTTTGTCTCATCGTCCTCGGTCTGGGTCGCAAGCTTCATTTTGACTTCCGACCACACCCGCACACGCGTTCCTTTTGACAACCCAGAGTAGCGAATGAGGTGATCGTGCACACTTGTCTGATGGCGCGATACTCCATCTTTCAACGAGAGTAAACGCCTTGGGCAGACAATCCACGGCTGTTCGTTCTCACGCAATCGCAGTGAGCAGACTCCAGCCTGAACTGTTGTTTTGGTGGGGAAAAACTTCTGGAGATCTGAACGCAGTCGAAGATTTATTGCGGATAGATATCTGTTGCCCCCGCCGTCGCACTCGGCATCCATGAATGGACACCGAGCCTCCATGCAATTGCTTGCTGCGTCTGGACCCCATGCATCGAGGCGATAGCCAAACAACTCAAATATCTTGCTCATGCAGATAAGCCTTGATTGCCGCACCAAGCGATTTCGCCAACGGCGGCGGAACGGAGTTTGCAACCTGTCGGTGCTGGTCCAAATTTTTGACTGTCCCCGTACGGGATCTTATTGGACCACACAGTTGGTAGCTATCGGGATATCCGTGTATCCGCATGTACTCCCTCGGCGTTAAATATCTGTTTTGGGTGGGGTGATAAAAAATTTCACCACACCGTAAGGTGTTGGACGGCTTTTTCCGATGCGCCCGAAGATACTTGGTCGTGTCTTTAGGCGATAAACCCCTACGAAGCTCGATGCTTAAGTGCGTTTGTGCGGCAAGATACGATCCTTCTGGCACTTGCGCGATTCGCTCTCTATCCCGTTCGGGAGTCACATCGACATGACTTTGGTGATTGTCGTAAATGGTTTGTCCTTTGATTTTCGGGTGCGGTTTTCCAAGCCCTTTCAGAGCATCGCCAGCACTTGTGTGGGGCTGCAAACCAAACAGTTGATGAGCAGCATCGTCAGACGTGTGAGTCGGCTCTGGAAAGTTAAAGCCGTTCACGCCCCTAGTAGCGACCACGAAAAGCCTCTCGCGCTTTTGAGGAACCCCATAGTCCGCAGCTAAAAGAACTCTCCATTTCGGCACGTAGCCAATACGCTCCAGGTCCGAAAGAAAGTGCTGAAAGACCTCTCCGCGCATCCCCTTCTCACCTTTGGCGGAAAGCAAGCCCTTCACCTGTTCCAAAAGAACTACCCTTGGCTGAAAAAATTCCGCAAATCGCGCCATCTGGAAGAGCAAAAGACCGCGCTCGTCTTTAAGCCCTCTTTGCTTCCCAATAAGTGAAAAAGTTTGGCAGGGTGGTCCTCCGAAAAGCAGATCGAGCGTTTTCGGACGCACTCCGCTGATCTTAGCAACTTCCTTTGGATCGACCTCACGAATGTCTCCCTCGATCACAGTTGTGGATTGATGTTCACTAGCAATGTTACGGCGCAGTGTCTGACAGCAGTAGGGGTCCCATTCCACGCAGGTGAGGACTTCGAATCCTGCCTGACGAACGCCAACATCCATTCCACCTGCACCAGAAAACAGGGATATTGCTTTTGGCAAGTTGTTGCGCGGCTTCTTCTTAGTTGCTGGCATAGCTTCAAAAATGAAATTGGTCAGGCGGAAAGCAATAATCCCACAAGTTTTCTTGGTAGCGAGTTCCGTTTGGCACAATGACACATTGTGTGTTCCCAAACGCGCAGGATTCTCCAATGACTTTTCATTAACACTCGATTAACGGCACGATCTCTCGCCTTGTTAGTAGCTATTTTTTGCCTCCAGTAACTCCTGCTCGTCCTCGGTTGCCGATAACACTTCGGGCATCCGTGCCAGAAGCAGCCGTCCACGAAGATCGCCACTTTTTGCTTGGGAAACGCAAAATCGGGCTTTCCAAAAATCGGGTAGTGTCGCCTCCAGCCAGTGATCTTGTTGGCTCGGAGTAGGTTGACCATTGCCAACTCGGTGCGTTTGTTCCCGCGACTCCGAATCTTGGACATGATTTCGGATCGTTTGGCTTTGGAGACGATGTCAGCCATCTGCCAGAGCTTCTTCGATCTGTTCGAAGACTTCCTCCCTGTATTCCTCTTTGCCGATCTGGTGGCTGTAGTGGGTGAGTTTGATCAAAAGCGTGTATTCTGACCTATCCATGCGTGATTTCAGGATGGAGTAGGTGTCTTTTCCAAACGCCAAAATCGTCGGACGGCTCGTTCCAAGATCAGCAATCTCCTCACGGAAGGTCTTCAAGTTTTCCTCTATCAGATCTGGGTTTTTCCGCAGGTGCTGGAGGACCGCCTTGGAGTTCACCTCCTCGAAGAGCTTGATGACATCGGTCATGTACGCCCCGTAAAAATCCGTGCCGAGAAAGGCATGACGAATTTTGAAATC
>RFNS01000182.1 GCA_009927055.1 Alphaproteobacteria bacterium | reverse complement strand
GCGCCATAGATGATACGATCATAAATGTTGCCGAGCGCCCCGCCCATCACCAACCCCAGCGCCAGCGCCTGAAGCGCCGAAGACGTTTTGAACAGCCACACCCCCAGCGCCACCACCACCAGCAACCCCACGCCCGAGAGTATGTAAGCCTGATGCTGGATGGTGACATCGCCCAGCAAACCAAACGTAACGCCCCTGTTCCACACGATGACCAAATTAAAAAAAGGCGTGATGGTTTTTGTGACCGCGTCATTCAGCACAAAGGTGAACACGGCCCATTTACTAAGAAGATCGATCACCACCACCTCGACCGCCAGCACAAGGCCCGCCTGCGCACGCCGCGTGTCAGAAATAAGGGGGATGGTTTTTGGCGGCATCAGGCAGCGGCGCGCGATAAGTTTTCCACCACATCGGCACAGCGGTGGCACAGCGTGACGTGTGTGGGATTTTTCCCAACTTCCGGCAAAATTTGCCAGCAACGTTCGCACTTCTCGCCCTCGGCCAACGCCACCACCACGGCCACATGCGGCACATCGGGCTGATGATAGGCCCCCTCTGGCGGCGCGTCGGTACTGAGGGTGAGGGATGATGTTATGCACAACTCGGCCATCGCAACGCCTTTCAGCAGCGCGGCCACCTCGGCATTTACATACACCACGGGGGCGGCCTGTAAACTGGCGCCGATTTTTTTCTCGGTCCGCGCCACTTCCAGCGCGCCTGTAACCACACTGCGCACGGCGCGCAGTTTTTGCCAGCGTTCGCCCAGCGCATCATCGCGCCATGCGGCCGGCAATGTGGGAAATTCATGCAAATGCACGCTGTCGTGTTCGCCCGCGTGGCGGTGCAGCCATGCTTCTTCGGCGGTAAAACACAGCACGGGCGCCAGCCACAGCGTCAGGCATTCCAGCACCTGTTCCATCACCGTGCGCGTGGCGCGGCGATGATCGGCCATGGGCGCATCGCAATACAAACTGTCTTTGCGCAAATCAAAATAAAACGCCGAAAGATCGGTGGAACAAAAGTTGTGAATCTCTGTCACCATTTTTGTAAAATCAAACGCCTCCACGCTTTGGCGCACCACCTGATCAACCTGAGATAAACGATGCAACACCCAACGTTCCATCTCTGGCATCGCCGTGTGCGGCATGCGCTCGGCCGCCGTCATGCCATCCAGCGCGCCCAGCAAATAGCGCAGCGTGTTGCGCAGGCGGCGATATAAGTCGGTGGTTTGTTTCAAAATCTCAGGCCCAATGCGCAAATCTTCCGTATAATCGGCCGTGCACACCCACAAGCGCAGAATATCGGCACCAAACTGATCAATCACCTGCTGCGGGGCCACCGTATTGCCCAGCGATTTTGACATTTTGCGCCCCTGCTCATCCAGCGTGAAGCCGTGGGTGAGGACAACATCATACGGCGCGCGACCTTGGGTGCCGCAACTCTCGAGCAGCGATGAATGAAACCAGCCGCGATGCTGATCGGAACCTTCCAGATACATGGTGGCGGGCCACGAAAGTTCGGGCCAGGTGTTGGCCTTATCATTCAACACAAACGCGTGCGTGCTGCCCGATTCAAACCACACATCGACAATATCAAACACCTGTTCATAATCTTTGTGGTGATAGGCATCGCCCAAAAACTCACGCGCGGGGCGGTTGTACCAGGCATCGGCGCCATCGGCCTCAAACGCCGCCGCGATGCGCTCAAACACCTTGTCATCCAGCAGCATCTCGCCCGTCTGGCGACTGACAAACAACGCAATGGGCACCCCCCACGCGCGCTGGCGGCTGATGCACCAATCGGGCCGGCTTTCAATCATGCCGCGAATGCGGTTTTCGCCCGTGCCCGGCACCCAGCGCGTCTCGCCAATGGCCTGCAGCGCCATCTGGCGCAAAGTTTTGGTACCACCTGCTGGCGTTTTATCCAACGCAATAAACCACTGCGGCGTGGTGCGAAAAATCAGCGGCGCTTTTGACCGCCATGAATGCGGATAAGCGTGCGTGATGTTTGTTTTGCCCACCAACGCGCCCACCTCGATCATTGTCTTGATCACGGCGCCATTCGCATCGCCCGGTTTTCCGGCTTGCGTATAAATTTGCAAACCCGCAAACAACGGCACCCACGGCTGATACAACCCATCATCGGTCACGTTATCGGGCATCTCCAGCCCATGCGTGCGGCCCAGGGCAAAATCTTCCTCGCCGTGGCTGGGCGCAATATGTACAAAACCTGTGCCGGCCTCGGTGGTCACGTGCTCGCCAAATAGTAACGGCACGTCAAAATCGTACCCCATGCCGCGCCACGGATGCGCGCATACAGTGCCTTGCAACTGTTCGCCCTGCAGGGTTTCCAGCACGGTGTGCGCGGTAATTTTGCAGGCGGCCAGTGTGGAATCCTTCAACGCCTCGGCCATCAACAATTTTTGGCCCACCATGGCCGATGATCCTTCGCCAACTTCACTCACCTGAACCAGAACATAGGGAAATTTCCCCCACGCGATGGCGCGGTTGCCGGGCATGGTCCACGGTGTGGTTGTCCAGATCACCACCCGCGCATCGGCCAGCGCCGCGTGCGCGGTGCGCACCACCGGAAAACCCACATAAATGGTGGGCGATTTCACATCATGATATTCCACTTCAGCATCGGCCAGCGCGGTTTTTTCGACGACAGACCACAGCACCGGTTTGGCGCCTTTATACAGCAACCCATTCAATGCAAATTTGTGAATTTCGCGCACAATCTGCGCCTCGGCGGCGGGCGTCATGGTGCTGTAGGGGCGCGACCAATCGCCGCCAATGCCCAGGCGCAAAAATTCTTCCGCCTGCACGCGCATCCAGTGCTGGGCAAATTCGCGACATTCCTTGCGCAGCAGCAGCACGGGCACATCATCCTTATTTTTGCCGCGATTTCTGTAATTTTCTTCCACTTTCCATTCAATGGGCAGGCCGTGACAATCCCACCCCGGAATATAGGGCGTGTCTTTGCCCAGCATGGCCTGGGTGCGGCACACCAGATCTTTCAAAATTTTGTTCAGCGCGTGGCCAATGTGAATGTTGCCGTTCGCATAGGGCGGGCCATCATGCAGAATAAATTTTGGCTTATCCTTGCTGGCGTCACGCTGACGGGCATAAAGATTCAACCCCTGCCAGCGGGCCAGAATTTCGGGCTCGCGCCGTGGCAGTTCGCCGCGCAACGGAAAATCGGTCTTGGGCAAAAAGACCGTGTTTTTATAGTCGGCCTGGGACGTGCTGGGGGGCGTGTCGGACATGATGGTGTTATAGAACGTGAGTGGCCAAAATCAAATCAGCGCCTGTTGCGCCGCAGCCACATCCTTTTCAATCTGCGCTGTCAGGGCATCGAGGCTGGCGAAGGTCATTTCAGGGCGGATGAAATGATGCAACTCAACATCCACCAGCTGGCCATAAATATTCTGATTGAAATTAAACAGATGGGCTTCCAGACGCACGTCTTCTCCGCCCACCGTGGGGCGGCGGCCCACGTTGGCCACGCCCTTGAATGTTTGGCCGCTTGGCACATGCACCTGCACCGCATAAACGCCCAGCATGGGGCGCACATAATCATCCAGCGGCACGTTGGCGGTGGGAAACCCCAGGGTGCGCCCCCGCGCATCGCCATGCTGCACAAGTCCGCGAATGGTAAAGGGGTGGCCCAGCGCCGCATTCGCCGCATCAATGTGGCCCTGCTGCAGAAGTTGCCGAATGTGCGTGGCGGCATAGCGCACGCCGTGCGCATCGTTTTGGGGCATCACCACCGTGGCCTGCACGCCCTTGGCTTTCAGCAGCGATGATAACAGCGCCGTATCGCCGCTGCGCGCCTTGCCAAACCTGAAATCGGCCCCTGTCACCACATGACGCACATTCAGCGTGCCCAGCAAAAGATCATCGACAAACTGTGTGGCTGTTTTTTGGGCCAGCCCATCATCGAACGGCAGCACCAGCACATCATGACAGCCATAATGCTTCAGCAATGAGACTTTTTGCTGCGGCGTGGTCAGACGCAAGGGCGGCAAAGAGGGCATGAAAAAACGTCGCGGGTGCGGCTCGAACGTCAGGGCGACCGGGTGCGCGTTCATGTTTTCTGCGATACGCACGGTCTCGGCCACCACCTGCTGATGACCTTTGTGCACGCCATCAAAATTACCAATGGCCACCACCATGCCCTGAGGATGGGCGCCCTGAGGATGGGTGCCCCGCAAACGTGCACCCTGAACATTCATACCATCACCGCGGGCGATGACAGGGTAATGTGCATCTGGTTTTTCTGCACATCCATGGTCAGCGGCAACCCCATGGGCAGCGTGACCATGCGCGTGCCATGACCCACCGGCAATTGCGCCGCCATGGGCACTGCAGGGGCATAATGGGTCAGCATCTGGTGCCATGTGCGGCCAAAGGGCGTGGGCGGATGTTCGCCATAAAATTTGTGATCGGGGCAATCGATCAACTCGCCCGCCAGCACGCCCGCAATGTTTGAGAATAATCCTGCGTGTTTTAATTGAAACAGCCGCGCATCTAAACGATAAAGTATTTCCTCCACATCCTCGAGCAGCACAATGTTGCCCGAAAAATCGGGCTGCCAGCGTGTGCCCAGCAGGTTCGCCAGGGTGACCACATTTCCGCCCGCCAACGCCCCTGTGGCGCGGCCATCATGCACACTGTGGCAGGGCAGATGAAGGTGCTGCACCTTTCCCCTCAACATGGCCAGCATGTCATCGACATTG
This sequence comes from Alphaproteobacteria bacterium, assembly GCA_009927055.1. Taxonomy (GTDB): domain Bacteria; phylum Pseudomonadota; class Alphaproteobacteria; order UBA9219; family RFNS01; genus RFNS01. The sequence continues at coordinate 5,737 of RFNS01000182.1, read as the reverse complement.
TGAGGTGAAAAATGCGGCTGCATGTTCCATGTCATGGGGCCATGAAACACCACAAGCCCCGCATGGGCCAACACATTCAGCAGCGTTGTAAAATCAGAAAAACCCACCCAAATTTTGGGGTGCGCCACCATCATGGCGATGTCTAAATGCTCAAGCGTTTCATAGGTGCCCGTGCCGCCATTCGCCACAATGGCCCGAATGTTCTGATCGCGCGCAAAATCGTGCAGTGCGGCGGCCCTTTCTTCTGCGCGGCCCGCCAACTGCCCCGCCCGCCATGAAACCTGCGGGTGCACCACCACCCTAAACCCGCGCGCCGTAAAAACATCAACCGCGTGTTTAATCCACGCCGCATCGGGCGTGCGGCCAGGCGCCACAATGCCAATGGTGTCGCCATCACAAAGCTTGGGGGGAAAAATAACAGGGGGCATTGAAAACTATTTCTTCCTGGCGTCGTTCACGCTTTGATCGGTGATGGGCACGCCCGGCTCATACTTCGTGCGCTGCAGCACCATCGATGATTTCACCCCCGCCACTTGCGGCAGCATGCCCAGATGATGGGTGATGAAGTTTTGATAATCGGTCATATCGGCGGCCACCACTTTCAGCAAAAAATCGGTCTCGCCCGCCAGCATGTAACATTCGCGCACCATGGGCAGCGCCTGCATGGCGCGCGCAAAGCTCATGGTGGCTTCTTCGCTTTGTTCTTTCAAACTCACCTTAATAAACACCTCGGTGCCATAGCCCAGCTTATCGCCCGACACATCGGCGAAATAACCCTTGATATAGTGGGCCGATTCCAGCGCGCGCAAACGCCTGAGGCAGGGCGGGGCCGAAATACCCGCGGCCTTTGCCAGCTCAACATTGGTGATGCGGCCATTTTTTTGCAGGGCGCGCAACATTTTCAAATCGATCCAGTCGAGTTTGACGCGTTTCATGCGCACCTTTAACTGTAACCCTTGTGGTATGTTAATTTATGCCAACTCGCGCCCCAATGCAAACAGACATCTCGCCACACCCGCCGTCGTGCTGGATCATCACCAGCGGCAAGGCGGGCATGGAAAATCAGGCTCTGGGTCTGGCCGAGGCGATGGGATTACACCCCGTTCTCAAACGCATTCAGTTGCGCACGCCGTGGCGGCAACTGTCGCCGTGGCTGCGTGTGGGGCTGGCCCATGCCGCTCATACAGCGGGTGATGATGTATCGCCCCCCTGGCCCGCGCTGGCCATGGGCGTGGGGCGACAAAGCATCCCCCTTGTGCTGCACCTGCGCCGCGCCAGCCAACATCACGCGCAGCCCACGCGCGTCATCCAGCTGCAAGACCCTGTGATTGACCCCAAACATTTCGATTGGGTGGTGGCCCCGCAGCACGACCAACTGAACGGCCCGAATGTGATGGCCACGCTGGGGGCTTTGCATCGCATCACGCCCGCGCGCGTGGCAGAAGCGGTGGGGGATTTTTCCCATCTTTGGCAGCATCTACCCCCGCCGCACTGGGTGGTGCTGCTGGGCGGCAACAATGGCGCCTACACACTGGGGGCGGCCCAGATTCAAAACATCACCAAGCAATTACAAATATTGCACGCCCAAAGGGGCGGCAGTTTTCTTGTCACCGCCTCGCGGCGAACGGGCGCGCAGCACATCGCGCAATGGCGCGCCGCGATGCAAAACATGCCGCACTATTTTTATGATGGCGATGGCCCCAACCCCTATATGGCCATGCTGGGCGTGGCCGAGGCGCTGCTGGTCACGTGCGATAGCGTTAACATGCTTTCAGAAGCCGCCAGCACCGGCAAACCCGTTTATATTCTGCTCCTTGCGGGCCATTCGGCCAAGTTTGCGCGTTTTCATCAATCGCTCATCGCGGGGCAGCACGCGCGGTGGTTTCAGCTTCCGCTTGATCTCTTTCAGCCGCGCATGCTGGCCGAACCCGAACGGGTGGCCGCCCTTCTGAAAAATAAGCTGGGCCTAGCCTGACGCCGATTTGTACAACCCCACCAAGTTTGATATTCCAACATCATGCGAACAGGCGTTGTTGTTTTTCCGGGCACCAACCGCGAGCGCGATGCGGCCATGCTGCTGCAGCGCCTTGACGGCAAGGCCCCCACCATGCTGTGGCACACCGAAACCACGCTGCCCGCGCTCGATCTGGTGGTGCTGCCCGGCGGCTTTTCATACGGCGATTATTTGCGCACAGGCGCCATGGCGGCGCACAGCCCCATTATGGCGGCCGTACGCGCGCATGCGGCCCGCGGCGGGCTGGTTCTGGGCATTTGCAACGGCTTTCAAATTTTGTGCGAAACGCAGTTGCTGCCCGGCATTTTGCTGCGGAACAATCACCTGAAATTTAACTGCAAATTTGTTGACCTGAGGGTGGAAAACACCCGCACGCCTTTTACCCACGCCTATGCCCAGGGGCAGGTTGTGCACGCGCCCGTTGCGCACGGCGATGGCAATTATTTTGCCGACGATGCCACGTTGAATGATCTGGAACAAAACCATCAGGTTGTTTTTCGTTATGGGCACAACCCCAATGGCAGTGCCCGCAACATTGCCGGCATTATCAACAAACAAGGCAACGTGCTGGGCCTGATGCCGCACCTTGAAAATGCGGCCGAGCCGCTGCACGGCCATGTTGATGGCGCCACAATGTTTGCAAGCGTGCTGAGTAAAATGGCGGCCTGAATGACCCACACAGCGTCACACAACCACACAGCGTCACACAATATGCCTGCTGACCAATACCAAATCTTCGCCGCCGAACACGGCCTGAAGCCTGATGAATATGCCGTGCTGGTGCGGGGGCTTAACCGCACGCCCACCCTTACCGAAATTGCCATGACAGGCGCGATGTGGAGCGAGCATTGCAGCTATAAAAGCACCAAGGTGTGGCTGAAACAGTTGCCCACCAAAGCCCCGTGGGTTATTTGCGGCCCAGGCGAGGGGGCGGGCGTGATTGATATTGGCGATGGCGATGCCGCCGTGTTTAAGATGGAAAGCCACAACCACCCCAGTTTTATTGAACCCTACCAAGGCGCCGCCACGGGCGTGGGCGGCATTCTGCGCGATGTGTTTACCATGGGTGCCCGCCCCATTGCCAACCTGAACGCCCTGCGTTTTGGTGATCCTGCTCACCCGCGCACGCGCCAAATTGTGGCGGGTGTGGTGGCGGGCATTGGCGGCTATGGCAACTGCGTGGGCGTGCCCACCGTGGCGGGCGAGACCAATTTTCATGCCAGCTATAACGGCAATTGTCTGGTCAATGCCATGTGTGTGGGCCTGGCGCGGGCCGATAACATTTTTACATCTCAAGGCGCCAAGCTGGGCCAGCCTGTGGTGTATGTGGGCAGCAAAACAGGGCGCGATGGCATTAAGGGCGCCAGCATGTCGTCGGCCGAGTTTGATGACAAAGCCATGCAACAGCGCCCCACCGTGCAGGTGGGCGATCCGTTTGTTGAAAAACTGTTGATCGAAGCGTGTCTGGAATTGATGGCGACCGACGCGATTGTGGCCGTGCAAGATATGGGGGCGGCGGGCCTTACCTGCTCGGCCGTGGAAATGGCCTCGAAGGCGGGGTTGGGGATTGAGTTAAACCTCGATGACGTGCCCCAGCGCGAAAGCGGCATGACTGCTTATGAGATGATGCTCTCAGAAAGCCAAGAGCGCATGCTGGTGGTACTAAAACCTGGGCGCGAAAAATTGGCCGAGGATATTTTCAAAAAATGGGCGCTTGATTGCGCCATCATCGGCCATATTACTGATACGCGCCACATTGTGGTGACCCACAAAGGCCAGGTGGCGGCCGATTTGCCCGTACCCCTGCTGGTCGATGATGCCCCGCAATATCAGCGCCCCTACGACATTCCGCAGCCGCCCGCGCCGTTGGATTCTGGGAAATTTCCCCCACCGGCCGGCATGATCGTGGGCGATGTGCTTAAAAAACTGCTGGAATGTCCGGATGGCTGCAGCCGCCGCTGGATTGCCGAACAGTACGACAGTTTGGTGGGCAGCGATACGGCGCAAGGTTTTGGCGCCGAGGCGGGTGTGGTGCGCGTGCGCGGCACACAAAAGGCGCTAGCCATGACGGTAGATTGCACCCCGCGTTATTGCGCGGCCGACCCCGTGATGGGCGGCAAGCAAGCGGTGGCTGAAACCTATCGCAACCTGTGCGCCGTGGGCGCCACGCCGCTGGCCATCACCGATAATATGAATTTTGGCAACCCCGAAAAACCCCACATTATGGGCCAGTTTGCGGGCGCGGTGCTGGGCATCCGCGAGGCGTGTTTGGTGCTTGATTATCCTGTCGTCTCTGGCAATTGCAGCCTTTATAACGAAACCAAGGGCCAGCCCATTTTGCCCGCACCCGCCATTGGCGGTGTGGGAATGATCCCTGATGTTGCCAAAACTGTACCCAACCAGTTTTCTGAAGGGCAGCAAATTTTTCTGGTCGGCATCAACGCCGGAGAGATTGGCCAAAGTCTCTATCTGCGCGAGATTTTTGGGCGCGAGGAAGGCGCGCCGCCGCCGGTTGATCTGGCCGCCGAAAAAACCCACGGCACTTTTGTGCGCGATGCCATTCGGGCCGGCATCATCACCGCCTGCCATGATGTTTCCGATGGTGGGTTGCTGGTGGCGTTGGCCGAAATGGCCATGCGCGGCGGGTGCGGGGCCACGCTTTCTTACGCGCCGCCCACGCCGCAACACTGGTTTGCCGAAGATCAGGCCTGCTATGTGGTCACCACCACGCAACCCAAGGCGCTGAGCGAACACGCCAACGCGGCGAATGTTCCCCTTACGCACCTCGGCCGCACGGGCGGCCCCACGCTGAATGTAGGAGCCGAACAGCTTTCGGTCGATACCTTGCGCCTGTTCCACGAGGCGTGGCTGCCCAACTTTATGGAGCCCCAGGGATAACCCATGCCCATGCCCGCCGCCGACATAGAAGCCATGATCAAAGCCGCGCTGCCCGATGCTGAGGTGACAATTGATGATTTGCGCGGCGATGGTGATCATTACGCCGCCACCGTTCTCAGCGCCGCCTTTGCCGGCAAAACGCGCGTGCAGCAGCACCAAATGGTGTACGCCGCCCTGAAAGGCAAAATGGGCGGCACCCTGCACGCCCTGCAGTTGACCACAAAAGCCAAGGGTTGAAATAAACCCGAAAAAACACCACATTGCCGAGAGGAGAAACACCATGACCGACGCCAATACGCACGAACGCATTCGCCTAGATGTGCAAACCAACGATGTGGTGCTGTACATGAAAGGCACGCCCGATTTTCCGCAGTGCGGCTTTTCGGCCCGCGCCAGCCAAATTTTGCGCATGTGCAACGTGAAATATAAACCGGTCGATGTGCTGGCCGATGCCGCCATTCGCCAGGGCATCAAAGATTTCAGCAACTGGCCTACCATTCCGCAGCTTTATGTGAAGGGCGAATTTGTGGGCGGCAGCGATATTATGACCGAGATGTATCAAAGCGGCGAGCTGCAGCAACTGCTGGCCGATAAAGGTGTGGCCACCGACGCGGCGTAACTGCCCGCCATGAGCACACCCGCCACCCCTTCTGTTTTTCCCATGATGGCCGATGTGGTGCGCCCCACCTTTCGGCCTGAGGCGGGCAAACCATTCACCCTCGTGTCAGATTACACCCCCGCCGGCGATCAACCCCAGGCGATTGCGCAGCTGGTGGAAGGATTGCGTGAGGGGCAGCGCAACCAGGTTCTGCTGGGCGTCACGGG
>RFNS01000267.1 GCA_009927055.1 Alphaproteobacteria bacterium | reverse complement strand
CACGGCAGAGGCTGCGCGGGCAAAACCATTTGGGCCACAAGCTGCCCCGCCGCGCCACCAAAACTGGTTGAAAGACGCGGCTGCGGAAGCGGAAAAACCATTTCAAACATCACGCTGGCCGACACAAGCGCCGCCAGCAGCATCAACAAACGACCGGCGAAATGATCCAGCGCCGCGGCCGATTTTAACCGCCACCCCCACGTGGGCAACACCAGCAGCAGCAGATAAGCGCCCCAGCCAAAAGCCTGCACCAACACATCGGCCACCACGGCGCCCACAGGGCCCATGATATTTTTAATATGATCCGTCTCAAACGGTTGGCTGTTGAGTGAATAATCGGCCGGATGATAGGTTAAAAAGGCAGCGGCCAAGGCACACGATGCCAGCAACACAAGCCACCCCAGCCCGCGCATCATTTGCTGACCCACGGCCGCGCCCGCACGCCGGCCAAACGATAGCTTGGGGGCAGACTGACGCAGCGCAACGCGGGTAATGTGAACCATGGCACTATATGAATCAATGAATCAGTCGCTGGCAAGCCAGCGGTTAGGCCACCGCATGATAGCCGGCATCGACATAAATCACCTGTCCGGTCATGGCCGCCGCCGAGGGCGAAACAAGAAAAGCCGCCATGTGCCCCACATCATCGATGGTGACCAACTGATGAAGCGGGGCGATGCTGGCGGCTTTCTCCATCAACGCATCAAAATGGGCAAGCCCCGATGCGGCACGCGTTTTTATGGGGCCCGGCGACAAGGCATTGATGCGGATTTTCTTCGGCCCAAGTTCGGTTGAAAGCTCTCTCACCACGGCTTCCAGCGCGGCCTTCACCGGCCCCATGATATGATAGTTGGGCACCACCTTCTCTGCGCCATAATAACTCATCGTCACAATAGACCCGCCCTGGGTCATCAGCGTTTCTGCCGCCCGCGCCAGACGCACCAACGAATGACACGACACATCCATGGCCACCGCAAACCCCGCGGCCGATGAATCTAACACCCTTCCATGCAAATCGGCCTTGGGGGCAAACGCGATGGAGTGGATGAGAAAATCGAGCCTGCCCCATGTTTGCGATATCGCCTCAAACAATGCCTGCTGTTCTTCGGGCTTTGTCACATCAAGCGGCAGGAACATAGATGCCTGAAGTTTTTCAGCCAGCGGGGCCACAAACGGTTTTGCTTTTTCGTTCTGATATGTCAGGGCTAAATCTGCCCCTTTCTGTTTCAAAATTCTTGCGCAGCCATAGGCAATCGAATGTTCGTTCGCCACGCCGACAATCAAGCCTTTTAATGTGTTATCCATGCGCCACCTTCCAGACATTTTGGGCCATCATCACTTCTTCATCAGCCGGTAAAACAAAGTGGGGGATTTTTCCCATAAACATCAGCGACTGCATTATTTTTTCTCTCACCCGCGGGGCGTTTTCACCCACGCCGCCCGTAAAAACAATCGCCTCTGCGCCGCCCAGTGACACTGCCATGCACGCCACCCCCTGGGCCAGACGCCAACAGAAATAATCAACCGCCTGTTGCGCCTGTTCCAATGGCGACTCCAACAGCACCTTCATATCAGACGACAGACCGCCTGAAAGAGCCAGCAACCCGCTTTCTTGATACAGCATTTTTTCAACGTCATCGGGCGACATCGCCCACTGCCTGATCAACGATATCACCAGCCCTGGGTCCACATCTCCTGAACGTGTGGCCATGGGCATGCCTGCCAGCGCTGTCAGGCCCATGGTGGTATCAATGCTTTGACCATTCAATAAGGCGCACAGGCTCACCCCACTGCCCAGATGGGCGGCCACCACACGGGAATAGTTGCCAAAGCGTTGCACCTGGCCGGCAAGATATTGATACGACAAGCCATGAAACCCATAGCGATGCAGACCAGCATTCGAAAATTTTTCGGGGATGGCATATGTTTTTCTTGCCCGATCGATGGTCATATGAAAGGCGGTATCGACGCAGACATATTGTTCTATTTCTGGGGCAAGGCTTGCCATTCGGCGCAAGGCCTGCAGCTGCACGGGCTGATGCAGCGGCGCATAGGAAGAAAATTTTTCAATCAGCTGATCGACCTTCTCGTCATACTTTAAGGCGTGCTTCTCCTCATGCCCTCCGTGCACCACCCGATGCACCATTTTGGCTGGTTTAATGTTATGGCGACGAAGCTGGTCAAGAATATCATCCAACACATCGGCAAAATTTTCTTGGTCGGGTCGCCAGAAACATTTTTTCTTCAAGAGACAAGCCAGCGCCCCATCCCACGCATAGGCTGCATACTTAATGGTCGATGTGCCAACATTCATCACCAGCAATGCTGTTTGGTCGGTCACTTAAACACCCCAGCTCTGCGCGCTGCGGCAAGCCTGACAGCCAAAGCGCATGAAGCAATTTTTGATGCAAGCGTATCTGCCCGACTGGTCAGAATAACCGGAATGCGAAGCCCCAGCACGATGCCTGCCGCTTCAGCCTGACCCAGAAAAGTTAGCTGCTTTGCCAGCATGTTGCCCGCTTCGATATCTGGCACCACCAAGATATCGGCATCTCCTGCCACGGGGCTTTGTATGTTTTTATCACGGGCCGCCGCATAGCTGATGGCATTATCAAGCGCGAGAGGCCCATCGATGATGCAATGAGCAATCTGCCCTCGGTCAGCCATTTTGCACAGGGCCGCCGCATCTAATGTTGCCTGCATGCGCGAGGTGACAGTTTCGACAGCCGCCAGAACAGCAATTTTGGGTGGACGCCCATCACCATACAACGCACGCCACAAGTTGACCGCATTGCGGCAGATATCTGCCTTCTCCTCCAAATTGGGCTGAATATTAATCGCCGCATCGGTGATCATCAGCGGCTTATGATAGGTGGGGATATCCATGATATAGACATGCGAAACCCTTCGCTCGGTTTTTAAGCCTGCCTCATTCGTCAGCAAGGCCTGCATCAGTTCATCGGTATGCAGCGAGCCCTTCATCACCGCAGAAACTTTGCCTGTGCTGGCCAGCCGTGCCGCTTCATCAGCGGCGGCGTGGCTGTGCTCGGTATCCACCAGCGGCCAGGCGCTGATATCTATTCCTGCATCCTGCGCGGCTTTCATTATGCGCCCCTTAGGGCCCACCAGCGTTGGCGTGATGAGACCTTTTTGGGCAGCTTCGGCCACGGCCTGCACATCATCGGCCTGAACAGGGTGCACCACCGCCACCGCAAGAGGCCCACACGCGGCACAGCTTTCAATAATGGGTTGAAACCAATCTTCGGCATCCACCATCACCCTTGGCAGGGCCGGTGCGGGCATTGAAATTTTTTGCTTTGGCACCAGCACCACCGCCATGCCATCGGCCACAAGTTGTTTGTGTTCATTGGTGCATTCGCAGCGCAAAGTGGCGCGGGATTGATCGTCGTGCTTGGTCTCCACCGTCACCCGAACTGTTATCTTATCGCCCACGTGCACGGGTTTATGAAATGTGATCTGCTGTTCAAGATAAATGGTTCCGGGCCCCGGCAGCAGCGTGCCCAGCACCGTTGAGATAAGCGCCCCCGCCCACATGCCATGCGCAATGACCCCATGAAATCGGGTGGTGGCGGCATAATCGTCATCAAGATGCGCGGGGTTCACATCGCCCGACATGGCGGCAAACAGCGCAATATCAGCGCGCGTCAGGCGCCGCGTGAGTGAGGCTGTCTGGCCAATCGTCAGCTCATCAAAGGTTGTGTTCTTCAGAACTGCCGGCACGGTATCAATCATGGCGTATCTTCCTCTTGCGCGACAATGCGATGGGCTTCTTTGTCCATATCCTCAAACTGGCCTGTTTTCAGCGCCCAGAAAAACGCCCCCAACCCCAGAACCCCCAAGGTCAGCGCAATAGGAATAAGATAGATCAGCACATCCATGATTGTTGCACCTTCAGCCGCTGGGCATTCAACACAACCGCAATTGATGACGCCGCCATGGCGACCGCCGCCACCAGAGGTGTCACCTGCCCCGCCATGGCCAGCGGCACCGCCAGCATATTATAGGCCAGCGAGATGACAAAGTTTTGTTTGACCAGCGCCTGCGCACGCCTGGCCACATGAAGGGCCACCGTGACCGCCGACAGCGATTGCCCCTGAAACACAATATCGGCCGCGTTTTGGGTGATATCCAGCGCTGTGGCCGGCGACATCGAGACAAACGCCGCCGTCAGCGCCGCCGCATCATTCAGGCCATCACCCACCATCAGTGTTTTTTCGCCGCGCCGGTGACAGGCTTCAATTTTTTCTACCTTGTGCAGGGGGGTCAGCTCGGCCGCATAATCATCAATGCCAACATCTGCCGCCGTGCGCGCAACAACGCTTTGCCGGTCGCCCGATAACAGAGCGGGGGATAATTTTTCAGCCGTCAGATGATAACACGTCGCCGCCGCATCGGGGCGCAGGTGATCGGCAAAAATCAGGCGCTGCGGCGGGGCGCCTTCCTGGGTCAACCACAATTCCAACTTCTGGTCAGCTTCGGCCGTGATCTGGCAAAATTTTCGGCTGCCCAGTTTCACAATGCGACCATCGATCACAGCCTGCAACCCCAGCCCTTGATGCTCGGTCACCGATATCTTCTGGTGCGCGCCCCCATCAAACGCATGCAAGGCTTGGCTAAGGGGGTGTTGGCTGTGCCGTGCCATGGCGGCGGCCAGCAATAACCTGTCGGGCGGGATATCGGCCCTGTTCTGCAACGCGGGTTGCCCCAGTGTTAGCGTGCCTGTTTTATCGAAAAAAACTTTGGTGATGGTGGCAAGACGTTCCAGCGCGTCGCCCGATTTCAGCAAAATACCGCGCTTAAAAAGCTGTGTGCTGGCCACCACCTGCACCACAGGCACAGCAAGGCCCAGCGCGCAGGGGCATGTAATAATCAACACCGTGGCGGCGATCAGCAGCGCCTGCTGCCACGCCATGCCGGCAAAAACCCACCCCAAAAATGTGGCCAGCGCCAGCACATGCACCACAGGCGTGTAATAGCGCGCAATTTTATCGGCCAGACGAACATAGTGGGCGTTGCCCTGCTCGGCCTTTTCCATCAACCGCACCACCTGCGCCAGCAGGCTGTCATCGGTCGCTTTGGTGACGCGCACCACAATGGGCGCCGATAAATTGATCATCCCCCCCACCACTGCGCTGCCCGCCTCAATATCTTGATAATGTGACTCACCCGTCAGCAAACTTGCATCCAACTGCGATGCGCCTTCTTCGACCACACCATCGGCCGCAATTTTTTCGCCCGCCGCCACGTGCAGCATCATGCCTTCTTGCAGCTGCCGAATAGGTAGAAGCTGATGCACGCCATGGCTGATGACCGTTGCAGTGCCCGAAAGCATTTGAAGTAAACTCTCGGCGGCGGCCCGCGCCTTGCCGCGCACGCGCTGATCAAGATACCGGCCAATCAGTAGCAAAAACACCAGCATCACCACACTATCAAAATAGGCGTGCTGGCCATGGTGCAGAATTTCAAACACGCTCATGGCGCTGGTCAGCACAAGAGCAACCGAAATGGGCACATCCATATTCGTGCGTTTGTTTTTCAACGCCGCCCACGCCGATTGATAAAACGGACGGCCAGCATAAAGCACCGTTGGCAGGGCGATCAGCGCACTGACCCAATGCATCAGCGCGCGCGTCGCCTCGCCCATTTCGGCGGCGGTGGTTGTCCACAACGCGACAGAAAGAAGCATCATGTTGCCGCTGGCAAAACCCGCCACCGTCATGCAGCGCAGCAAAAATTTTTCGTGCGATTGATCGGTCTCATCGGCCAGCACACTCTCAAACGGCTTGGTGGCATAGCCCATGCTGTGTAACTGATGGGCCAGATCATTCCCGCGCGCAGCATCGCCCTGCCATTCCACCACCAGGCGGCGCGTGCTCATGGTCAGTTTGGCGTTGACATGCGGCTGCTGGTTCAGCGTATTTTCGATTTGAAAAACACACTTGGCGCACCGAATGCCATCGACCAGCAAATGCATGCGATGATGCTGCGCATCGGTTGAGAAGACAAACGGCGAAAGATCAACAGCGGAAAGATTGGCCATACCCTATTGTGGCGCGATATTGACGCGCTGCATAGTCTGAAATTCATCATCGCCACGGCGCACCACGGCATAAACCTGCCACAACCCAGGCACAGGCAGCGCCACCGAGGCCTGAAAATGACCCGCGGCCACTTCGGTCATCATCATGTCGCCATCCATGCCGCTTTGCACGGGCCGCATATAAACCAGCCTGGCCACCGCACCCGCAAGCGGTTGGTTGTGCCGATCGTTGGCCATAACATGAAATACAACATCGCGCCCCCCTTCAGCCCGGTGAGAAAGCACCACATGCCACCCCAGTTTTTTCTGGGCCTCCTCGGCCGCCAGAACCTGATTATATTTCAAACCTTTTTGATAGGCGTTGGTGGTGATCACGCCGCGATCGTTCTTGGCGGCGATGCACACAAAGCTGGCCAGCAGCACAGCCAGACAAACGAAAAAAGCCACAAACATCCACGGAATAAAACGATCGATGGGGTGCGGGCGGGTTGTTGATGTCATTGCTTATCTCTTATCTTCTGTCACAAAAAGGCTTTCAACGTTTGTGGTTTTGCCCGTCTCTAAATCGGTGGCCATCAGCACAAGTGTGCGCCGCGCCTGCAACAGCGGTGACGCCGGAAAATCGACCGACACCCTGAACTGCGATACCGCATCGGCCGGCACATGAATGATATTGCCATCCACCCCCACAAACTTCATTTGCGCCTGCGGTGCATCCACCAGCTGCACAGAAAAATCTTTATCGTGATGCGTTTTATTCAGCAGCTTGATGGCATAGTTGTTACGAATACTGCCATCAGACAACTTGACATAAAGCGGGTTGCGATCGTGCAGCACATGCATCTCAAAAGGCTGGCGCGACAGCAGCGCATACAGCACCAAACCGCCCACCACCAAGAGAATAACGGCATAATAAATCGTGCGCGGCCGGATGATGCGAATATTTTCCTGATACGTTTTTCCGCACGCCCGCGCATCATCGCGCGCGCGCTGGTTGCGGTCGGTATCATAGCGCACCAGGCCGCGCGGCAACCCCACTTTATCCATCACGTCGTTGCAGGCATCCACGCACAGGCCGCAGGCGATGCAGGGAAGCTGCAACCCGTTGCGAATATCAATGCCCACGGGGCACACCACCACGCATTGCTTGCAATCGATACAGTGCCCGCGCCCTTCCCAACCATCGCCCTGCTTATGCTTGCCGCGCGGCTCGCCGCGTGTGCGATCATAGCTGATAACCAGCGTATCTTTATCAAACATGGCCGATTGAAAACGCGCATAAGGACACGCATAGGTGCATATATTTTCGCGCGCATAGCCCGCCATAAAATAAGTTGACAGGGTTAACCCCGCCATCCACCCCACGGCGCCCGTGGGGGCCTGAAAATGCAGCAAATCGTGCAGCAGCGTGGGCGCATCATGAAAATAGAAAACCCACGCGCCGCCGGTCATCAGCCCAATCACCAGCCAGACAACATGCGTGGCCAATTTTTTCCACACTTTTTCAAAGGTCAGCGGCGCGGCATCCCGTTTCATGCGGGCGTTTCTGTCGCCCTGAATCCAATATTCAACCTTCACAAACAAATCGGTCCACACGGTTTGCGGACAAGCATAGCCGCACCACACGCGCCCCAGCACGCTGGTCACCGCAAACAGCGCGATGGCCGCCAGCACCAAAAGGCCTGTCAGCACATACACTTCTTGCGGCCAAATCTCGAACATAAAAAAATATCCGCGGCTGTGAGGTATATCAATCAGCACGGCCTGATCGGGAACATGCGGCCCCCTATCCCAGCGCAAGAAAGGCGTGAAATAATAAATGGCCAGCAGCGCTGCCATCACCACCCATTTCAGACGCCTGAATTTCCCCTTCAACGTCGCATCGCGCGGATAAACCTTGGGGCGCTTTTCAAAAAACTGTATGTCATGCCCAGCCAGATCGATTGCAGGATCAGGATCAGACATCGCGCTATTCCTGTCCACCACCCAGCGTGTGCACATAAATGGTCAGCTGTTTCAGGGTGCGTTCATCCAACCGCTTGCCCCACGCGGGCATCACGCCGTGCTTCGGTTTATTGATCTGGGCCACAATCGCCTCTCGCGTGTCGGCATACAGCCACAGCGCATCGTTCAGGGCTGGCGCGCCCAGGTCGATATTGCCTTGCCCCGCCTCGCCATGACAGGCCGCGCAATTGGCCGCGAATATCTCAGCCCCTTTGGTTTTGGCGGCATCAGGCAGCGGCGTTTCATTCTTGCCTGAAAGGCTGAGGACGTAATCGGCCACCGTGCCAATATCCTGTGCCGACAAAAGGCCATCTTTGCCAAAGGCCATCATTTCGCTTTGGCGTGTCTCAGGGTCATCGTGCGCGCGAATGCCATGCGCGATGGTGGCATAAATCTGATCAAGTTTGCCGCCCCATATCCAGCTATCATCGTTCAGATTGGGGTAGCCCGGCCCGCCTGCGCCGCCGCTGCCATGACACGCCGCGCAATAATTGCGAAACGCCACCGCACCACCCGCACGTGCAAAGGCCTGAAGTTCGGGGTCTTTCACAATGTCTTCCAAGCTCGCGTCATCAAAACGCGGGGCGATGGTATTCTGCCTTGCCGCGATTTCTTGCCGTTGTTCATCCAGCTGCTTGAACTGTGTCCACGCCCACAGACCCTGGGTGTGCCCGCTGAGGGTGGGCCAGGCCGGATACACAACCCAATAACCAATCGCCCACACCACGGTGATTAAAAACACAATCAACCACCAGCGAGGGGCGGGGTTGTTCAACTCTTTCAGGCCATCCCATTCGTGGCCGGTGGTATTAACGCCGGAAACAGGGTCTTTGTCGGACTGATGGTGCTGCTCACTCATGTTGGCCGTCCTTGAGGGGGATGGATGCGTGCTGTTCCAGCTTTTGTTTGTTGGCCGGCCAATAGGCCCACACCGCCACAAGCAAAAACACGACGAAGAAAAAAATCAGCCCGATTTGCGGCGCGTGATCGATGAACCATGTCATGGTGCCACCTTTGTGTTTGGGTTGGCCGTATCAGGCTTTGTGGCCACATCGGGGTTATAGGTTGAAAAATCAACCAACGTGCCGAGGCGCTGCATATAGGCAATCAGGGCATCCATTTCAGTCACCATGCCGTTGACATGGCCAAGCGCGCCGGCCCCTGTATCAAAATCGCGCACCAGCACCTTGGGGCCGTAACGTTGTGTCAGCCCCGATGCATCAGGTGTTGCGGCGGCTTGCGCCAGCGCATCGGCCTTGGCGTTTTTGATCATGTCGTCGGTATAGGGCACGCCAGCGGTGCGCAGGGCCTGCATGTGATTTTTCAGGCGGCGCACATCGGCTGGCTGATCAAGCAAAAAGGCATATTGGGGCATAATCGATTCTGGCACCACTGCCTTGGGGTCAACAAAATGGGCCACATGCCATTCGTCAGAATATTTTCCGCCCACGCGCGCCAAATCAGGCCCCGTGCGCTTTGATCCCCACTGGAAGGGATGATCGTACATGCTTTCAGCAGCTAAACTATAGTGTCCATAACGCTCCACCTCATCGCGCAGGGGGCGGATTTGCTGGCTGTGACAGTTATAGCAGCCTTCGCGGATGTAAACATCATACCCTACCAGCTCCAGCGGCGTATAGGGGCGCATGCCTTCGACTTTTTCAATCGTCGTCTCCAGCCTGAACAGCGGCACAATCTCAACAAAACCGCCAATCGAGATCATGATCACAATGCCAATCAGCATCAGCCATGAATGACGTTCAAACTTGCCATGATGTTTTAACATCGTTGTCTCCCTAAGCTGTGACCGCGTGGTGGGCAGATATCTGCCCCGTCCGCTCGCGCGGCACGCCGTGCCTGATGGTCATATAGATGTTGGCCACCATGATCAGCGCCCCTGCCAGATAAAGCAGCCCGCCCAGCGCCCGAATGACGTAATAAGGGAACATGGCCTGCACCGTTTCGCTGAACGAATATTCAAGAAAACCCATGCTGTCATAGCTGCGCCACATCAGCCCCTGCATAATGCCCGATACCCACATGGCGGCGATATACAGCACAATGCCCACCGTCGCGATCCACAAATGCAGGCTGATCCACGGGGTAGAAAACATTTCTTTTTTCTTCCACAGCACAGGCACCAAATAATAAATAGCCCCGAAGCTGATAAACCCAACCCAGCCAAGGGCGCCTGAGTGAACGTGGCCGATGGTCCAATCTGTATAATGCGACAGCGCATTGACCGTTTTGATCGACATCAGCGGCCCTTCAAACGTGCTCATGCCATAAAAACCGATCGACACAATCAAGAATTGCAGCACAGGGTCTTCACGCAGCTTGTGCCACGCGCCCGAAAGCGTCATCAGCCCATTGATCATCCCGCCCCAGCTCGGCATCCACAACATGATGGAAAAGGTCATGCCCAGGGTCTGCGCCCAGTCGGGCAAAGCGGTATAGTGCAAATGGTGCGGCCCCGCCCAGATATAAATAAAAATCAGCGACCAGAAGTGCAGAATGGAAAGGCGGTATGAATAAACCGGACGCCCCGCGCGCTTGGGCACAAAGTAATACATAATGCCCAGAAAACCCGCGGTCAGGAAAAATCCCACCGCATTGTGGCCATACCACCACTGGATCATGGCGCTTTGCACACCCGCCCACACCGGATAGCTTTTGGCATCAAACAACGCGGTGGGAACAGAGACATTATTCACAAGATGCAGCACCGCGACAGTCACAATAAAAGAGAGAAAGAACCAGTTAGCCACATAAATATGCGGCTGTTTTCTGTTCAGGATGGTCATAAGAAAAACCAGCAAATAAGCCACCCACACAACCGTCAGCCACACATCGGCATACCATTCGGGCTCGGCATATTCCTTGCCCTGCGTCACGCCCAGCACATAACCCAAGGCCGCCATGACAATAAAAGCCTGGTATCCCCAAAAGGTGAATTTGGCCAGCCCATCATTCCACAGGCGCGTGGCGCAGGTGCGTTGAACCACAAAATAACTTGTGGCGAACAACACATTGCCGCCAAAGGCAAAAATAACCGCCGAAGTGTGCACAGGACGCAGCCGCCCAAAATTCAGATAAGGGGCAACATTCAACTCAGGAAAGGCCAGTTGCAGCGCAATCATCAGGCCCACCAAAAAACCCACCACCCCCCAAAAGACAGCGGCGATGGTAAACCATTTCACCACATCATCGTGATAGCCGACGGGCGCTTGGCCCGTGCCGGCCTGCGCAAATGACACTGAAGGGGAGAGCGTTGTCATGAGGAATCCTCAGATTGATTTGCCGCGATTATAAGTGGTTTTTTGTGCACACTCAATGAAAAAATTGTTATATATCAATTATTTAGAACCGTTTTGGTCTTATTTGTTGGTCTTATTTGATACTCCTTTTCATGCGCTAAAGTATTTCATGCACGCG
>RFNS01000193.1 GCA_009927055.1 Alphaproteobacteria bacterium | reverse complement strand
ATACCACGCCAGCAACGCCAGCATGGCCGCAAAGGATAACTGAAAACTGGCCGAATAAAGCGCAAAAGGTTTGATGATCAGCAGAAGTATGGCCGCCAGCGCCAGCGTGCGTAACGTGAGGGCGCGCCTGTCGGCCATGACGGCCACAAACACCACGCCCGCCATCAGCATGGCCCGCAAGGTGGGGATTTGCGCGCCTGTCAGCCACGTATAAACAACAATGCTGAGAAGTGCCCCCGCCGCCGCCCATTTTTTAATGGGAAAATTGAGCGCCAAAAAAGGCACGCATGCCAGCAGCTGTCGCAAAAAAACAAAGCACAGCGCCGCCACCACGGCCAAGTGCAGGCCAGAGATGGACAGAATATGTTGAAGGCCCGAAGCGCGCATGGCCTGCAATGTGTCATCGCTGATGGCGATTTGTTCGCCGTTCAGCAACGCCGCCGTGATGCTGGCCGTATCGCCCGAAAGTTGCGCGCGCACCGCGTGGCCCATGGTTTCGCGCCAATGTTCGGCCAAATAATTGTGGGAGGGTGATGGCGCGATCTCTGGCGCGGCCAGCGACCAGCCAATGGCCCCCAGCCCTTCAAAAAAACCGGCGCGCCGAAAATCATATCCATCTGGCACCACCGGCTGGCTGAGCGGGTTAAGGCGCGCAAACACCCGCATGCGCTGCCCCACCTGCACGGTCACCGGCTGGCTGATTTTAAGGCGCACAAAGCGCGGCCATTGGTGGGGTGGCAGTTTATCGACATGGCCCACACGCAGCAGCACGCGCTGGCCTGAAGGCAGGGTATCAATCTCTGTCACCACGCCGGCCACGCCTGTGCTCAGGGCGGTATCAATCTGCGGCGTGCCGCGCAGATGGGCCGAAAACATAGCGGCATTCAGGCCCAGCGCCATCATCAGCACGGCCGCCGCCACCGCCCGCCCGCCCGCATACCGACGCGCCGCCAGCAAACACAACGCCGCCAGCGGGGTGAGCGCAAAACACAGGGCGGGGGGTTCGTGCGGCAGTTCAAAATACAGCGCAATGCCAAGGCCAAGCGCGGCGGGCAACCACAAAAACCAGCGCGCGGGTTGTTCGTGCCACGGGGGCATGATGGATGTGTGACCACGGCCCACGCGATGAATGATCCTTTCGCTGACAGCACCCTCTGTGACGGGCGAGGATAGAATTTTCTGGCCCCCAAAGCGAGAGTGCTTTTTTTTGTGAGGGGTATTGTGTGATCACCCCCCACCTCTCACCCCTTCCTTAAGGGGTGGGGAATAGTTTGCCCCTTGGGCACCACCCACGCGCGGGGGCATTTGCCCCCTGTCGCCGGTTGCGCTAAAACAATGCCATCGTTTCGCAACAGCCATGACCGACACCAAAACTCTCGATATCAACCAAATTCTGTCGCGCATCCCGCATCGCTATCCTATGCTGCTGATTGATGCCATCACCGATATTGTTCCGGGCGTCAGCGGCACGGGCATTAAAAACGTGACGATGAACGAACCTTTTTTTATGGGCCATTTTCCGGGGCGCCCCATTATGCCAGGCGTGCTGATCATCGAGGCGATGGCGCAAACATCGGCCACGCTGGTGGTCGATGATTTGCACCACGGCCAGCCGCACAATGATTTGGTTTATTTTATGATGATTGAAAGTGCGCGTTTTAGAAAACCCGTTGTTCCCGGCGATACGCTGCGCCTAAAATGCGTGCGCGACAGGCAGCGCGGCAACGTGTGGCGCTTTAAGTGCGATGCGTTTGTGAATGATGGGCTGGTGGCCGAAGCCATGATTACGGCCATGCTGGCACCCGAAAAAGAAAACCCCAAAGCGCACGATTAATGACCCACATTCACCCCACCGCCATCATTGATGCCGCGGCTCAGCTGGCCCCCGATGTGGTGGTGGGCCCTTATTGCGTGGTGGGCCCGCATGTGATGCTGGATAAGGGCGTGCGGCTGGTGGCCCATGTGGTGGTCGATGGGCGTACGCGCATTGGCGCCAGCACAATCATTTATCCCTTCGCCAGCATTGGCACCCCCCCGCAAGATTTGAAATTTAAGGGCGAAGAATCGGAACTGATGATCGGCGCGCGCAACCAAATCCGCGAACATGTCACCATCAACCCCGGCACATCGGGCGGCGGCATGATGACCCGCGTGGGCGATGATTGTTTGCTGATGGTGGGCAGCCACGTGGCGCATGATTGTCATGTGGGCAACCGCGTGATTTTGGCCAACAACGCCACGCTGGCGGGGCATGTGGTGGTGGGCGACCATGCCATTATCGGCGGGCTTTCGGCGGTGCACCAGTTTGTGCGCATTGGCGCGCACGCCATGATTGGCGGCATGTCTGGCGTTGAGAATGATGTGATTCCGTTTGGCACCGTGAAGGGTGACCGCGCCTTTTTGGCGGGCCTGAATATTGTGGGGCTGGAACGTCGCGGCTTCTCGCGCGAGGATATTCACAAACTACGCGCCGCGTATCGACAAATTTTTGCGCCCGAAGGCACGCTGGCCGAACGGCTGAATGATATGGCGGCCGAGACCATAAATCATGAGCTGGTGGCGCAGCTGGTCGCCTTTGTGCGCGACAGGGGCGATCGCCCGTTGTGTCAGCCCCAGGCCACCCCCGCCTCTGCGGGCCGCGCGGCCTAAATATGTCGGGCACGCTCGGCATCATTGCAGGGGGCGATCGCGCTCCGTTTCAGCTGGTGCAGGCTCTTGAGCGCGCGGGGCGAAAATTTTTTCTTTTCTGCCTCAAGGGTCATGCCGACGAAGCGTTGCCCCAGCATCATCCACACATCTGGCTGAAACTGGGCGAGGGTGAAAAACTGTTGAACGCCGCCAAAAGTGCGGGTGTGTACGACGTGGTGATGATTGGGCGCGTGCGCCGCCCCTCGCTCCTCGAACTTCAGCCCGATGCGCTGGCCCTGAAAACCATTGCGCGCGTGGGCCTGAACATGCTGGGCGATGATGGCTTGCTGAAAGCCATTGCCCGCACGATTGAAGAAGAAGGTTTTAGGTTGATCGCCCCGCAGGATATTTGGCGCGATGATTTGATGCCCGCAGGTTTTTTAACATCACACCGGCCCGATGATCAGGCCATGATCGATTTGCGCCGCGCCTATGCGGTGGCCAAGCAACTGGGCCTGGCTGACGTGGGGCAGGCCGTGGTGGTGCAGCAGGGTCTGGTGCTGGGTGTGGAGGCGATTGAAGGAACGCAGGCGTTGTTGCAGCGCGCGGCCACGCTGCGGCGCGAGGGCGGCGGCGGTGTTCTGCTGAAAATATGTAAACCCCAGCAAGATAAGAGGTTCGATTTACCCGCTATGGGCGCCGCTACCGTGGCCGACGCGACGGCAGCTGGCCTTGTGGGCGTGGCGCTGCAGGCGGGCGCGGGGTTGCTGCTGGAACGCGCGCCCATGCTGGCAGCCGCCGAACAATTGGGCCTGTTTGTGTGGGGTTTTTCGCCGGCCGAGTTGGAAGAAAATGGCTGATGGTTATTTTTTTATCGTCATCCCCGCGAAGCCGGGCATCCATTCATCCGCAAGAACGTTGCGCGCATCATCAATCACCTTCACGCCTGATCAATCATGAGAACGACATCATCATCCGATAACATTGTCATCATCGCAGGCGAACCTTCGGGCGATATGCTGGGTGCGGCGCTGATCAAAGCGATTGGGGAAATTTCCCATAAACCGTATCGCATGGTGGGGGTTGGCGGGCCGCAGATGCAGGCGGCGGGTCTGCACAGCCTTTTCCCCCTCAGCGATTTGACGCACTTTGGCTTGTTTGAGGTGGTGGCGCATCTGCCGCTTATTCTGCGACGGCTGAGTGAGACCATTGCCGCCATTCGCGCGCAAAAACCCGCGGCGGTCATCACCATCGACAGCCCCGATTTTTCATTTCGCGTGGCGGCCGCGCTGAAACATTCGGGCATTCCGCTTGTTCACTATGTGGCGCCCACTGTGTGGGCCTGGCGACCTGGTCGCGCTAAAAAAGTGGCGGCGCTTTATCATCATTTGCTGGCGCTGTTTCCGTTCGAGCCGCCTTATTTCACGGCCGAAAAACTGCCCTGCACCTTTGTGGGCCATTCGGTGATTGAGGGGGGCGCTGATCAGGGCAATGCCAAACTTTTTCGGGCCCAGCACCAGCTTGGCGATGCGCCGCTGCTGGTGGTGCTGCCCGGCAGCCGCAAGAGTGAGTTAAAACGCCTGCTGCCTCTTTATGCCCAAACCATTCATCGGCTTCGGGGAAAAATCCCCCATCTGCGCGTGGCGCTGCCCACGCTGCCGCATTTCAACAATCAACTTGTGGCGTGGGCCAAAACGCTGGCGCTGCCTGATGCTGTCATTGTCACCGACACGGTTGCTGAAAAATATCATGCCTTTGCGGCGGGCACGGCGGCGCTGGCCTGTTCGGGCACAGTGGCGCTCGAACTCGCGCTGGCAGGTCTGCCGGCGGTGATCGCCTATAAGGTGCACCCCGTCACGGCGTTGATGGTGAAGCGTGCGATTAAGGTACCCTATGCCAACCTTGTGAACCTGATGCTCGATCGCATGGCGGTGCCCGAATTGCTGCAGCAATTTTGCACGCCCCAGAATTTAGAAAACGCCTTGCTCCCTCTGTTAGAAAACCAAGCCGCACGCCAGGCCCAGCAGCACGATTTAGCACAAGTGGCGGCATGGCTGGGGGCGGGCGGTGTGCGGCCCAGCCACCGCGCGGCGCAGGTGGTGCTGGATGTGATTGGCGAGCACGCAAACCTATGACGTTGACGGTGGCCCAAATTATTCCGCGCCTTGAAAGCGGTGGGGCCGAGCAGGCGGTGCTGGCGGTGCATCGCGGTCTTCTTCAGGCGGGGCATCGCGCCATTGTTGTGTCATCGGGCGGGCGGATGGTTGAAAAAATTCTGGCCCTGGGGGGCGATCATGTTCAACTGCCCGTTCACGGCAAAAACCCGCTGCAGCTTATCAAGAATGCGCAATCGCTTGGGCGCATGATCAGGCAAAAAAATATCCATGTGCTGCACGCGCGCAGCCGCGCCCCGGCCCACAGCGCGTTGTGGGCGGCGCGGGCGTGCGGCCTTCCGCTTGTCACCACCGTGCATGCCGCCTATAAGGGCAACGAAAATTTTTTGAAAAAACACTATAACGGCGTCATGGTGGCGGGGCAGGCCACCATTGCCATTTCACATTATATTGCCGGCTATGTGCGCCAGCACTGGCCGCACGTTGCGCCCACCATCATTCCACGCGGGATTGATGTGACGCGGTTTGATGGTGCGGCGGTGGGGGCCGATCGCCTGAAAGCCGTGCGCGCATTGTGGCGCGTGGATGATGATGAGAAAATTATTTTTTTTCCAGCCCGCGTGTCGCGTATTAAGGGGCATGAGATGGTGGTGCGCATCGCCCGCGCCCTGCAACCGTGGCTGAAAAAAAACAACGCGACCCTGATGATGGCGGGCGATGTTCAGGCCGATCATTTTGCCGAGGAAATAAAATTTTTAACCGCGCCGCTGTCGCACATTCGCATGGTGCCGCATGTGGCCGATATGCCCGCCGCCTATGCCGCCAGTCAGCTGGTGCTGGTGCCAAGCCAGGTGCCCGAAGGGTTTGGCCGCGTGCCGGTAGAAGCCGCCGCCATGGGCGTGCCTGTGCTGGCCAGCAACCTGGGCGCCCTGCCCGAGGTGATGCCAAACACGCCCTGCCACACACTTGTGCCGCATGATGATGCGGCAGCGTGGGCCCGCGCCATTCAGGCAATGTGGGAAATTTCCCAAGATGAAAAAGCAAAAGCCGCCGCTGCCGCCCGCCATTTTGTGACCCAGCATTATGATGAACACCGCATGGTGGCCGAGACTTTGAAAATCTATGAAAATCTGGCAAAAAAATAGGGTGTCATCGCCCCCTCCCTCCCTCGATCATCTGAAGCGCATTCTGGTCATTCGGTTGGGTGCGCTGGGCGATATGGTGCTGTGCAATGCCGCCTTTTCGGCCATTCACAACCGCTGGCCGCTGGCCGAAAAGGCCTTACTCACGGGCCCTGCCTTTGTTCATTTCGGCTGGCAGATGCCGTATTTTGACAAAGTCATGGCCGATCCGCGCCCCCAGTGGCATCAATGGAAAGAGGCAGCGGCCCTGTATCAACAAATCAGGGATTTTTCCCCCGATCTGGTGATCGATTTGCAGGGCAAGCCGCGGCAGAATTTTTTATATCGTCTGCTGAAACTGTCACACCCGCATCTGCTGTGGTGTGGTGCTGCGCCTGGGTGCAGCCACCCACGCCTCTGGCCGCCAGAGGCCGATTGGCATTTTTTGGATATGGTGGCGGCCCAGCTATCAACCCTGGGGGTGGAGGCCGAACCGTGGCCGCGCCTGGGGTGGATGCGGGCCGACATTGCGCGCCTGAATGTGCCTGAAAAATATGTGGTGCTGATTGTGGGCAGCGCGCCAGAGAGGCCCGAAAAACGCTGGCCCATCGCGCATTACGCGCAGCTGGCCCGGCACATGGTGGCGCACGGTTTTTCGGTGGTGGCGGTGGGCAGCGGGGCCGAGGCGACGTTGATACAACATTTGTGCGAATTAGAACCCGCGGTGATCAACATCTGCGGACAAACCAATTTGGCCGAGCTGGCCACGGTGCTGCGCGGCGCGCACAGTGTGGTGGGCAATGATACGGGCCCCAGCCACATGGCGGCCGCCGTGGGCACACCCACCCTCACGCTCTTTCATGGGGACGTTAACCCTGGTTGGTCAGCCCCGCGCGGGAAAAATTGCCGTTACTTAATTGATTCAAAAATCGACAATTTGCGCTTAGAGAATGTTTATGAGGCTTGGTTAATCAGCGCCCAGAAATGATTTTTACTTGCACAAACTTATTTGTTATAAAGAACCAATAAACAAAGAACTAACAACAATTGGAGTCATTATGGACAGCACACAACCAACAACCATCCTAGAGACATTGTCAAAAAACCTTGAGGGTGCTTGTAAGAGATGGAAACAATCAAACCGTCCAAGCTCACCAAGATTCGATATTGAGCGTGACGAGATAACCGGGAACTACAGTGTGCGTTTTCGTTTTTCGTACGAAGGGCATCCTGACGCGAATCCATCAGAGGATATTCATCTTGGCACAGCGCCTTTACACACTTTGGGAGAATTCACGCAAAAAATGTTGAAAATGCATGTGCCTAAGGACTTACAGGGCAAAGTTAAAACTGCTGGCACTTATCGTTTTTTTGGATATGATCTTTCTTGGGCCCTGACTGATTTTGACGTGCAACGAGGTCAACAGCATAGTGAGCCGATTGCGAGGCCTCACGCAATCCCGGCTGGTATCAGGATGGCTTATCCTGTTGCTCGTTTTTTTGGGGATATTCAAGCAATGCTTTTGGAAGAAACTCGCCGTGCAGCCACAGAAATTGTGGCAGATCAAATGGAAGCGGAAAGGCGATCGACTACTCCCAACCTCGATTCGGTGAGACGTTGTCGGGATTTTTTGGCACGGTTCACCCGCTAAGGGTTGCCCTAACTTATCCCCGTTTTTCTACGGGCACAAAGTCGCGTTTAGCGGGCCCGGTGTAGAGCTGGCGGGGGCGGCCGATTTTCATTTGCGGTTCTGATGATTGCTCCATCCAGTGT
This sequence comes from Alphaproteobacteria bacterium, assembly GCA_009927055.1. Classification (GTDB taxonomy): domain Bacteria; phylum Pseudomonadota; class Alphaproteobacteria; order UBA9219; family RFNS01; genus RFNS01. The sequence continues at coordinate 12,275 of RFNS01000193.1, read as the reverse complement.
GCCACCCAGCCAGCCGTGCGGGCCAGCGCAAACAGCGTGGTGAAGGTGTTGATGGGAAAACCCATGGCGCGCAAAATGATGCCCGAATAAAAATCGACATTGGGGTACAGTTTTTTCTCGATAAAATAATCATCCTGCAGCGCGATGCGTTCTAACTCGATTGCAATTTCCAGCAGCGGATCGTGGCGCATGCCCAGCTCGTTCAACACCTCGTCGCATGTTTTTTTCATAATCTTGGCGCGCGGATCATAATTTTTATACACGCGGTGGCCAAAGCCCATCAGCCTGAAGCCGCTAGATTTATCCTTGGCTTTTTTCACCGCCTCGCCCACGTTCTCTTTGCGGCCAATCTCCATCAGCATTTCCAAAACAGCCTGGTTGGCGCCGCCGTGCGCGGGCCCCCACAGGCTGGCAATGCCCGCCGCGATGCAGGCAAAGGGGTTGGCCTGGCTGCTGCTGGCCAAACGCACGGTGCTGGTGCTGGCGTTTTGTTCGTGATCGGCGTGCAGCAGGAAGATGCGATCCATCGCGCGGGCCAGAATGGGGTTGATTTTATAAGGCTCGGCCGGCACCGAGAAGGTCATGTAAAGGAAATTTTCGGCATAGCTGAGGCTGTTTTGCGGATACACAAACGGCTGCCCCACCGAATATTTATAGGCCATGGCGGCAATGGTGGGCATTTTCGCAATCAGGCGGTGGCAGGCCACTTCGCGCTGATGCGGATCGTGCAGATCGGTACTATCGTGATAAAAGGCTGAGAGGGCCCCCACCACGCCGCACATCACGGCCATGGGGTGCGCATCACGCCTGAAGCCGGTGAAAAATTTTATCAGCTGTTCGTGTACCATGGTGTGGTACGTAATGTGCTTCACCCAGTCTTGCTTGGCTTTGGCGCTGGGCAGCTCGCCATAAATCAGCAAATAAGCGGTTTCTAAAAAGTCGCTTTTCTCGGCCAAATCTTCAATGGCATAGCCGCGGTGCATCAGCACGCCCTGATCGCCATCGATGAATGTAATTTTGCTTTCGCAGCTGCCGGTGCTGGTAAAGCCGGGGTCGAACGTGAACATGCCCGTGTCGGCATAAAATTTGCGAATATCCACCACATCTGGCCCCACGCTGCCCTTAATGCGCGGCAGTTTATACTGCTGATTTTTTTCGTGGTCGGTAAGGGTGATAAAAGCTTGGGCATCGGTCATGGCGGGCTCCGGACAGGCAAGAGGCGAGAGAATGAGCCCAAGCTGCACCCGCGCCGGTTAAGGGGGGGTTAAAACCTTGATGACACAGCTGTTACAGCGCGTGAGCCCCCAGTCTTTTCACGCTTTCATCGCGGCCGAGGATGGTTAAGAGGGCGGCGAGGCTGGGAGCGTGGGGGGTTCCACACACCAAAGCCCGCAAAGCCGGCATAAACTGCGGCATTTTGATGTTTTTTTCCGCCGCATAATGTTTGAACATACCCTCAAGCGAGGCTGAATCCCACACAAGGGCCGTCATCAATTGTTCGCTGAGGGCTGCCACATGCCCCAGCGCCTCAGCGGTCAGCAGGGCTTTGGCGTCATCATCCAGCACAGGGGGCTGGCATAAAAAGGCGGTTGCCGCCGCCAGCTCGACCAGCGTTTTGATGCGCGGCTTGAACAACGGCATGGCGGCCAGAAGTTTTTCATTCTCTGCCGCGCTTAAAGGACGGGCCAAATGTTTTTGCACAAAAGGCCGCACGGCTTCCATCAAGGCGGCGTCATCCATGTGCTTGATGTAATGGGCGTTGATGCTGTCTAGTTTGGCAAAATCAAACCGCGCGGGCGACTGGCCGATATGGCCCAGATCAAACCACTGGATGGCCTGGGTGGTGGGGATGATTTCATCATCGCCATGACTCCAGCACAGGCGCAGCAAATAATTGCGCATGGCTTCGGGCAAATAGCCGCGATCACGATAATCAGACACCGCGGGCGCGCCATGACGCTTGGAAAGTTTTTGACCATCAGGCCCCAGAATAAGCGGCAGGTGGGCATAAACCGGCACAGGCCAGCCCATGGCCTGAAGGATTTGCACCTGACGAAAAGTATTGGTCAGGTGATCATCACCACGAATGACGTGCGTAATGCCCATATCATAATCATCCACCACCACCGACAGCATATAGGTGGGTGTGCCATCGCTGCGCAGCAGCACCATGTCATCCAGCTGGCTGTTTTGCACCGTAATGGTGCCCATAACCTGATCATGAATGGTGGTGGCGCCTGTTTGCGGCGCTTTCAGGCGTATCACAGGCTTGATGCCGGCGGGGGCCTCTTTCGGGTCGCGGTCGCGCCAGCGGCCATCATAGCGGATCATGTCGCCCCGCGCGCGCTGTTCTTCGCGCATCGCCTCCAACTCCTCTGGCGAGCAATAGCAATAATAGGCTTTGCCCTGCCGTAATAAGTCATCGGCCACGGCGGCGTGGCGCGGCTGGCTTTGCATTTGAAACGGCACGGGGTCGTTATCCCATTTTAATTCCAGCCATTTCAGCCCTTCAAAAATGGCGGCGACGGCTTCGGGGGTTGATCGGGCCTGGTCGGTATCCTCAATGCGCAGCAAAAATTTTCCGCCCATGCGTTTGGCATAAAGCCAATTGAACAACGCCGTGCGCGCGCTGCCAATATGCAGATATCCGGTGGGCGATGGCGGGAAGCGAACAACAACAGACATAGTGTGTGATTACCAGGGTGATGAGATGTGAAGGGTATGAGATTGTCAAAAAATCATCTGCCGCCAGATTATCGACTTTCAAAAAAAAATCCAGCACTCAGCCCAGATGACGCCGTTGATCTGGCCATGACGCGCGATGGTGGGGGCCTCTTGATCATCCCCACTTTACCACTCATGGCCACTCAAGAACCTGAGGTATCGACGTTGGGCTTCTCGTCGTGCACGCTCCTCGGCGTCACGTTTAGGGTTTTGAGATTGCGAAGCTTTGCGGCGATGATCAATGACCTTCACGGCCTTGACCCCTGCCGCGATACCACGGGCCACACCCACGAACCCTGTTTTGGCGGCCATCAAACCCACTGCCACGGGGCGCGAGGCCACCACAGCGCGTGATGCCGCTGATGCCGCCCCAAGCACACCCGTGCCGGCGCGCCTGATGTTAGATGTTAAAACTCTCGCCGCAGCCGCAGCGCCCTTTTTCATTGGGGTTGTTGAAAACAAACTTGGCATGCAGGCCATCGTGCACAAAGTCCATCTCGGTGCCAAGCAAATACATTGCTGCACTGCTTTCAAGATAAACGGTGGCCGCGCCGCTTTTAACCATCAGGGGTTGTTGCAGTTTGGGCAGGGCCGACAGTTTTTCGGCCTCCTCGGCGTGCACCAGCCGCATGGTATAAGACATGCCCGAACAACCTTTGGTCGAAACCCCCACCATCAGCGCGGTGGCGGCGGGCGTTTCGGTGTTCAGCAGTTCGTTCACGCGCGCGGCGGCGGCGGCGGTAAGGGTAAGCGGGGCATGGGTTGTCATCGTTCCTCCTAAAATAAATTTAATTCCAGCTTGGCGGCGTCGCTCATCACATCGCGCGACCAGGGTGGATCAAACACCAGTTGCACCGCCACACTCTCAAGCCCGGCCACGTGGCGGGCCGCCGCCTCGACCATGCCGGGCATTTGCCCCGCCACAGGACAATTGGGCGATGTCAGGGTCATATCAATCTCGGCACGAAAAGCGGTCTCGGTTGGAAAAAGTTCAATGCGATAAATCAACCCCAGATCATAAATGTTCACCGGAATTTCGGGGTCGTGCACCTGGCGCAGCTGCGCCACAATGGCGGCCTTCACATCGACAGGATCGGTCGCATCATAGGGGGCGGCCGGCGCGATGTTATTCATGGTCATCATCATGCCCCTTCGGTTGAGGTGGTGGTGGCGCCTTCCAGCGCGGCCTTCAAGGTGTGCCAGGCCAGCGTGGCGCACTTCACCCGCACCGGAAAATTTCTCACGCCTGACAGCGCCTGAAGGCGGGCGGTGTCGGTGTCGTTCAGCGGAAAAGCGGGTGTGGTCTCGCCTGTGGCCAGCGCATGAAAATAGGTGAAAAGTTTTTGGGCCTCATCGCGCGTTTTGTTTTTTAACAGCTCGGTCATCATGCTGGCCGAGGCAACCGAAATGGCGCAGCCCGCACCCTGAAACGCGGCATCGGTGATTTTTCCCCCATCATCTAAAACCAGATGCAGCACCAGTTTATCGCCGCATAAGGGGTTGTGGCCATGCGCGGTGTGAGTGGCGGCGTTCAGCACCCTAAAATTTCGTGGCCGCTTGCCGTGGTCAAGGATCAACTCTTGATAAAGTTCGCGCACATCCATCAGGCCACCCCAAAAATTTTTTTCGCGTCATGCAGCGCGTTTTCTAAAACATCAATTTCATCCGGCGTGTTGTAAAGCCCAAACGATACACGCAGCGTGGCGGGCACACCCATGCGCTGCATCAGCGGCTGGGCGCAATGGTGGCCCGCGCGCACAGCAATGCCATGTTGATCAAGAATGGTGCCAAGATCGTGCGCGTGAATATCATCCATCACCAACGATAAAATTCCGGCCCGGTGTGGCGGCGCCCCCAGCACACGCACGCTCGACATGGTGCGCAGCATCGCTTCAGCTTTTTGCAGCAGCATATCTTCATGCGCGGCCACGGCATCCAGCGACAGGGCGCTTAGATAATCGAGCGCGGCCGCAAAGCCAATCGCTTCGGCAATGGGGGGCGTGCCCGCTTCAAACCTAAAGGGGGGTTCGCGCCAAGTGCTGTGATCAAAAAACACTTCCGAAATCATGTTGCCGCCGCCCTGCCAGGGGGGCATTTTTTGCAGCAGATCATGACGGCCATACAGCGCGCCAATGCCGCTGGGGCCATAAAGCTTGTGGCCGGTGACCACATAAAAATCGGCCCCTAGCTGCGCCACATTCACCGCCATGCGCGGGGCGGCCTGGGCGCCATCGACCACCATCCAAGCGCCGGCCGCGTGTGCAAGTTGGGAAATTTCCCTGATGGGCACAACCGTGCCCATCACGTTAGAAACATGCGCCACCGCTACAATTTTTGTGCGTGAAGTTAAACGCCGACGCACATCATCGGGGTCGATGGTGCCCGTCTCGGTGATGGGGATTTTTTGAAGCGTCAGGCCATAACGCTGTGCCGCCATTTGCCACGGCACCAGGTTGGCGTGGTGTTCAAGCTCGCTCACCAAAACTTCGTCGCCTTGCTGCAGCAGGCCGCCCAGGCTGTTGGCCAGCAGGTTAAAGGCTTCGGTGGCGTTTTTGGTGATGATGATTTCTTCGGCGCGCTGGGCGCCCAGAAAGCGAGCCACGCGCGCACGGGCCGCTTCAAACGCATCGGTCGCGCGCTGAGAAAGGGTGTGAACGCCGCGATGAATATTGGCGTAATCGTGCTGATAAAAATCATCCATCGCTTTCAGCACCGCGGTGGGCCGCTGGCTGGAGGCTGCATTATCAAAATACACCAACGGGCACGCGCCAATGTCTTGCTGCAGAACAGGAAAATCGCGCCGTATGGCCAGTGTGTTCAGTGGTGCTGCGATGTGACGCACAGGACTAGCCATGCAGCCCCCCAAGCCAGTTTTCCAGCTGTGTGGTTATGTGCTGGCGCAGGGCGTCCACCGGCAGGGTATCAACCATTTCTTGCACAAAGGCGCGCACAAGAAGCTGACGCGCCACCGCCAGCGGCAGGCCACGGCTGCGAAGGTAAAACAGCGCCGTATCATCCAGCTGGCCAATGGTGCTGCCATGACTGCACTTCACATCATCGGCAAAAATTTCAAGTTCGGGCTTGGCCACAATTTCGGCCTGACCCGACAGCATCAATCCGCGGCTCAGCTGATATCCCTGGCTTTGCTGCGCATGCGGGGCGATGCCAATTTTTCCCGCAAACACGCCTTTGCTGCGCTCGGCCGCCACGGTTTTAATGTTTTGTCGGCTGGTGGTGCGCGGCGCATTGTGCTGAATGTGGATGTTGACATCGGCATGCTGGGGCCCGCGCAGCAGTTGCAGCGATTGCACTTCGGTCTGGGCATCATCACCTTGCAGCGTGATTGTTACATTATGGCGCATCAGCGCGGCCCCTGTGTTTAAGCCGATGAAATGATAAAAACCATGCGCCGCCACCTGCACATTTAATTCAGATAAATGATAATGCTGCGGCTGAAAATTTTGCAGGCGCGCATGCACCAGCTTGGCGTGCTCGGCCAGATGAATGTTTTTGTGCAGCGAAAAAGCATGCGGTGCACCATCGCCCAGCGTGATGTGATGTTCAATCAGCGTCAGGCGGGCCGAGCGACCCAAATGCACATCAAGCGCCACATGGGTGGTGGTGGGCTGGGCGTAAACACCGCTGATCAGCACCACTTCAAGCGGGGCCAGCGCCAGACAGGTTTCTGCACTCAGTTGAAGAGCATAGCCGGTTTCTGCGTTTCCTGTGATCAGGTTGAGGGGCAGCTGCTGCGCCAGCCCCATTTCGGGCCGCAGCACGCCATCCACAAACACCAGCCGCTGACGCGGCGCATCGGCCGCGGTGATCAGCGGCAGTTTATCAATGGAAAGAGATGTGGGCGGCGGCGGTTGAAACGGCAGCGCCAGCAGCGGCTGCAGCGAGGTGTAGCGGAATGATTCTTTGTCTCTTGCGGCGTCGATCCATGATTGCAGCATGTTACACCACCCGTTCAATCAGCCCGTGCTGACGCGATAAATCAAGAAGTTCAGAAAGATGCGAGATAAGATGATGTGGCCTGGCCGCCTGCAAACGCTTGGTGGAAACATGACCATCGGTAATGGCAAAACTTTTCAGGCCCAGTTCGTGCGCGATGATGGTTTCTTCCGGCGTATCGCCAATAATGCAGGTGTGCTGGGGCGAAATTTTTTTGCTGTGCAGATAGTGATGCAGGCGCTGCTGTTTGGTGTGGCCATCAAAATGGCGTTCAAAACTTTCATAGGCCAGCACGTCATCAATGCAATCGGCAATGCGCAGACGCTGCAGGTGGGCCATAATATCGGGCACCACGTGGTTCGAAATAATGGCGGTGCGCGCGCCGTTTTTTTTCAACGTCATCAGCACATCGCGGGCGCCGCGCCGCAGACGGGCTGAGGCCGACATTTTCAGATAATGCCGGTAAAAAATATCGCGGGCCCGTTGCCAATGGGGCGCTGTGGGATGAAAATCGAGCCCGATGTTTTTGTAAAAACGATCGATGGGAATATCATACGCGGCCTGATAAGCGGTCCAGCCAATGGGGTTGTGGCCCAGTTCGGCCAGCAGCGCGCAGGTGCTGCGATAGGTGATTTTGGCGTCAGCCAGCAGCGTGCCGTTCCAATCGAAGGCGAAAAGAGGGGCCGACATTTATGCCGCCTTCCATAAGGGGTGGGGCCATAATGAATAGACGCGCCTCAAAGAAAAATTCGTCATTCCCGCGAAAACGGGAATCCATTCATCCGCTCGTGCTTGCCGTGGAATGGATCCCCGCCTGCGCGGGGATGACGCCGTTTTTATAGGTAAATTTTTTCTATCAAACATCATCACGCCGCCTGTTCAATGCCGAAGGCTTTATACCCTTCCGCTTCCAGTTTGTGGGCCAGCTCTGGCCCGCCGGTGGCCACAATTTTTCCGTGCGCCTGAATGTGCACCACATCGGGCTTCACATAATCGAGCAGGCGCTGATAGTGCGTGATGATTAAAAAGCTGCGCGTGGGCGCGCGCATGGCGTTGATGGCGTTCGCAATGACCTTCAACGCGTCAACATCCAGACCGCTGTCGGTTTCATCCAGCACCGCGCAGGTGGGTTGCAGCATCAGCATTTGCAGCATTTCGTTGCGTTTTTTTTCGCCACCCGAAAAACCGGTGTTCACGCTGCGTTTCAGCATGTCATCAGACAAACCCAGTTGTTGGGCCGCCGTTTTGATGTTTTGCAAAAATTCAACAGCATCCAGTTCATTCATGCCTTTGGCGCGACGCTGCGCATTCAACGCCGTTTTCAAAAACACCATGTTGCTGACGCCCGGAATTTCAACCGGATATTGCATGCCCAAAAAAAGCCCGCGCGCGGCCCGTTCTTCGGGCGCAAGGGGTAACAGTGTCTCGCCATTCAACTGCACGTCACCCTCTGTGATGTCATAGCCATCGCGGCCCGCCAGCACATAAGAAAGCGTGCTTTTGCCGCTGCCATTCGGCCCCATAATGGCGTGCACCTGCCCCGCCGGCAGCGAGAGGTTGTAGCCCTGTAAAATAGATTTGCCATCAATGCTGGCATGAAGATTGGTAATTTCAAGCATCGTTATCCCACGCTTCCTTCTAAACTGATGCCCACCAGTTTTTGCGCTTCCACCGCAAATTCCATGGGCAGTTGTTGCAAAACCTCGCGGCAGAAACCATTCACAATCAGCGTCATCGCTTCTTCGGCGTTCAAGCCGCGCTGGCGGCAGTAAAAAAGCTGTTCTTCTGAAATTTTGGCGGTGGTGGCTTCGTGCTCTACACTGGCGGAAGGCTGGCGGCTTTCAATATAAGGCACGGTGTGCGCGCCGCACTGGTTGCCAATTAACATGCTGTCGCATTGCGTGCGGTTGCGGGCATGGCGGGCCGTGCGCGCGAATTTAACCAGGCCACGATAGGTGTTTTGCGCGCGCCCCGCGCTGATGCCTTTTGAAATGATGGTCGATCGCGTGTGGTTGCCGAGGTGGATCATTTTCGTGCCGGTATCGGCCTGCTGGCAGTTGTTGGCGATGGCGACCGAATAAAACTCGCCCACCGAATGATCGCCCTTCAGCACACAGCTGGGATATTTCCACGTAATGGCGCTGCCTGTTTCCACCTGCGTCCAGCTGATTTTGCTGCGGGCCCCCCGGCATTCGCCGCGCTTCGTGACAAAATTATAAATGCCGCCTTTGCCGTCTTTATCGCCGGGATACCAGTTTTGCACGGTCGAATATTTTATCTCGGCATCATCGTGCGCCACAAGCTCAACCACCGCCGCGTGCAGCTGGTTGTCATCGCGCTTCGGCGCTGTGCAGCCTTCAAGATACGAGACATAGCTTTGGTCATCGGCAATAATCAGCGTGCGTTCAAACTGGCCGGTGTTTTCGGCATTGATGCGGAAATAGGTTGAAAGCTCCATGGGGCAGCGCACGCCCTTCGGCACAAACACAAACGATCCATCGGTGAACACGGCGCTGTTCAGGGCGGCAAAATAATTATCGGCCACCGGCACCACACTGCCCAGATATTTTTTGACCAGGTCGGGGTGTTTTTGCACCGCCTCGCCGAACGAGCAGAAAATAATGCCCTTGGCTTCCAGTTCTTTTTTATAGGTGGTGGCGACTGACACACTATCAAACACGGCATCGACCGCTATTTTTTTCGGGGCAACGCCTGCCAGCAGTTCTTGCTCGCGAATGGGAATGCCCAATTTTTCATAGGTTTTCAGCAATTCGGGGTCCACCTCATCCAAACTTTGCGGGGCGATTTTTTGTTTGGGCGCGGCATAGTAATAGGCGTCTTGATAATCGATGGGCGGAAACTGCACCCGCGCCCAGGTGGGCGTTTTCATGCGCTGCCATGTGGCAAAGGCTTGCAGCCGCCAGGCCAGCATCCATGCGGGTTCATTTTTCTTGGCGCTGATAAAACGTACCGTGTCTTCGTTCAGGCCTTTGGGGGCGCGGTCGCTTTCAATATCGGTGACAAAGCCATATTTGTATTCGGCGTCAATCACCGCATGAATGTTGGCGTTGTCGCTCATGCCGCCTCACAGTGCTGGCCGTTCTGGGAGGTGTCCAGATCACTCAACCTCATCGCCTGCAGCGATTCGCGAATGACATGGTTCACGCGGCTCCAGTTGGGTTGCAGGTGGCATTTTTCAAGATAGGCGCAGCGTTTGTGGGCGCCGCCCACGCAATCGGTCATGGCGATGGGGCCGTCCATCGCCTCAATAATCTCAACAATATTAATCTCAGGGGCGGGGCGCGCCAGGCGATAGCCCCCCGCGGCCCCTCGCGTGGTGGCCAAAAGGCCGGCGCGGGCCAGTTTTTTCAAAACCTTAGAAATGGTGGGTATAGGCAGGTTTGTTTGCCCGTGCAGCTGGGGCACGGTCAGCTGGCCCTGATCTTTGGCCATTTTGCTAAGCAAAACAACGGCATAGTCTGTCAATTTGCTGATACGGAGCATAACAGGACCCTTTTGGTACGGTTTCAAGAGTTTATATAATATCATTTGGGCTGCAGCGCCAGTATTTTTTTTTAAGGTGTTTTTTTTAAGTCGAGGATTCAACGGGATAGTGATCTCCATTGAGCGTTCATGCAACCATCTTCACTCCTCGTGTTGGTTGTGTATAGTCGCCCCATGCCCCCCATGATCCCTGCCCGCTATGCCCTTCTTTCTGTGTCTGATAAAACCCATCTGGTGCCGCTGGCACAACAGCTGGTCACCTGTGGTTACACGCTGCTTTCCACGGGCGGCACAGCCAAGGCCCTGCGCGAAGCCGGCCTGAATGTGACCGATGTGGCAAGCCACACCGGCTTTCCTGAAATGATGGATGGCCGCGTCAAAACCCTGCATCCTAAAATTCATGCCGGCATTTTGCAGTTGCGCGATGATGCCACCCACCAGAAAGAAGCCGCCGCGCATGCCATTCCCCCCATCGATGTGGTGGTGGTGAACCTTTACCCCTTCGCGGCCACGCTGCACAGCGGCGCTGACTTTGAAACATGCATCGAGAATATCGATGTGGGCGGGCCGGCCATGGTGCGCGCGGCGGCCAAAAATTTTGCGCATGTTACCATCATCACCGATCCGGCCGATTATGACACGGTGGTGGGGGAAATTTCCCAGCATGGCCACACCTTGCCCGGCACACGACAATTATTGGCGGCCAAGGCCTTTGCCCACACAGCGGCGTATGATTCAAACATCGGCACTTGGCTGCATCACCTCTGCGGGGTTGATTATCCGCGCCAGTTTGCGTGGGCCGGCCAGCAGGCCCAGGTTCTGCGCTATGGTGAAAACCCGCACCAATCGGCCGCGTTTTATGTGAATGATCCTGCCTATTTTGGTTTGGCCCGCGCGCGCCAAATTCAAGGGAAAGAGCTGAGTTATAACAACCTGAATGATACCGACGCCGCGTGGGAACTGGTCTCTGAATTGCCGGAAGCACCCGCCGTGGCCATTATCAAACACGCCAACCCCTGCGGCGTGGCCACAGCCCCCACCTTGCTTCAGGCGTATCAGGCCGCGCTGCGGTGCGATCCTGTCAGCGCCTTTGGCGGCATTATTGCGCTGAACAAAACGCTGGATGCGGAAACAGCCCGTGCGATGGCCGACATTTTTACCGAAGTGATTATTGCACCCGATGCCACGCCAGAGGCCCAAAATATTCTGGCCGCCAAAAAAAATCTGCGCCTGCTGCTGGTGGGGGGCATGCCACGCCGCCACGCCAAAGGCGTGCAGATCAAAACCATTGGCGGTGGCTTTTTGGTGCAATCGAAAGATAACGTGGTGCTGAACGAGGCGGCGTTAAAAGTGGTCACCGCGCGCCCCCCCACCCCTGCCGAAATGGCTGACCTGAAATTTGCTTTTCTGGTGGCCAAACACGTGAAATCGAACACCATTGTGTACGCCAAAAACGGCGCCACCGTGGGCATTGGCGCCGGGCAGATGAGCCGGGTGGATGCCGCGCGTATTGCCGCCCACAAAGCGCGCGAGGCCGCCACCGCCGCCGGCCTTGCAGAAAGCCTGACACAGGGCAGTGTGGCCGCGTCTGATGCGTTTTTTCCGTTTGCCGATGGCCTGCAGGCCGTGATTGATGCGGGCTGCACCGCGGTCATTCAGCCCGGCGGCAGCATGCGCGACGCCGACGTGATTGACGCCGCCAACAACGCCGGCATCGCCATGGTGACGACCGGCGTCAGGCACTTTAGGCATTGACCCTGATCATTGACCCGCTTAAATATGACTTAAATATGATAGCTGCATATTATTCCTCCAAGGAGTTACTCATGGATCGCTTTTATAGTAATTTTCAACACATCGGCTCTATTCAATTACCCAAATTTTCTGGCACGCGCGTCATGATGATGCCCTTAGTGATTGGCGATGAAAAAACAATTCCGGCTTTTCTTAATCACTGGAAAGATTCCATCGGATATCTCTCACAAATGTCCGGGTATGAGGGAGAAGTCGGCTACATCACAATTGATGAGAAAGAAGTTGCCCCCAGCACAACACACCGCCGTTCTGGCAAACATGTTGACGGCATATACTAT
>RFNS01000188.1 GCA_009927055.1 Alphaproteobacteria bacterium | reverse complement strand
TGACCACGATGATCGATATTGTTCAGCTGCCCCACGGGGCTGATTTACCCCTGCCCGCCTATGCCACCGCGGGGGCCGCCGGCATGGATTTATATGCCGCCATCGCAACCAATGTGGTGCTGGCCCCAGGCGAAAGAACATTAATTCCAACAGGCATCGCCATCGCCCTGCCCCAGGGGTTTGAGGCGCAAATTCGCCCACGTTCGGGGCTGGCGCTGAAACAGGGCATAACGGTGCTGAACAGCCCCGGCACGGTCGATGCCGATTATAGGGGTGAAGTGGGCGTGATTGTGGTGAACCTGGGCACCGAACCTGTCACCCTGACCCGCGGCATGCGCGTGGCGCAGATGGTGATTGCCCCCTATGTGCAGGCCCAGTGGCACAAAGTGCCCCAGCTTTTAACCACGACGCGCGGCGCCGGCGGCTTCGGCTCAACCGGCACCGCCACCGGCACCGGCACCAAGGTGGCGTAAATAATCTTCAATAAATGTCACGCACATCGGCCAGTTTGCCGGTGGTGGCGGCGGCGGCGGCCATGGCCGGCGACATGAGGTGCGTGCGGCCCCCACGACCCTGACGCCCTTCAAAATTGCGGTTGCTGGTGCTGGCGCAGCGTTCGCCAGGTTGCAACCTGTCGTCGTTCATGGCCAGGCACATGCTGCACCCCGCCTCGCGCCAATCAAAACCCGCGGCGATAAAAATTTGATCGAGGCCCTCTTGCTCGGCCTGCTGCTTCACCAGGCCCGATCCTGGCACAATCATGGCGTGCACGCCCGCCGCCACTTGTCGGCCTTTGGCCACGGCGGCCACCGCGCGCAAATCTTCAATGCGGCCATTGGTGCACGACCCAATAAAAACTTTCTGCACAGGAATATCAGTCAGGCGCGTGCCGGGCACAAGGCCCATATAATCGAGCGCGCGCGCCACGGCAGCGCGGCGGTTGGCATCGGGCTCATCGGCGGGGTTGGGCACCACGCCCGTAATGGGCAGCACCTGCTCGGGCGATGTGCCCCAGCTGACATGCGGCGCGATGGTGGCGGCATCCAGCAATATTTCTTTTTCAAACACCGCGCCCTCATCAGTCGGCAACGTGCGCCAATAATCTACCGCGTGCTGCCACGACTGGCCCTGCGGCGCTTTGGGGCGCCCGCGCAGATAATCAAACGTTGTGTCATCAGGCGCGATGAGGCCGGCGCGCGCGCCCGCTTCAATGCTCATGTTGCATACGGTCATGCGGCCCGCCATATCCAGCGCCATGATGGTATCGCCGGCATACTCAATCACATGGCCGGTGGCGCCGGCTGTGCCAATTTTTCCAATAATCGCCAAAATAATATCTTTGGCCGTCACGCCCGTGCCCAGCGCGCCATTCACCACAAGGCGCATGTTCTTGGCGGGTTTTTGCAGCAGCGTTTGCGTGGCCAGCACGTGCTCAACCTCTGACGTGCCAATGCCAAACGCCAGCGCGCCAAAGGCGCCATGCGTGCTGGTGTGGCTATCGCCGCAGACAATGGTGGTGCCGGGCAGTGTAAATCCCTGTTCAGGCCCCACCACGTGCACAACGCCCTGGCGGATATCATCCATGGCGTAGTATTCAATGCCAAAATCGCGCGCGTTTTTTTGCAGCGTTTCTACCTGAAGGCGCGATTCTTCTTCCCTGATGCCCTGCAAACGATCGTGCGAGGTGGGCACGTTATGATCGGCCACGGCCAGGGTGGCGCGGGGTTGCCGCACGCGGCGATGGTTGGCGGCAAGACCCGCAAAAGCCTGGGGGCTTGTCACCTCGTGCACCAGATGGCGATCGATATACAGAACAGCCGTGCCATCTTGCTGCTGATGCACTACGTGAGCCTCGAAAATTTTTTGATAAAGCGTGCGGGGTTTTTGCATGGTGATGTGCGATGGTATCCTAAGATTTGGGCTGAAAGGTTTGGTCAGGATGTAACAAAAAAACCGTCATTCCCGCCCCGTATCGGGGTGCGGGGCCAACGCCAGCCGGAATCCATTGATCCGCCAGCGCTTGCCGAGGGATGGATCCCCGCTTGGGCAGAGATGACGACGTTTTTATGGTGAGCTTTCTTATCATACAGAAAGTCTTCCGCCTCGCATCATTCGTGGCACGGGATGCGGCCCCGTGCGGTAGAAAACCCCTAAGCCGCCGATGATTCAGCGCTGGCGCTGGGGGCTTCTTGACGGCGTTCGGCAATGCGGGCCGATTTGCCGCGACGTCCGCGCAGATAATACAGCTTGGCGCGGTTCACATCGCCACGACGCACCAGCGTGATGCTGTCAATGCGCGGGCTGTACAGCGGGAATACGCGCTCGACCCCCTCGCCATACGAAATTTTGCGCACGGTGAACGCCGAGTTGATGCCCGCGTTGCTGAGCGCGATGCACACGCCTTCATAGGCCTGCAAACGCTCACGCGTGCCTTCAATCACCTTCACCGAGACGCGCAGCGTATCGCCAGGGCCAAAGGCCGGAATTTTTTTGGCCGATTGCATTTTTTGCACGTGTTCGGCTTCAATTTTTTGCAGCAAATTCATCGTTTTCTCCGTTCGGTGTTGATGTTGCCAGTTGTTGTTGCAGATAGTTCTGCCACAAATCGGGACGTCTTTCACGTGTTAATTTTCTTGCAGCACTTTGACGCCAGGCGGCAATGGCGGCGTGGTCGCCCCCCAGCAGCACGGGCGGCACCTCGCGCCCCTCCCACACGGGCGGGCGGGTGTAGTGCGGATATTCCAGCAAACCCTGGCTAAAGCTTTCTTCTGCAAGGGTTTCTTGGTTGCCCAGCAGGCCGGGCAGCAGGCGGATGGTGGCCTCGATCAGGGCCAGGGCCGCCACTTCGCCCCCCGACAGCACAAAATCGCCCAAACTCACTTCTTCCAGGCCCGCCGCCTCAATCACCCGCTCATCCACCCCTTCATAGCGGCCGCACAGCAGCAGCACGGGCTGTTTGGCCAGCTCCTCGACCATGGGCTGGTTCAGCGGTTTGCCGCGGGGCGACAGGTAAATGCGCCGCCCGTGGGGGCCAAATGTTTGGTCAGCATGGCGCAGCGCCGCCGCCGTAATATCGGGCTTCAGCACCATGCCCGCCCCGCCGCCATAGGGCGTGTCATCGACCGTGCGGTGTTTGTCGGTGGCATAGTCGCGCAGGTTCACCACATTCAGCTGCCAGATTTTTTCATGCAGGCCCTTTCCGGCCAAACTGGCGCCGAGACTTCCCGGAAACAATTCAGGAAACAGCGTGATGATGGTGGCATGCCATGTCATGAGACATCTCCATGGGGCTGATCATCCTCAGGCTCATCCCACCAGTCATCGGGCGGATCAATCATCAAAAATCCTTCCGCCACATTCACCACCGGCACAAAGGCGGCGTTGAAGGGGAACAAAACATTTTTCGCCTTGCCCGTTTGGAGGGGTGGGGGATTTTTCCCATGGTCACGCGCAATGTCTAATACCGTGCCGGCGCCAAAGTTGTGCACAGCTGCCACCGTGCCCACGGGCCGACCATCCACACCGCGCACCGCCAGCCCTTCTAAATCGGCATAATAATAGGTGCCCTGGGGCACAGGCGGCAGTTTGTGGCGCGGGGCATGCAGCGTGGTGCCACGCAGCGCCGCCGCGGCATCGCGATCATCCACGCCCGACAGCGCCGCCAAAAAATGCGGGCCGGCCACACCCTTGATGGTCAGGGAAAAATCCCTTCCATCGGCGGTGGTCAAAGGGTTTAGGGGGGCGATCATGCTATCATCGGTCAGGTGGCAGGCAATTTTAACAAGGCCCCGCACGCCATGCGCCGCCACAACCGTGGCCACAGCAACCAACGCGCGGGACATGTTCAGACACAACACACAACACTGCGATACCTGCGAAAGCAGGCATCCATCACCCGCACGCCCACAAGTGTGATACGCGGGTGTGATGGGCCCCTGACTGCGCAGGGGCAGCGGTGTGTTATTCTTTGTCGCATCACCACAATCATCCTCTGTCCTAGGCCTGTGCCTCGGCGGGTTGTTCATCGGCCGGTGGCGGGGCGGCCGCTTTGGCGGCTTCGGCGGCCAGCTTCAGGCGTTCTTGCGCCTTGGCTTTGGGCGATGATTTTTGGGGGCTTTCGCGCCATGTCACGGCAGGGCCCATGTTCACCTTGTGCAGAAAACGCGCCACGCGCTCGCTGGGCTGCGCGCCGGTTTTCAGCCAGTGCTGAACACGCTCGGCATTAAAGGTGACGCGGCTGGGATGATCGTTGGCCAGCAGCGGATTATAGGTGCCTACTTTTTCAATAAACTTGCCATCACGCGGGCTGCGGCTATCGGCCACAACAATGTGATAGAAAGGTCTGTTTTTTGACCCTTGACGGGTCATGCGCATGACGATGGCCATTGTTACCTCCTGGTGTCGTCGTTGTGAAGTGATGGGGCGTCACCTTGTGGGATTTTTCCCACATTTGGCATTCCCCCCAACCCTTTTCCCCCCATGCCTAAACCATGGGCGCCCATCTGGCGCAGGAAACCTTTTTTGCCTAACTTTTTCATCTGCTTCATGGTGTCGCGCATCATCAGATACTGCTTCACTACCTTGTTCACATCCGAAACACCCACGCCCGCGCCTGC
Organism: Alphaproteobacteria bacterium; assembly: GCA_009927055.1. Classification (GTDB taxonomy): domain Bacteria; phylum Pseudomonadota; class Alphaproteobacteria; order UBA9219; family RFNS01; genus RFNS01. Next base: position 1,805 of record RFNS01000188.1, on the reverse strand, counting down.
CGCAATGCGACGGCGGCGGCTGGCGTTCAGCACGCCCACATCGCGCCGTTCGGCCGGCGTCATCGATAAAATAATGGCTTCTTGATGCTTGATGGCGCGTTCGTCCACATCTGTGTTGCCCAGCTTATCAGCCAGGTTGCCAAGGCCCGGCAGCATGCCCATCATTTCTTTCATGCCGCCCATTTTTTTCAGCTGGCGGATTTGTGTCAGCAAATCATCAAAATCGAACTGGCCCTGCTGCAGTTTTTGCGCGGCCTGCATCATTTCGGCCTGATCGAGGGTGGCGGCGGCTTTTTCCACCAGCGAGACCACATCGCCCATGCCCAAAATGCGCCCAGCCAGACGGTCGGGGTGGAAAACATCCAGCGCGTCCAGCTTTTCGCCCACGCCAAAAAATTTAATGGGCTGGCCTGTGGCGTGCCGCAGCGAAAGGGCGGCCCCGCCCCGCGCGTCGCCATCCATACGCGTCAGCACAAAGCCGGTGGTGCCAATTTTTTCATGAAATGTTTTGGCCGTGGTCAGCGCGTCCTGCCCTGTCATGGCATCCAGCACCAGCAGTTTTTCAGCGGGCTGGGAAATATCCCTGATCTCGGCCAACTCGGCCATCAACGCGTCATCCACGCTTAAACGACCTGCGGTATCTACAATCAGCACATCGGCCGCCTGGCGGCGTGCAGCATCCATGGCGCGGCGCGCAATGGCGGCGGGTTTTTCGCCCACCACCATGGGCAGGCTTTCCACATCAATCTGTTTGGCCAACACCGCCAGTTGTTCTTGCGCGGCGGGGCGATGGGTGTCGAGCGAGGCCAGCAAAACCTTTTGCTTTTGCGCGCTTAAATATTTGGCCAGCTTGGCACTGGTGGTGGTTTTGCCGCTGCCCTGCAACCCCAGCATGAGGATGACGGTGGGCGGATTGGTGACACGGGTTAGCGCCACGGTCTCGGCCCCCAGCATTTCGACCAGCGTATCGTGCACAATTTTAATGACCTGCTGCGCCGGGTTGATTGTTTGAATAATATTCTGACCAACCGCCCGCTCTTGTGCTTTTTCCAAAAAATCTTTCAGGGCCGGCAGGGCCACATCGGCCTCCAGCAGCGCGATGCGCACCTCGCGCAGGGCGGCGGTCACGTCGGCCTCGGTCAAGGCGCCGCGTCCACGCAGGCGATCAAAAATGCCGCCCAGCCGCTGTGTTAGCCCTTCAAACATGTTAACCCTTCAATCAACGCTCAAGCCTTTCATGCCAACATGCCAAACAAAAACGGGCCGGTGCCTGTACACAGGGACCGACCGAGATGAGGCACAACGCCACACCCAAACAAAACAACCTGTTTGGATACCCCCCCTTATAGCCGCCGCCGCCCACAAGTGCAAGCAAAGAAAAACTTGCATCTGTGCGGCAGTTTGCCTAGAAAAGCCATCAGCAAAGGATGAGCGATGAAAAAAGAAGGCCACCCCGATTATCACGAGATTAAGGTCATTATGACCGACGGCACCGAGTTTATGACCCGCAGCACCTGGGGCAAACCCGGTGATACCATGCGTTTGGATATCGACCCCCTGACGCACCCCGCCTGGACAGGCAAACATCAGGTGCTTGAACGCGGCGGACAGCTGGCCAAGTTTAACAAACGCTTCACCCAGGCCCCTGCCGCCAAAAAAGCGGCCGATGGCGCCGATGACGGCGAAAAAATTAAGCTGACCGGCAAAGTGGCCGCGAAGAAGAAATAACGTTATTCGGGCCCCGTATCGGCGTATGGGGTAAATTCTGCCGGAATCTATGAACCGAAAATTTCACATGACTGACC
>RFNS01000184.1 GCA_009927055.1 Alphaproteobacteria bacterium | reverse complement strand
CCTGAACACCCCCATGCCTGATGACGTTGAACCCCTGCCCGCCTATGAACAACAACGCACCCTGCGGGTGGATGGTCTGACCTGCGAAGGGGTGGGCGTTCACTCAGGTCGCTCGGCCAAGCTCACGCTGCGTCAGGCGCCGCCCAACACGGGCATTGTCTTTATGCGTACCGATTTGAAAAACGGCGCACGCGAATTGAAAGCGCATTATGACCAGGTGGTCGATACGCGCCTGTGCACCGTGCTGGGCAATGCGCATGGCGCGCGCGTGGGCACGGTTGAACATTTGCTTTCGACCCTGCGCGCCTTCGATATTGATAACGCGGTGGTGGAAATTGATGGCGACGAAGTGCCGATTATGGATGGCAGCGCCGCCCCTTTCATGTTTCTGGTCGATAGCGCGGGCACAACTCTTCAAAACGCCCCGCGCCGTTGGCTGGACGTGCTGAAACCCGTGCGCGTTGAAGAAAACGGCGCCTGGGCCGAGCTGCTGCCCGCCCCACGGGCCGAATTTTCGGTGGCGATTGATTTTGCCTCGGCCGCCATTGGCCGGCAAGAATATTCGGTGCCTTTGTCGCTATCGGCTTTTCGCACACAAATTGCGCGCGCCCGTACCTTTGGCTTTGCCGATGACGTTGAGAAACTTCGTGCCGCTGGCTTGGCGCGCGGCGGATCACTGGCCAACGCCATTGTGGTGCAGGGCGATGCGCTGCTGAACCCCGAAGGTCTTCGCATGCCGCACGAATTTGCGCGCCACAAACTGCTGGATGCGATTGGCGATCTGGCGCTGGCGGGCCTGCCCATGAAGGCGCATTATCGTTCTTATCGCGGTGGCCACCGCGCCAACAATCAGCTGCTGCGGGCCCTGTTTGCCGATGCCCGTAACTATCGCGTGGTGCAAGATACTCTTGCCGCCCCCTCATCTGCGCTGCCTGCGTTGAGGGCCTAAACGTGCTCAGGGTGTGGCAAGATAAAGTATAACAAGGTGGTGATGGCATAACCCTCGGCCACGCAAACGGCAAACAACCGGGCCATGTTGCGGTGACGCGCAGGATGTTCAGCCGGCCCGCAGCATGCCTTTTTCTGGCAGCAGCTGGTTGTGGCAGGCGCGGCCAAGCGCGATCGCAGCGCCATAAACCCACACACCGCCGCCGCCACAAAAGGCGGAAAGAAAAATTGATGATGATACACCCAATCGACCAAAGCCAGCCCACCCAGTTGCAAACCCGCCACCATGGCCAGCTTGGGCAGCACGCAGCAGGGAATGTGGGTGACAAGCGGCACCAAGGCGGTGGCCAGCATGGCCTGCATGGTGGGTTTTTCAGAAAAGCCGGACAACATCCCCTTGTTGATATGTTATAATATAACATATGTCAACGGGCCTCGCGCGCCGATGATGGCCGTTCACTCATTTCTGAACACGCATTGAATTGTAAAATTGATGCGCCTATACCCCATGAAGTGACACAACGTGTTTCCTTCAAAGGTGCAGAGACCAACGTCTGCAAAAAGACGACGAAAACAGGCGCAAAGCTATTCACGCTAGCGGAGCTCATGACTTTCGGCGACGACGTCCTCTTGTACTTCTTCATCATGGATCAGTTTGTCTTTGGAGATGCGCTGACAGATCAGCTCGGATCCCGTGTTGCTGAAGAAAAACTCGCTGATCGCGCGGGCTATTGTCACATCGGAGACATGGTCGCCGACCCGCCAGAAGTTGTGGCAGCGAAGGCCGGTCTGAGCCCCGCGCAACTCGCCAAGTTGGTCCGATATCTCGATCAGTACGGCATAACCCTGGGCAGCGACACGAGTGGGTGGCGCGCGTATCGTCAGCGCATGCCGGATCGAGGGCGGCTGCCGTGGTCGTTCGCGATGAGCGATGCCGAGACCCTGGCTCAACTATATTTCCGTTTGTCGCGGGCATGCCGCGAGTCCGGGTGCCCTGCCCCGGCCCTGCCTTCGGGTCCAGTGTAAAGAGATCATCGAGCGTTGGCATCGTGCCAGCCTTGTTGGGGGCGTGGCAGGGGGGAATCTAGGGCGGCAATCACAAACGCTGCCATGTTTTTTGTTGTCGCTTTCTGCCCATGGATTCCGCCATGCGCCAGAATGACAGTGTTTCCTCTCAACAGCCCACCTTTCTTCTCACCCGCCCATTGATCCCCTCACCGCTTCCTTGACACCCAACGCCCCATTTCCTATTCACTGGGGGCCACGTGCCCAGATGGCGGAATTGGTAGACGCACTAGTTTCAGGTACTAGCGGGTAACACCATGGGGGTTCGAGTCCCTTTCTGGGCACCACCTTTGACCCACCCCCCCTTAAGACAACACACGCCGTTTAGGCCTGTCTGCGCGGCCGTGCGCTCGTCCCCCCACTGCCAACACAAGCGGGCCACGGCCTGCCGCCTCTTTTTATTTTGCCGGCACGCCTTACATAACCCACCATGAACCTGACCATCGACCTTGCCGATTATCTTCCGCCCGGACATGAGCATTATCGCTTTTTGCTGGAGCCGCCGGTGCCCGATGAGGCGAAAAAACGTGATCGCGAAAATCATATCCTCAAGCGCGAAATGGCCGAAGATGAAATGACCGAAAAGAAAAAGAAAAAGCGCAAAGGGGGCGATGCGCGGTCGTTCGCGCTGCATCAGCGCCATTGGCACGCGCGGCACAAGGTGTTTGATCCGCGCATGGCCACGCTGCTGAAAAATATGGCCGAGCTGCGGCGTCGCGCGCACGACATGGGCCCGAATCTGATTGAATTTTTGTTGTTGCTGCGGCGTTTTGGGTTGGGCCGCGCCATGCATCAATTGCAGCTGGCGGGCGCCACGGCGCACCTGGCCACGCATTTAGATAATATGATGCAGCTGGGGCTGATGCCGCCGGCCCTTGTGCATCGGCTTGAAAAAATTCTGGGCACGGCGCCCGATGCCGCGCGCAACAACCGCGCACCCCTGCACGCCATGCCGCCGCGCACCATGCTCGCGCGCGCCACGCCACAGCAGGCGATGCCGCATCGCGCCGCATCACACCCGTCTGTGCCACAAAGGCCTGTGCCACAAAGGCCTGTGTCACATCGGCCCGCCGGCACGCCCCCCGCCGCGCGCATCTTCCAGCGAACATTATCGCGCTAAAGTGAAGGCCTGAGGGAAAG
>RFNS01000077.1 GCA_009927055.1 Alphaproteobacteria bacterium | reverse complement strand
CGCGGGTGGGGGACGAGAGGCTGTTGAGAAGAAAGATGGGTGGTTGAGAAGAAACACTGTCATTCCGGCGCACGCCGGAATCCATGGGCCGAATGTGACAACAAAAAAACGGTGACATTTGTGGGTGTTTGTGATGGCTGCCCTCGATGCCGGCCTCCGCCGGCATGACGATGGTGTGAGACGGAGGTGGTTGAGAAAAAGGATGAGTAGTTGAGAAATACTGTCATTCCCACCCCGCCTGCATGGGCATGACGAGGGTGGGGGCGGCGCGGGTGTTCTATTCAGCCGCGTGGATGTTCTTGTTCTGCCGCGCCCATATTTTTAATGCCCGCTGCTAATGCCCGCTGCTAATGCCCGCTGCGGCGCAAGAAGGCCGGAATATCCAGCAGGTCGTCATCATCCTGTGTGGTGGTGGCCTTCACGCCTTGCTTTTGCTCGGCTGTTTTTTGATCGGCCACTTTTTGATCGGCCACATGGGGGGGCACATCGTCCAACTCATCATCCATGCCGTCGTCATCTTTTTTGCTGGTCGAGGGGCGCACCAAACCAAAACCCGTAATGCGGCTGAACAGCGCGCGCGCGCGATCGGCCGGTTTTTGGGTATCGCGGCTGATGCCGGCCTGTATCTGCGTCATTTTAATGGTGGCCGCTTCCACTTTGGTCGGATCAATATCAGACACAGGCTCAGCCACCGTTGGCGATGGCGATGCGGGCGGGCTGCTGGTTGTGTCGGCCGCGATGGGCGCCTGATCAGCGGCTTGAGCCGGCGCCTCGGCCTCTGCGGTGGTGTGGGTGCTCACCGCGTCATCAACCCCTAAACTGAGTTGCGCTTCTTCCTTGGCCGTTTTAGCGACCATGTTTTTTTTCTGCGCCTGTTGCGCCTGTGTTGTGTGATCGGCGGAAAATTTTTCTGGTTGCTTCACCGCAATTTGGCTGCTGGTCAAATCAACGCTGCGCGCTTCCTTAGCCGCGGTGGCGCTGGCCGCCAGCACAGTTGAAATGTTTTGGCGCGGCGCCCCTGCATCACGCGCGCGCACCAAGGGCGGACGACGATTTTCTGTGGCAGGCGCCGCGGCGGCCGCGGCTTTTTGCTGGCCTTGGCGCTGTGAAATTTCAATCGATTGCGCATCAATACCCGTGGCGATAACCGACACGCGGATTTTCCCGTTCAATTCTTCCGACAGCGTGCTGCCCACCTTAATTTGCGCGTCTTTATCCACTTCATCGCGAATGCGGTTAGCGGCCTGATCAACCTCAAACAACGTCATGTCCATGCCGCCCGTAATATTAATCAGCACGCCTTTGGCGCCTTGCAGCGACACATCATCCAGCAGAGGATTAGAAATGGCGGCTTCGGCGGCACGCAGCGCGCGATCATCGCCATCGGCCTCGCCCGTGCCCATCATGGCTTTGCCCATTTCGGCCATCACGGTTTTCACATCGGCAAAATCTAAATTCATAAAGCCGGGCATAACCATCAAATCGGTAATGCCGCGCACGCCGCAATGCAGCACTTCATCGGCCATGCGAAAGGCTTCGGCAAAGGTGGTGCGTTCATTGGCCAGACGGAAAAGATTTTGGTTGGGGATCACAATCAGCGTATCCACATACTGCTGCAACTCGGCCAAACCGGCATCGGCCACCGCCATACGGCGCGTGCCTTCGAAATGGAAAGGCTTGGTGACCACGCCCACGGTTAAAATACCGTGCTCGCGCGCGGCGCGCGCAATAACGGGGGCTGCACCGGTGCCCGTACCACCGCCCATGCCGGCCGTGACAAACACCATATCTGACCCCTCAAGGCAGGCCATAATATCGTCAATCTGTTCTTCAGCGGCGGCGCGGCCAATTTCGGGCTTCGAGCCAGCGCCAAGACCACGCGTGCGGCTGACACCCAGTTGAAGTTTACGCGGCGCCAGCGAAAGTTGCAGGGCCTGACTATCGGTGTTGGCCACAATAAAGTCGCACCCTTCCAGCTGCGCGCGGATCATGTTGTTCACCGCATTGCTGCCCGCCCCACCCACGCCCATGACAGCGATGCGGGGGGTGAGTGTGGCGGGTTCGGTTTCGGCCAGTGAAAGATTGATCATGGTTTCCTCAGCGAAAGTCTTATCGAATCAGTAGTGTCACGTCTTTTCAAGTAGAATCCTTTTGGCCGCGCATGGCAAGTCAAAAGCAAAAAAAACAGCCCCCAGAACAATACTTACTCACTGGTTTCTTCTGTTACCATTTTCTCCAGCAAGGCCTTCACCGTGCGGCGCGGAATTTCTTCCACCATGCCGCGCGGCAACTGCCCCAACTGCACCGGCCCATACGAGACCCGAATAAGGCGCGTCACCTGCAGGCCCAAATGCATCAGTACCTTGCGCACCTCGCGGTTTTTGCCTTCACGCAAAATCAACTCCAGCCAGGCGTTGGTGCCTTGTACACGCTCTAACTTCGCTGTGATGGGGGCATAGCGCACGCCCTCAATCCGCACCCCGCGCGCCAGATTTTTCAGGCGTTTTTCATCGACACGGCCATGCACGCGCGCGCGATAGACGCGCTCGAAACCATTGTGCGGCAGCTCCAATGTGCGCGAAAGGCCGCCATCATTCGTCAGCAGCAGCAAACCTTCGGTGTTAAAATCAAGCCGCCCCACGGCCAGAACGCGCGGCAAATGTTTGGGCAGCAGCTGAAAAATGGTGGGCCGCCCTTCGGGGTCTTTTTGGGTGGTCAGGCACCCCACGGGCTTGTGAAAACGCCACAGCCGCGCCACCTCGGGTGTTTTCAGCGCTTCGCCGTGCACGGTAATGCGCTGGTGCGGCTGCACATTCAGCGCGGGACTTGTAATGGTTTTGCCATCCACCGTCACCATGCCATCGGCGATCAATTTCTCGGCCTCGCGGCGCGAGCACACGCCGGCCCGCGCAATCACCTTGGCAATCCGCTCTCCCTCGAACGATTTTTGTGTCTCTTGCGTTTCGTCGGTCATGCCCGCATTCTTAAACCATCATGCGTCAAAACCCTAATGCCTTTATGCAGCGCGCGCTGGCGCTGGCCCACGCGGCCGCGCAGCAGGGCGAGGTGCCGGTGGGCGCTGTGGTGGTGCAGGGCGGCGTGGTGGTGGCGGCGGCGCATAATTTAACCGAAACCATGCACGACCCCACCGCGCACGCCGAAGTGCTGGCACTGCGGGAAGCGGCACACAAGCTAGGCACCGCACGATTGGTGGAGGCCGATGTGTATGTGACGCTAGAGCCCTGCGCGATGTGTGCCGCCGCCATCAGCCACGCGCGCATACGGCGCCTTTATTTTGGCGCGTATGATGCGAAAGGTGGCGCCATCGATCATG
>RFNS01000274.1 GCA_009927055.1 Alphaproteobacteria bacterium | reverse complement strand
TGAGGGTGAGGGATGATCGGCGATTGAGAAAAAACACTGTCATTCTGATGCCCGCCGGCATGACGATGGCGTAGGCGGCGCCGGTCGCCCTATTGAAATGTCAAGATTCAGGCGGGTTAGCCCGCTTGTTTTTTTAGGAACCGTCGTTCTTAGGAACCCACGGGGCCTTGTGGGCCTGGCCGGGATTTTTACGCCGCCAAGCGCGTTTGCCGGGGCCTTTGTGTTGGCGTTCCTCATTTGGTTGGGTCGTATCAGCCTTTGCTAAGGCAACAAGATTGGGAAAATCGACAGAAGCTGCCACTGTTTCTGCGTGGCGGGCGATTTCTTGTGCAGCCCTTTTCAATCGACCTGCTCGTCTACGCAGCTTCGGCCCTAAAGGGGTATGACCTTCGGCGATCGCCGCTTTGGAAGCAGATAAGGTGCCACGATATTCTGCATACGCACGTTTTGCCTGATTGGCGGCGTCGTTCACTCGGTGTCTCATGGCTCTCAGGCGGCGCCCTTCACGGCCATATCTTGGTTCTTCTGGTTTAGACATTATACCTCCTTTATTGCTCGCCGGGCATTATGATAATCGTTGATATTCTGTCAACTATGCCGCCTTTTTTTCCCATCCTTCGGCGGTTTGCTGCCAGTAACTCAGGTGCACGCCGGCCTGTGCGCGCGCGGCCTGCCAGCGCTGACGCGCATCGGCCAGCGCCACGGGGTCGCGCCCATCGAACACATCGCAGATCAGGGAAAAATCCCCCATCTTGGGCACAACCCCATCAACCGCAAAACACACATGCGCCCCATTGGGGTTTTCGGCCTGATCAGTCAGCCATATGGGTTGGTCGGGGGCGCCACCATCGGCCGCCGTGCCGTGGGGCAAAAACGCCTCTTGCGCATAGGTCCACAAAAAACGCGAAAGGGCTTCAGCCCGCTCGGCCGAGGCGGTGTACACCACCGCGCGCCACCCCTTGGCCAGCGTGCGTTCCAGCAGCTGAGCCAGCGCGCTTTCTAAATCGCTGCGCAGCAGCTGATAAAACCGAATCTCCATCAGGCTTTGCGATCGCACACATAGCGGTAAAGCAGCTGCACGCCATAGCCCGAAGCCCCCATGGGTGTGGTGGCCCGTGCCTTGCGCGCCCAGGCCATGCCCGCAATATCAAGGTGCGCCCAGTGCACGCCTTTTTTGATAAAGCGCTGCAAAAATTGCGCCGCCGTAATGCTGCCCGCCCCGCCATCGGTGCTGATGTTTTTCATATCGGCGCATTCGCTTTCTAATAATTTGTCATACGCCTCATGCAGCGGGAAGCGCCACACTTTTTCTTCGGTCGCCATGCCCGCCGCCGATAAATGCTGGGCCAATTCATCGTTATTGGTGAAAAGGCCTGCATGCTCGTTCCCCAGCGCCACCACCATGGCGCCTGTGAGCGTGGCCAAATCAATCATGCACGCGGGTTTGAATTTTTCCTGCACGTACCACAGCACATCGGCCAGAACCAGCCGCCCTTCGGCATCGGTGTTCAGCACCTCTACCGTTTGGCCCGACATGGTTTTCACCACATCGCCCGGACGCATGGCGTGGCCGCTGGGCATATTTTCAACCAAGCCCACAGCCCCCACCACATTCACGGACACCTTGTTGGCGGCCAGCGCGCGCATGGCGCCCACCACCGCGGCCGAGCCGGCCATATCATACTTCATATCCCACATGCCTTGGCCCGGCTTTAAGGAAATGCCGCCCGTATCGAACGTCACCCCCTTGCCCACCAGCGCGTGGGAAATTTCCCCCGTATGTTTCAACCCCTGCCACAGCAAGGTGACCACGCGGGGCGGCTGAGCACTGCCCTGCGCCACGCCCATCAGCGCGCCCATGCCCAGGTCTTGGATATCATGTTCGTTCAGCACCTGAACCTTAAGCCCCAGCGCGGCCAGCGCCTCAATCTGTTCGGCATAATTGGCGGGGTACAAATGATTGGGCGGCTCGGTCACCAGATCGCGCGCCAAAAACACCCCTTCGGCCAGATGGTGATATTCAGCCCACACGTTTTTGGCGGCAGGGGGCGCGCCCAAAATTTTTAATGCCTTCAGTGGCGGTTTCTTATTGTCTTTTTTTGTAAAATATTTCTCAAACCGATAGCTGCGCAGCATCATGCCAAACGCCAGGGCCGAGGCCACCTGCGCCACCTCCATGCCTTTCACGCCTTCGGCGATCAGCGCCACATCATCCAGCTTGCCCGAAAGGGCAGCCGCCGCCGCCCCGCCCGCCTTGTGTAATGTTTTTTCTGATATGTCTTTTTCCTCGCCAAGGCCCACCAGCACAATAGCCTGCACCCGCATGCCATGGGGCGCCACCACGCGCAGCGTATCGCCCGCTTTGGCCTTAAAGTCGTGCGCGGTCATGGCGCGCGATAAAGTCTGGCCCGTTTTTTTATTGATCTTGCTGCCGTGGGCCAGAAACTTGCCCCCCGCCAGCACGGGGATGACCACAAGACCTTTGGCCGGAATGGCAAAGGGTGCGAAGGAAACTTTCATGGCAAAAAACCTTTCAAAGAGGATGAGACTTGCCATAAACTTACCCCTAAGGCACCTTGCCATGCAATGGGGCCATGCCATGGGGATATACCTTGGGTCTTCTTGATCGCTATCTTTTGCGGCAGCTGCTGGGCGGTTTCGTGTTTGTCCTGCTGGCGGTGATTGTGGTGGTGCTGTTTACCCAATCGTTCAGGTTTCTGTCGCTGGTCATTGAAAGCGCCGCCACCTTGAAAGCTTTTTTGTGGCTGATGCTGATCAGCGTGCCCACGTTTTTGCACATTATTGCGCCTGTGGCGTTTGTCATTGCGGTGCTGTTTACCTATCAGCGCCTGATGGCTGATCGTGAACTGGTCATCATGCGCTCGGCCGGCCGTTCGCCCCTGCAGCTGGCCGCGCCGGCCCTGTGGCTGGCGGTGGTGGTGACCCTGATGATGCTGGCGCAAAGCCTGGTGTGGGCGCCGTGGGCCAACCGCGTGCTGGTCGATGAACAATATGCCATTAAAAATAATTTCACCTCGCTGCTGCTGCGGCCCGGCACGTTTAATGATTTGCTGCCCGGCCTGACATTTTATGCCCGCAAGCGTGACAGCGAAGGCGCGATGGAGGGGATTCTGATCCACGATTTCAGAAATAAGGAGAAACCAACCACCATCATGGCCGAGCGCGGCCTGTTGCAGGCTGTGAACGGCGAAACACCCAAAGTGATTGTTTTTAACGGCCTGCGGCAAGAATTTAACCGCCACAACAAAAAATTGAACGAGCTGACCTTCAGCAACTATACCATGTCGCTGGAGATGCTGAAAAACAGAAAGGTCGATCGCGTGCGCGATTTACGCGAACTGCCGCTGGTTGATCTGCTCATGCCCCGCGCCGCCTCGATTGAAAAAACAGGCCGCAACAACAGCGAACTGGGCAATGAACTTCAATTGCGCCTGGCCACCCCTTTGCTGTCCATCAGTTTTGCCAGCATTGCTTTGGTCGTACTCTTGACGGGCGATTATTCGCGCCGCGGCATGCAAAAGCGCATGGGCATTGCCGTGGGGTTGATTATTGCGGTGCAGGCAGCCTTTTTGTGGCTGACGAACCTGCTTGAGGTTTCGGGCCTGTTTATCCTCCCGCTTTATGGGGTGCTGCTGCTGCCGCTTGTGTTGTGCCTGTGGCGGCTTGGCGTCCTCAGCAGTTGGGCGGTGCTGTTTCCTTTTCTACACCCTGTGTCGGGGGCAACGCGATGATTCTCCATCAATCCACTGTCATGCCTGCGGAGGCAGGCATCCATCACCCGTATGCACCACAAAAAACAACTGATGTGTGCTGGGCCCCTGCCTTCGCAGGGGCAGTAGTTTTTATGTTATTTGCTTTTCTTTTGCTCGGTGTGTTCTATGCGGCTTAGCCCCACCCTGCTGCGCTATCTGGCCACGCGATATTTGCAGTTTTTTCTGGTGGTGCTGTTGATTTTGGCCACCGTGATTTTTCTGTTCGAGTTTGCCGAGCTGCTGCGCCGCGGCCTGAGCAAAGATGTGCCGTTCGATCTGCTGTTCCGCATGGGCCTTTACAAAATGCCCGAAACGCTGGAGCGCGCGCTGCCGTTTATGGTGCTGTTTTCGGGGCTTATCACCTTCTGGCAACTCACGCGCACGCAAGAGCTGGTGGTGGTGCGCGCCACGGGGCTTTCGGCGTGGCAATTTCTTTTGCCCATCATTCTGGTGGTGATGCTGTTCAGCCTGTTGAACCTGATGGTGGTGAACCCGGTGGGGGCCATGTTCATTGGCCGGTTTAAGGAGATGGAAAATACTTATTTGCGCCGCCTGAGTGGTTTTGAACTGACCAGCAGCGGCCTGTGGCTGCGCCAACAAGATCAGAATCGCGGCCGGCATTACTTAATGCAAAGCGAAAAGGTGACGCTTAATCCTCTCACCCTGCAACCTGTCATGGTGCTGGTGTATGATGATGATCGCAATTATTTGGGCCGCATCGATGCCGAGGAAGCGACGCTGAAAAAAGGCGCGTGGCACATGGCGGGGGCCACCTTGCACTGGTCACGACAAACGCCCATGTCTCAATCTTACACCATCCCGACCGATCTGACCGAAACGCGCATTCAAGATAG
>RFNS01000185.1 GCA_009927055.1 Alphaproteobacteria bacterium | reverse complement strand
CAAAGCCAGCAAAAGCGCCCGCGCCTGGCCCGTGGCGCTGATGTATGAGCAGGGCAAAATTTATCATGTGGGATTTTTCCCCGATTTGGAAAACGAAATGCTGGCCATGACGCTGCATGGGTTTGGCGCCCATTCGCCCGATAGGGTCGATGCGCTGGTCTGGGCCTTGTCGGCGCTCATCTCAACCCCCACCCAACCCCGCTTGCAAAGGTTGTAACATGCTCAACTTCTTTCCCAAAAAACACGATAGCAAAGCCAGCCGCACAGGGCCGCTTTTGGCCTGGCATAACCTTGGTCAGCCGCAGTGGACTCCGCGCCGATATGATCAGCTGGCCGAGCAGGGATACAGAAAAAATGTGGTGGCGCATCGGTGCATTTCGCTGATTGCGCAGCTGGTCGCGTCTATTCCGCTTACGCTGTATGACAAAGAAAAGCAGGAGATTGAAGCGCACGAACTTTTATCGCTGCTGCACAAGCCAAACCCGCAGCACGATGGTAAAGCTTTTCTTGAAAAACTGACCGCGCATTATTTGATTGCGGGCAATGTGTATATCGAGGCGGTGGGCGCGCAAGATCATTTCCCCCCGCGCGAGCTTTACTGCCTGCGCCCCGATCGCATGAAAATTGTGCCAGGCCCGCGCGGGTTGCCGCTGGCGTATGAATATAGTGTGAATAATCAGATCGCGCGCTGGGGTGTTGATCAGATCAACGGTCGCAGCGATATTTTGCACCTTAAAAATTTTCATCCCACCGATGATTGGTATGGTCTGGCGCCGCTGGAAGCCGCGCTGCTGGCCATCGATCAGCACAATGCGGCCAGCCAGTGGAACATGGCGATGTTGAACAACGGCGCGCGGCCCAGTGGGGCGTTGGTTTACGCGCCCAAAGAAGGCCCCGGCACGCTGACCGAAGATCAGGTGCAGCGCCTGAAAAATGAGCTGGAAGAAAATTATCAGAGCAGCCGCAACACAGGTCGCCCTTTGCTGTTGGAAGGCGGGCTCGATTGGAAGCCCCTCTCGCTCTCGCCCCAAGAAATGGATTGGCTGAAGGGGCGCGATATGGCGTCGCGCGATATTGCGCTGGCCTTTGGCGTGCCCCCGCAGCTGATTGGCGTGCCCGATGCGCAAACCTATGCCAATTATCAGGAAGCGCGATTGGCGCTGTATGAGGATACGATTTTGCCGCTTGCCTATCGTTTAATGGGGGCGCTGGGTGCCTGGCTGACCGATTTATTTCATGAAGAACTGACGCTGACCATCGATGCCGATGCGATTGCGGCGCTGACCGCGCGCCGCGATACGTTGTGGGAAAAACTCCGCCGCGCCGATTTTCTCACACTGAATGAAAAGCGCGCCGCCCTTGGCTATAGCGCGTTGCCAGAGGGTGATCAGATCATGCCGCACGCGGCAGATAAAAACTAACTAACGAGGATTCATGCCACAGATGGATGTACGCTGGCAGCTGAAAGAGCTGTCGAGCAGCGGATATTTTTTGGGTTACGCCAGCGTGTTTGCCACGCGCGATGATCATAACGAGATTGTCGAGCGCGGCGCGTTCAAAAAAACGCTGCAACGCTGGCAGCAGCGGGCCAGCGCGCCCGCCATGTTGTGGATGCACGATCCCTCGCGCCCCATTGGTCGCTGGCGCACGCTGGCCGAGGATGAGGTGGGCCTGCACGCCGAAGGTCAGCTGGCTTTGCGCACGTGCCAGGGCATGGAGGCGTATGAGTTGTTGAAACTGGGCGCCATCAACGGTCTTTCTATTGGCTATCGCGTGGTGGGCAGCCGGTACGATGCGGTGCGTCGCGCACGCATTTTATCGGATGTCGATCTGATTGAAATTTCACTGGTTACCTTTCCCGCCAATCCCGCCGCCCGCGTGCGTGCGGTTAAGGAAGGGCAAAGTCGCGGGGCTGTCTTGCACGCCGGCATCCGCGCACTTCATCGTGCGGCGTGCGCACTCTCATCGTCAACACGGAGGACGCATGTATGGTATGAGTGAGGTGGCCAATGCCGCAGAAACGCTGGCAAGGGCCTTTGAAGAATATAAATCGACAAACGATGCCCGTTTGTCAGAGCTGGAGCATAAAGGCAGCAGCGATGGTTTGCATGATGAAAAGCTGAAACGGCTTGATCATGTCATCACACGTTTGCAAGATGATATGTCGGCGGTGAAAACAACCATGCGCCGCCCGCTGGCGGGCAGCCCCTTGTTGGGCGCGCATGACAACGAACAGAAGCAAGCCTTCATTCGCTATGTCACCAAAGGTGTTGAGCCCGATACCAGCAGCTGGAGCAGCAAAGCCAGCGTGATGAATGATCAGGATGGCGGTTATCTGGTGCCGGCCGAGGTGTCTGATCGCATTATCAGCCGTCAGTTCGATGTGGTGCCGATGCGCAAATTGGCCACCATCATGAGTATCACTTCGGAAGCGGTTGAAATTCTGCGTGATACGAACGAAGCCGAAGCCAGCTGGGTGGGCGAAGCCGCCACGCGCAGCGATACGGCGCAGGGCGATGTGGGGCGCACACGCATTGCGGTGCACGAACTGCATGCTCAACCCAAAGCCACGCAAAAATTGTTGGATGACGCGGTGATGAACGTGGAAGATTGGTTGATCAATAAAGTGGTCAACCGTTTTGCCCGTCGTGAAGCCGATGCGTTTATCAATGGCGATGGTCTGTCTCAACCCCGCGGCATGTGCAGCTATACCACCGCAGCCACCGGCGATGAGACCCGCGCCTGGGGCGTGTTAGAGCACGTGGCCACCGGCGTGAACGGCGATTTTGCCACGACATCGCCGGCCGATGCGCTGATTATATTGATGCACAAGCTGAAGGCGGGATATTTGAACAATGCCGCGTGGATGATGCCGCGCAGCGTTGCCGAAAAAATCCGCAGAATGAAGGAAAGCACCACCAGCAATTATTTGTGGCAGCCAGGCTTGCAGGCAGGGCAACCCGCCACGCTTCTGGGCTTCCCCATTTATCTGGCCGAAGAAATGCCGGTGCTGGGCACGGGAAGTTTATCGCTGGCGTTTGGCAATTTTGCCGAAGGCTACACCATTGTCGATCGCATTGGGCTTCGCATTCTGCGTGATCCGTTTACCGCGGCACCGTTTGTGAAATTCCGCTGCAGCAAGCGCGTGGGCGGCGATGTGACCAACTTTGAAGCTATCAAGCTTCTGAGATTCGGAACCTAAGCGCATGCCCTCTTGATGAGGTGTGACATCAGGACGTTACACTCACCCGTCATTCTCGCGAAAGCGGGAATGACGAGAGAGGGCAGAGAACATTTTTTGAGATCAATCAGTCCTCACAAAAGGAGAACACTATGACCATACGTGACCTGGCCAGCAATATCAGCGCTGGCCTCAGCCTCAGCCCGTCGGTGCGCACCACCGGCACGGCGAACGGCACCAGCATCGATCTTCAGGGGTTCGACAGCGCGGCCGTTGTGGTGGCGTTTGGGGCCTATACCGATGGCACCCACACCCCCAGCCTTGAACATTCAACCAACAACAGCACCTGGGAAGCCGTGGGCGCGGCGGATCTGATGGGCGGCTTTACGGCTGTCTCATCATCGGGCGGCGCCAACACGGTGCAGGAAATTGGTTATTTGGGCTCCCGCCGTTATGTGCGGGTGGTGATGACAGTCGCGACAGGCGCCAGCGGCGCTGCCTCTGCGGCCCTTGTCATCCGTGGTCACGCGCATCGTGCGTCAGCCTAAGGGCGCGCGCGGTCTCCCACCCTTGTGCGTAGACCCTGCGGGGGAGAGCAATCTCCCCCGCCAAAATGTTATTTCATGAAAGGAAAGTGTCATGCGTTTTACACACGCCAATGCATTTGATACCGCCACCGTCACCATTGCAAACGGCGCCAGCCTAAGCGATGCGCTGAATTGCGGCGGGCTTCGTTTGTTTGCCATTTTATTGCCTGCCAGCTGGACAACAGCCAACATCACGCTGCAAGTCAGCCACGATGGCGGCACGACATGGAAAAATCTGCACGATAGTTTTGGCAGTGAATATACCATCATCGCCGCGGCCGACAGGTTGATCACGCTCAATGCGGCCGATTTGGCGGCGTTCCAGCACATCAGGCTGCGCAGCGGCACCGCCACCACCGCGGTGAACCAGGGTGCCGATCGGATCATCACCTGCCTGATGCGGAGCATTTAATGTTGCGCCTGTTTCGCTCGCGCCTGCGGCCCGCGTTCATGGCCAATTTTCTGGGGGGCGGTCTGCCGACAGGCGCCACCTTCACGCGTGGCAGTGCGGGCACCCATTATGGGGCCGATGGCGTGCTGCAGACGGTCAGCAACAATCTGCCACGGTTTGATGTTGATGGCACCACACTGGCCGCGCGCGGGTTGCTGATGGAAGGGGCCGCCACCAATTTGTTTTTGCAAAGTGAAAATTTATCGGCCGCCGATTGGAACCAGACCACAGGCACAACGGTTTCAACCAATGTCATCGCGGCGCCCGATGGCAACACCACTGCCGATAAAATTGTGGAAGATAATACCACAGGCAGTCATGTGCGTGGCCAGGTGGTGACGACCAGCCCCAATCAGACACTGACTTTCACCACGTTTGCCAAAGCGGCCGAAGATAATCTTTTGCGGCTTTCCATGGCTAATCATGCGTCATCGGGCAATTTGGTGGGCGCGTTTTTTGATTTAACAGGCAACGGCAGTGTCACCGCCACGCAAAACGTGGGCAATGGCACGGGCGCTTCGGCCAGCATCACCAAACTGCCGAATGGATGGTATCGGTGCAGCCTTTCTGGCAAGCCCGATACGTCGGGCACGCAGGTGCGCGCCAACCACTGGCTTGTCTCGACAGGCACCACCACTACCTACACAGGCGTGACAGGAAGCGGATTGCATGTGTGGGGCGCGCAGCTGGAAGCCACCGGTTTTCACACCAGTTATATCGCCACCACCACCGCCACGGCCACACGTCAGGCCGATAGATTAGATGTGGCGCTGCCATCGGCGCACAATACGGCGCGCGGCACATTGGTGATCGAGACAGATATGCCAACCCTCACAGGCTACACCACCGATCGCGCCATTGCCGCGCTGTTTGGTGATGCGAATAATATGATGCGTTTTGCGCATGTGGGCAGCAATCACGAAGTGCGGGTGACCGAAAGCAGCGTGGCCATTTTAACCGATACAACGGCCTTTGCGGCAGGGGTGCATCGCGCCGCGCTTGCGTATCAGGCGGGCAGCTATCGCAGCGCACAAGATGGCGCCACCGTGGTCAGTGCTTCGGGCGCTGGTCTCACACCACAAAACGCCTATCACATCGGCCATGTGAATAATACGCAGCCGCTGTTTGGCTGGGTGCGGCGCGTGACCTATTACCCATCAGCGCTGCCCAATGCCACGTTGCAAGGCCTCACCCGGTTATAAGGGAAAAATCCCATGACATCACTTGAACTCCTCACCGCCCCTGTTAGCGAGCCTGTCTCGCTCTCTGAGGCCAAAAATTTTTTGCGGGTCGATTATACGCACGAAGATGCGCTTATCACTTCGCTCATCACCGCCGCGCGCGAATGGGCTGAAAACTATACGCGCCGCGCCATGCCCACGCAAAGCTGGCGCCTGTGGTTGGATGAATGGCCGGTGGCGCACGAAGCCTGGTGGCACGGCACGCGCGAAGGGGCCATCAGCGCGTCGCAATCAACGCATGTTGAGTTGCCCAAGGCGCCGCTTCAAAGCATTGCGCAAGTGCGCACCTTTGCGGCCGATGATACGGCCACTGTTTTTTCAGCCAGCAATTATTTGGTCGATACGGCCAGCGCGCCAGGGCGATTGGTGTTGCGCGATGGTCAAAGCTGGCCGCAGCCTGGGCGCAATGCGCGCGGCATCGCCATCGATTTTACTGCGGGCTATTCTTCTGTGCCGTCGTCCCTCAAGGCGGCGATGTTGCAGCTGGTGGCGTTGTGGTTTGGTGAACGCGGCGTGGTGGCGGGCGCGCGCAGCACACCGCCGCTCTCCCTCACTCACATTCTCGATACTTATCGTGTGCGATCATGACCGAGATTGTTTCTGGTTTTTCGGCGCGGCAGCTGCTGTTGCGCGATGGGTTGCTGATCACCGATACGGTGCTGGCCGCGTTCGATGATATTTCTTTGCAACTCAATACCGATGCGGCTGATATTACCGATCTTGCCTCGACCAATCGGTGGCGCGAGTGGCAACCGGCCAGCGGGCGCATCGGTTTGAATATCGAGGCAGAAGGGTTTGTGGTGGGTTCCACTGCCACACTTATCAGCCGCGCGGTGGCCGGCACCACGCACAATTATCGCCTGAATTATGCGGCCGATAAAGCCTTCAGCGGATTGTTTTTGATTGCGCAAATCGTCCTGGGCGCCGAGGGCGATGATGGCGATGCGCCGCAATCGCTTCGCCTCACGCTCAGCAGTGCGGGCGCCATCACCTTCTCAACAACTTAACGATCGTCACCCATGGCCAGACCAAAACTTCCCAGGCGCCGCGCGCGTTTGCCGCGTCAGCTATCAGCCTTGCCCGCACGGCGGCGCGGGTCGCGTGCGCGCGTCACGCGCTCTCTTGCTCAGCGCGCGGGGCAACGCGCGCAATCGGTGCTGCGACAGCAGTTGCTGGAGGCCGCAGGCACAGGGCGTGATGGGTCATCACGCCTGCTGCGGCTTGGGTTGGGCACGGCGTTTGATGCGATCAACAACCCATCGCAGATGTCATCATGGGGGCTGGATGTGCTGGGTCGCCTCACAACCCTGGCCGTGGGCCAAATTGTGCGCGGCGGGGAAATTTCCCAGACACAGCAAAACGCCGATTTGCTGCGCACCCTGCAGCGCAGCCAGCGGTGGTTTTAAGTCAGACATCAATCATGAGTGATATCCATGCCATCCAAGCGATCGTCATCCCCGTCCCCGCCTGCGCGAGGACAGGCTCCGGCGGGGATCCATTCATCCACTTGCGTTTTTTGCCGAGGAATGGATTCCCGCTTTCGCGGGAATGACGCTGTTTGTTTGTTGATGATGCACGACACGGTTTGAGTGAGGAGGTTCGATGAGTTTCGATGATGTTTCTTTGCCCCATCGCCTGGCCTTTGGCGCGGTGGGCGGCCCGCAGTTCAACACCGATGTGGTGATGATCGATAACGGGTTTGAAAAACGCAACCAAAATTGGGCCGGCGCGCGACGGCGCTATCAGCTGCAACAGCAGCTGCGCAGTGCCCAAGATGTCGCCACACTCATATCATTTTTTCATGCACGCGCAGGCCGCGCGCGCGGCTTCAGGTTCAAAGATTGGGCTGATTTTACAACCGCCAGCAACCACACCAGCGCGCCCGCCGCCACTAATATTGTGCTGGGCACGGGCAATGGCACGCAAACGCAATTTCAGTTGAAAAAAATTTATACCAGCGGCGCCATCACGCACGAACGCGCCATTAAAAAACCCGTCTCGGGCACTGTGGTGGTGTCGTTGAACGACGTGGCCCAAGCGACAGGGTGGAGTGTGGACAGCACCACGGGCCTGATCACATTCACAACAGCGCCCGGCGTGGGCGTGACCGTGAAAGCGGGCTGCGAGTTTGATGTGCCCGTGCGGTTTGAGCAAGATCAGCTGAGCATCAGCGCGGCCGATTATAACCTCTCGGAAACCGAGATATCACTGATCGAGTTGCGCCTATCATGAAAACGCTTCACGCAGGTTTGGCCACGCATGTGTTGGGCGAGGTGACAACACTGTGCGCTTTACTGGTCATCACGCGCGTTGATGGCGTGGTTCTGCGCCTGACAACGCACGACAGGCCACTGGTGTTCAGCGGTCAAACATATCTTTCTGATGCGTCGTTCACGCCTTCAGCCAACGATAGCGCGCTGGGGTTGAATATTGATCATCTCGATATCTCAGGCATTCTCAGCAGCGAGGCGATCGAGGACGATGATGTGTTGTCGGGCGCCTATGATGGCGCGCGGATTGATTATTATCTGGCCAACTGGGCCGATACTTCGCAAACGCCGCTGCAACTGCGTCGCGGGTGGCTGGGCGATGTGCGTCATGAAAACGGCCAGTATGTGGCCGAGTTGCGCGGCCTGCACGATGGTTTGCAGCACACGGTGGGCGCTGTCATGACGCCCGAATGTCGCCACCGTTTGGGCGATAGTGCGTGCGGCGTGAACCTGCCAGGCTTGATGGTGACAGGCAGTGTGACAAGTTTTTCGGGCCAGCAAATTTTTTCTGATACTGCGCTCACCGAAGCGGCCGATTATTTTACGGGCGGATTAATCACCTGGATAACAGGGGCGAATGCCGGACGCACCAGCGACATTGGCCAGTGGAACAACGCCACCAAAACATTCACACTGTGGCTACCAGCACCGTTTGCCATAGGGATTGGCGATCAATATCAGGTCACGCCGGGGTGCGATAAACGCCTTGGCACGTGTGTTTCAAAATTTTCAAACATCGCAAATTTTGGCGGATTTCCGCACCTTCCCGGTGTTGATCAACTGCTGGATTATCCCAGTGGTCGATAAGATGTTGGCCGCATCGCGCGCGTGCGTGGGCACGCCTTTTATGCATCAGGGGCGCGTGCCGCATGTGGGGTTGGATTGCGTGGGGCTGATTGTTGTGGCGCTGCGCGCCGCGGGCGTGTGCGTGAACGATCGCACCGATTATGGCCTGTTCCCCCATGGCGCGATGCTGGAAGAAGCCTTGCAGCGTCATGCCACGCGCATGCATGAGGCGCCGCGCGCGGGTGATATCTTGTTATTCACCATCAAGCATCAACCCCAGCATGTGGGGCTGCAAACAAGTGCCACCCATTTTATTCATGCCTATGCGCCGCAAAAAAAAGTGGTGGAAAATTCCCTGACCGCCTTGTGGCAGCGGCGGCTTCACAGCGTTTACAGACTTTTGGGGTAATCATGGCATCGGTCATTCTTTCGGCAGCGGGGCAGGCGGCAGCACCCGGCGTTGGCGGGTTTTTGCTGGGTCAGGCGGGGCGGCTGGCGGGCGGTTTTGTTGATCGTCAGGTTTTTGGCACGCCAAGTTATCATGGTCCTCGTCTTGACAATTTGCAGGTGCAAGATTCGCGTTATGGCGCCGGCATTCCCAAAATTTATGGCCGCGCGCGGGTGGCGGGGCAGGTGATATGGGCGAGCGCGATCAATGAAACGCGACATGAGCAGCAGGTGGGCGGCAAAGGCGGCGGCAGTGCCCGCGCGGCCACGCAAATTAGTTATACCTACAGCGTGAGTTTTGCGGTGCTGTTGTGCGAAGGCATCATTCAGGGGCTGGGGGCCGTGTGGGCCGACGGCAAAATGGTTTTTGATGGCACAAGCTGGGCCAGCGGCCTTGTGGACAGCGTGAATGTTTATACAGGCACAACCACGCAAACGGCCGATGGCGTGATGGAGGCGGCGCTGGGTGTGGGAAATATCCCTGCCTATCGCGGCGTGGCCTATGTGGTGTTCGAGAATTTTCAGCTGGCGGCGTTTGGAAACCGTTTGCCCAATCTTACATTTGATGTGCAGGCGGCGGCGGCCAGCACAGCGCCGGCGTGGATGGGCACCACCGAGGTGGACAAAACAAATTTGCTAGATGTGTTATCGCACCCCGGCGCGGCCCTGCCCATCATCACTGCCGGCACAGCGGCCGATGCGCGCGAGATTGTGGTGTTCGCGGTTGAAGGCAGCGGCACCACCGCCACGCTTCAGGCGCTTTTTTACAACACAACATCAGAGGTGCCGGCGCTGACGCAGCAGGTGAACAGCGCCACTTTTACCAGCACCGACCCTGTGAATGATGTGGTGTGGGCCGCCAGCCCCGATGAACGATATGTGGTGGTGCAGGTTCAAAACACGGCGGCCAGCCCCAACACAGCGCATGTGTTTTTGTTCGATCGCGTGCTGCGGCAGTTTGGCGCGCGCACGCAAATTTCGCTTGTGTCTGATCGACGGTCGCTTCACTGGATCTCCTCAACCGACATGGTGACGCAGGAAGCGCAAGGCGGCGTGCGGGGTTTGCGCTGGTATCAACGCCAGGGGAACACCATTGTCGATCGCGGCTTTGTGGGCGTGTGGGGGGCCGGCAGCGCCACCACGCGCTATGCTGTCTCTTACAGCAATTTTTTGCCGGTGGCCGGCGGGTTGATGATGTTAACATACAATGCCACCACCAACCCCACCACGCTTTATGGCTGTTTTGTCAGTGTGGCGGGCAATAATTTTTCTGTGGGCACGCCGTTCACCATCACCAGCGCTATTCCCGCAACCTCGGGCGATGAGCCGGTGTGCGTGAATGTGGAGGGTGATGAATGGTTGTTGTTTTTGGCCACCAGCACGCAGGTGCGCCTGCTTACCTTCACGCTCTCACCATCGGCTGCCACCATCACCCGCGCGTGGACAAACCTTTCTCTGGGCGGCACCAGCCTGTGGCAAATGATCTGCCCGCTGTCATCATCGCGCATGGGCGTGTTGATGCGCCGCACCACCGAAA
>RFNS01000313.1 GCA_009927055.1 Alphaproteobacteria bacterium | reverse complement strand
CGAGGAGATTGACCCCCCCCAAGATACCCCTCCCGATGCCGAGACAAAGCAAAAAGTGCGCGTGGCCCCTGTGCGCAAGGCGGCGGCTTCAGCGCGGCAGGGGCGCCTGGCGCTTGATCGCGATCATGAAAGTTCGTTGCCGCCGCTTGAGTTATTATCACCGCCCGATCCCACCAAATCGGGCTTTCAGCAAAGCGATATGGTGTTAGAGCAGCAAGCCAAAGCGCTGGAAACCGTGTTGGATGATTTTGGCGTGCAGGGCAACATTACCAAAGTTTCGCCAGGGCCGGTGGTGACATTATATGAGTTGGAGCCAGCCCCCGGCATTCGCGCCAGCCGCGTGATTGCGCTGGCCGATGATATTGCCCGGAACATGAGTGCCGCGAGTGTGCGCGTGGCCGTGGTGCCCGGCCGCAATGTGATGGGGATTGAGCTTCCCAACCGCCAGCGCGAAACCGTTTACATGCGCGAACTGCTGTTGACGCCCGAATATCAAGATAACCGGTCGAACCTGCCGCTGATTTTGGGCAAAGATATTTCAGGCGCCCCCATTATTGCCGATTTGGCACGCATGCCCCACCTGCTGGTGGCGGGCACCACGGGTTCGGGCAAATCGGTGTCCATCAACACCATGATTTTGTCGCTGGTCTATCGCCTGCTGCCCAGCCAGTGCCGCTTTATTATGATCGACCCCAAGATGCTGGAACTTTCTGTGTATGATGGCATTCCGCATTTGCTGGCGCCCGTGGTGACCGAGCCCAAAAAAGCCATCACCGCCCTGAAGTGGACAGTGCGCGAAATGGAAGAACGTTACCGCGCCATGAGCAAACTGGGCGTGCGTAACATTGAGGGATATAACGTGCGTCTGAAACAGGCGCAGGATCAGGGCGAAACACTGACACGGCAGGTGCAAACCGGTTTTGATCAAGAAACAGGCAGGCCCATTTATGAAGAACAGCCGCTCGATTTAACGCCGCTGCCATTTATTGTGGTGATTGTGGATGAAATGGCCGATTTGATGCTGGTGGCCGGCAAGGAGATTGAAATTGCGGTGCAGCGGCTGGCCCAAATGGCGCGCGCGGCCGGCATTCATATGATCATGGCCACCCAGCGCCCCAGCGTGGATGTGATTACAGGCACGATCAAGGCGAATTTTCCCACCCGCATCAGCTTTCAGGTGACCAGCAAAATTGATAGCCGCACCATTTTGGGCGAGCAGGGGGCCGAACAGCTGCTGGGGCAGGGCGATATGCTTTATATGGCCGGCGGCGGGCGCGTCACACGCGTGCACGGCCCCTTTGTGCGCGACAGCGAAGTGGAGAGTGTGGTTAAATTCCTCAAATCTCAGGGCGAGCCAGATTATTTGGATGATGTGACCGCCGATGATGAGGCCGATTTTTCGGGCGATTCAGGTGGTTTTGGCGGGGGAGATGGCGGGGGCGACAGCCTGTATGACAAGGCGGTTGATATTGTTCAGCGCGAAGGTAAAGCCAGCACAAGCTTCTTGCAGCGGCACCTGCAAATTGGCTATAACAAGGCCGCGACCTTGATTGAACGCATGGAAAAAGAGGGGGTTGTCTCTCCTGCTAACCACGTGGGCAAGCGCGAGGTTTTTGGAGGGCGCTAACCGCTCTTACAATTTTTTTTTGAGGGAGTTATTTGATGGTGCATCCAGTTTTTGGTCGTATTCTCGACCACGTTGCCGATGTTCAGGAAGAAAGAGCGCGCAGGAGTTTAGCCATGCAAATGAGCTTCCCATTTTCTGGCGACAACAAGCCGAAGGAAATTTTCATGACACCCGCAAAGGCGGCGAGTGTGAATTATGCGCAATTTTTGCTGGTCATGATGCAACATTTCAAGCAGGCCGCCGGTGATTGGTCATTTGATGCGCAACCAGATGCCACAGGTCATAGAACCGTCACAATTCGTGCTAAAGGTAATCATCAGTGTATCTTGGTTAAGATGCAACAACAGAAGGATGCAAGCGTATGGGTTATTCTAGAAGCAAATTCAGCAGTGATTGCCGCTTTGGCCCGCAGTGTGCGATTTGCAAATTCAATCTCGCCCGCTCGGCCGTCAACACCATCGTGGGATGCGCCATCAGATACACCTTATCCGTCTTAGTTGTTGTTTTGATTGCAACGTCTTCGTTGGCCGCCGAGAGTGTTGAGGTTGACCCCAAAAAAATTGCCTATATCGAAAATTATTTGAACACATCCAAAAAAATGCAGGCCGATTTTGTGCAAATGACCGATGACGGTGCGGTGATTGAAGGAGAAATATCCATTCAGCGCCCCGGAAAAATGCGCCTGACCTATCGTGACCCCATCAAAGATTTTATTGTGGCCGATGGCAGTTTTCTGAACGTGTGGGATGCCGCGCTGAAAAGCAGCAGCACCATTCCGCTGGGTGAAAGTCTGGCGTGGTTTTTTCTGCGCTACCCCATCAGCCTGACCAAGGATGCCACCATCACCGCCTGGCAAGAAAAAAATAAGATGATTGCGGTCACGCTTGTGCAAAAAGGCGCGCCAGAGCAGGGGAGGCTGACACTTTATTTCCTCGATCAACCTTTGCAGTTTCATCGCTGGGTGGTGGAAGATGGCGCAGGACACAAAACGATTGTCTCGCTTTCCAATCTTCAGCAGAATGTGTCGTTCCCCGCGGGCACGTTTGTCTATCGCCCGCCCAACTTTGCCACGCGCAAGGGATCGCCGTTACACTAGTCCATGATCATCAAAAAAAAATACGTCATTTCCGCGAAAGCGGGAATCCATTGTTCGGCAAGCAGTGTGGGTGGATGAATGGATCCCTGCCTGCGCGGGGATGACGCTGTTTTATAAAGATATTGATGCGTGAGGAGCCTCGTCCATGATCATTGCCACGTGGAATATCAACTCGGTACGGTTGCGGTTGCCGCTGCTGCGGCAGCTTATTCAGCAACACAGGCCCGATGTGATTTGTTTGCAGGAAACCAAGGTGGTGGATGAACTTTTTCCGGTCGATGAGTTGCAAAAGGAAGGATACGCCCATCAGTTTTTCAGCGGCATGAAAAGTTATAACGGTGTGGCTATTCTTTCGCGCGAAAAATTATCAGATACCGGGGTGCATCATTGGTGCGGGCAGCGCGATTGTCGGCACATTGCCGCCACACTGCGCAATGGTTTGCGCCTGCACAACATTTATGTGCCCGCCGGCGGGTATGAGCCGGACGTGAAAAAAAACCCAAAATTTTTGCACAAGCTGAATTTTGTGGAAGAGCAAGAAAAATTTTGGGCAAAACAAAAAAATAAAAAGAGCATGATTGTGGGTGATCTGAACATCGCGCCGCTGGAGCACGACGTGTGGTCGCACGCGCAGATGAAAAATGTGGTGAGCCACACCGCCGATGAAATTTTACGCTTCACCGCCTGGCAAAAAAGCGCCGGCATGGTTGATGTGATGCGCGCATTAATTCCGCCCGCTGAAAAACTTTATACGTGGTGGAGTTATCGTGCGCCCGACTGGGAAAAAGCCAACAGGGGGCGGCGGCTTGATCATGTTTGGATGAGTGATGACAGCGCCGGCATGGCCACGCGCGTGCACGTGTTGCGTGATTATCGCGCGGCCGCGCAGCCCAGCGATCATGTGCCGGTTTTGCTTGAAATTGAATAATTTCGAGGGCCAGTGTAGAAACACCGAGGAGAAAAAATGGAAGCCTTTACAACCCTGACAGGCGTTGCCGCCCCGCTGCCCATCACGAATGTCGATACCGACATGATCATCCCCAAACAGTTTCTTAAAACCATTACGCGCACGGGGTTGGGTAAGGCGTTGTTTCATGAAATGCGTACGCGGCCCGATGGCACGCGGGTGGATGATTTTGTGCTGCATCGCGCACCTTATACGGCCGCAAAAATTCTGGTGGCGGGCGATAATTTTGGCTGCGGCAGCAGTCGCGAACATGCCCCCTGGGCGCTGATGGATTTTGGCATTCGCTGCATCATCGCGCCCAGCTTTGCTGATATTTTTTATAACAACTGTTTCAAAAACGGCATGCTGCCCATCGGCTTGCCACAGGCCGATGTTGACCGCTGCATGGCCTGGGCGCATGCGGGGGCCAGCCTGACCATCGATTTAACCAGCAAAAAAATCATGGGCCCCGCGGGCGAGATGATGACGTTCGAGGTGGATGATTTCCGGCGCGATTGTTTGCTGAAGGGGTTGGATGATATTGGCCTGACCGAGCAGCATAATGATAAAATTGGGGCGTTTGAGGCGGCGCAGAAACAATCGCAACCTTGGCTGTGGGCCTGAGATGCACAACACATTATCTCGTCTGCGCAGCATTATTTTTTGGGGGCATCTTGGTTTGCTGGCCGTGCTGTTTGCGGTGCATCTGTTGTTTCAGTGGCCCGATCGCCCCGTGTTCAGCATGCTGGCCATTTTTCTGCTTCTGTTCACGGGGCTGGAGTGGTTGATGCTGACGGTGATGATCATGCGACAGAAAAAACAACATCACGATAAGGTGGCGACATGAGTGCAAAAGTTCTTCTGCTGCCGGGCGATGGCATTGGGCCCGAAGTGATGCGCGAAGCGGCGCGGGTTATTGATTGGTTCAAGCAACATCGCGGATTTGATTGTGTGCTGACCCAGCGTAACGTGGGCGGCGCGGCGATTGATGCCGATGGCGTGCCGCTGAGCGACGCCGTGCTGGCCGAAGCCAAAGCGGCCGATGCGGTGATGCTGGGGGCGGTGGGTGGCCCCAAGTGGGATAAGGTGGCCTATGATCATCGGCCCGAAGCGGGCCTGCTGCGCCTGCGCAAGGAGATGGATTTGTTCGCCAACCTGCGCCCCGCCATTGTGTTTGATGAGTTGGTGGATGCCAGCACCCTGAAGCCCGAGGTGGTAAAAGGGCTGGATTTGATGATTGTGCGCGAGCTGACAGCGGGCGTTTATTTTGGCACGCCGCGCGGTATCGAGGTGCTGCCGAATGGCGAGCGCAGGGGCGTAAATACGCACAGCTATACCACATCAGAAATTCATCGCGTGGCCGCCGTGGCGTTTGAGCTGGCGCGCGTGCGCAAAAAGAAGGTGCTGAGTGCCGAAAAAGGCAACGTGATGGATGCGGGCCGCCTGTGGCGCGAGGAAGTGACGGCGCTGCACACAGAAAAATATAGCGATGTTGAGTTATCGCACATGTATGCCGATGCGCTGGCCATGCAACTGCTGCGCGCACCCAAAAATTATGATGTGATTGTGACCGATAATTTGTTTGGCGATATTTTATCGGATGAAGCGGCGATGCTGACAGGCAGCATTGGCATGTTGCCATCGGCCAGCCTGGGCCCTGTGCAGGCCAACGGCAAGCGCGCCGCCATGTATGAACCCGTGCACGGCAGCGCGCCCGATATTGCGGGGCAAGATAAAGCCAACCCGCTGGCCACCATTTTATCGGTCGCGATGATGCTGCGATATTCGTTTAACCGCACGGCCGACGCTGACCATCTTGAACGCGCGGTGAGGAAAACGCTGGCCGCCGGTTACCGCACGGGCGATATTGCCCGCACGGGCGAAAAAGTTGTGGGCTGCACCGCGATGGGCGATGCTGTTCTTCATGCGTTGAAAGCACGATCATGACTCAAAACTTATCCCACATCCGCAATTTCTCCATCATCGCGCACATCGATCATGGCAAAAGCACGCTGGCCGACAGGCTGATCGAGCGTTGTGGCGCGATTGAGCAGCGCGAGATGAAAGAGCAGATTTTGGACAGCATGGATATCGAGCGCGAGCGGGGTATTACCATCAAGGCGCAAACGGTGCGGCTGTCTTATCAGGCCCAAAACGGCCAAACGTATCAGCTGAATTTAATGGATACGCCAGGCCATGTTGATTTTGCCTATGAGGTGAGCCGTTCGCTGGCGGCGTGCGAGGGGTCGCTTTTGGTGGTCGATGCCAGCCAGGGGGTGGAGGCGCAAACGCTGGCCAATGTATATCAGGCGATTGATAACGGGCATGAGATTGTGCCGGTCTTGAATAAAATTGATTTACCAGCCGCCGAGCCAGAGCGCGTGAAAGCGCAAATCGAGGAAGTGATTGGGCTGGATGCCAGTGGCGCCGTGCCTATTTCGGCGAAGGCGGGTTTGGGCATCGATGACGTGCTGGAAGCGATTGTAACACGGCTGCCCGCGCCTGTGGGCGATTCTACAAAGCCGCTGAAAGCCCTGCTGGTGGATAGCTGGTATGATAGTTATTTGGGCGTGGTGATTTTGGTGCGCGTGGTCGATGGCGTGCTGAAAAAAGGTCAAAAAATTCGTTTCATGTCCACCAAAGCCTCACGCGAGGTTGACCGCGTTGGTTTTTTTACGCCGAAGAAAATTGAGTGTCCGCAGCTGGGCCCCGGCGAAATGGGTTTTATCACCGCCGCGATCAAACAAATCAGCGATACCAAAGTGGGCGACACCATCACCGATGAACGCACACCGGCCGATGAGCCGCTGGCAGGCTTCAAACCTTCGGTGCCGGTTGTGTTTTGCGGGCTTTTTCCGGCCGATGCCGCGGCGTTTGAACATTTGCGCGAGTCATTGGGCAAGCTGGCGCTGAACGATGCCAGTTTTCATTTCGAGGCGGAAAGCAGCGCCGCCTTGGGTTATGGTTTTCGTTGCGGTTTTTTGGGGTTGCTGCATTTGGAAATTATTCAGGAAAGATTGGAGCGCGAATTTAATCTCGATCTCGTCACCACGGCGCCCTCGGTTGTGTACAAAGTTCACCTGAACAATGGCGAGGTGTTGGATTTACACAACCCCGCCGATATGCCCGACCCCGTGCGCATTGCGCATATTGAGGAACCGTGGATCAAGGCCACCATTTTTACGCCCGATGATTATTTGGGCAGCATTTTGCAACTGTGCACCGAGAGGCGGGGCGAGCAGGTGGAGCTGACCTATGTCGGCAAGCGCGCCATGATGATCTATAAACTGCCGCTGAACGAAGTGGTGTTCGATTTTTATGATCGCCTGAAAAGTATCAGCCGCGGCTATGCCAGTTTCGATTATGCGATTGAAGATTATCGCGAGGGTGATCTGGTGAAAATGGCCATTTTGGTCAATGGCGATCCGGTCGATGCGCTGTCGTGCGTGGTGCATCGGGGCACGGCTGAAAAACGTGGCCGGCAATTGTGCGAACGCCTGAAAGAATTGATTCCGCGGCAGCTGTTCAAAATTGCCATTCAGGCGGCCATTGGCGGCAAGGTGATTGCGCGCGAAGATGTCTCGGCCATTCGCAAGGATGTGACGGCAAAATGTTATGGCGGCGATATCAGCCGCAAGCGAAAATTGCTGGATAAGCAAAAGGAAGGGAAGAAGCGCATGCGCCAGTTTGGGCAGGTGGAAATTCCACAAAGCGCCTTCATCGCCGCCCTGCGTATGGATGGCGATGATTAGGGTCAGGAACCTGTAATGGTGACAATATCTCTGGCAATATAAAATTTAGGACGTATGTCTGTTTTGTATTCTTCAAGGATTTTGAGTTTGATGAGCTGTAGAATAAATTTCTTAGCCGTGTTGAATTTGACATGAAGTCTCTCAACAACATAAGGCGCGCTAATCACGGGGCGCTCAAAGAGCAAATCAATTAACTTGCTCAAAAGCCCAGGAGACCTTGGTAATTGTACCATATTTAAGTAAGCGAGGCGGAGGTTTTGTAATTTTTCAATTTTTTGTATCGACACATCACACGATTGGATGATCCCGTGCAAGAAAAAAGAGATCCACTGTTGCCATTCGCCCCGTTGGCTTACAAAAAGCATCAGATCAATATACTCGTCATAATTTTTCTCGAAATAAGGACTGATATAGAGTAGAGGATGTGTGATGGCTTTTTTCTCACACAAGAGAAGGGCCAGCAGTAGTCGGCCCAAGCGGCCATTGCCATCCGGGTAAGGGTGGATTGTCTCAAACTGATAGTGTACCAGCGCAAGTTTGATTAATAATGGAGTGGTATCGTGGGCGTCATGAATAAATTTTTCCAGATCTCCCATGGCCCGAATAGATTCTTGAGGCGGCGGAGGTACAAATCGTGCAGTTTCGATCAACTTCGACCCAATCCAGTTCTGATCCTTCTTCAATTCTCCTGGAATAATGCGGCCACCTCGTTCGGACGCAGTGTTTGTCAGCAAAATTTTATGAATATCATTTAGCAGACGTACCGAGATTGGAAAAGTTTCGAGAGATTTCAGAGCATATTCGAGCGCATGAACATAATTATAAACCTCACGCGCATCAGAAACAGGTGTTTTGTTCGATGCCTCTGCTTCAAACAAAAAAAGCTCAGACAGTGTTGTGACAGTACCTTCAATTTTTGATGAGGCAACGGCTTCATTTCTCATCAAGGGTCTGATGAGAAGATACGGGTTCTGAAGATTGCGTCCGATTCCACTTAGCTCGCCAAGCATACGCGCGCTTTGCTCAACAAGGGGCAAAAGCGGCGCAAGATCGAGACGAACCGGTGGCAGAGGTTTGGGAACAAACGCCCAGCAATCGCGAATGGTTGGAACCAGATGCCCCGTACTTGGATCGATGAAATCTTCCTTACGCATCAGGTTCAAGTTAGTGCACTTCAGTGCAATAAGAAAGAGGGAATTGCATTTGAATGGCCTGAAATGAAACTTGCGATCAATTCGTAAGTTATTCTTTATTAATTTTTGTTGATTTGCTTGACGAGAAAGAGATAGTTTGCCAGATTCTGCAAACATCACAAGGGGTTAGTGAACATGACCAAATCAGACCTTGTTAACAAGCTGGCTGCGGCTAATCCGCAGCTGATGCACCGCGAGATTGAACGCATCGTGAACGTCATGTTCAACGAGATTATGAACGCTTTGGCGCGTGGCGACCGGGTTGAGCTGCGGGGCTTTGGCGCCTTTTCACTGAAGAAGCGCGATGCGCGCAAAGGCCGCAACCCGCGCACGGGCGAGTCTGTGTCGGTCGATGAAAAATATGTGCCCTATTTTAAGACAGGTAAGTTATTGCGCGATCGCCTGAATGGCATTGAAGAATAGATCATGAAATGGCTTTTGGGATTACTCGGCTCGCTGCTGGGGTTGGTTGTGGGCTTGGCCTGCATCAGCTTTGCGGTGGGCAATCGCGGCCCCACCATTGTTCAGTTTTGGCCGTTCGGATATGAAGTGGCTCTGCCCATTTATATGCTGGCACTGCTGCCGTTGCTGGCGGGGTTGCTGGTGGGGGGGCTTATGTTCTGGCTCATCAACTTGCCCAAGCGCTATGAACTTTTTCAGCTGCGAGGTGACAACGAACGCCAGCGCATGACCATCAACAAACTGAAAGAAGATTTGGCCGAAGCGCATCAGGCAGGGGGCGCTGACACGAAAATTGAGCGGTGGAATTTGCCTGTGAACTGGTTTTAGCCATGGCCATGCACCCGAAAATTTTCACAGCAATCGATACGGGTGATGTGCATGAGGCCGAGGAACGGGCCAAACAACTGTCTGGGGTGACAGGCATCAAGCTGGGGTTGGAGTTTTTTGTGGCCCACGGCCCGGCGGGATACAGGCAGGTGGCCCGCCATGCGCGCCACGTTTTTCTTGACCTGAAATTGCACGATATCCCCAACACTGTGGCGGGGGCTGTGCAATCGGTTCTGCCGCTTGCGCCACAATATCTTACCGTGCACGCATCGGGCGGCCCCGCCATGATGCGCGCGGCAGTGCAGGCTGCAGGGCAGGGCGGGCATGATGGTGCCAAGGCCCCAAAAATTCTGGCGGTCACGGTTTTAACAAGTTTGGATGCGGATGATTTATTGGCGGTGGGGCAGCCGCCCGATGCCACCGCGCAGGTGCTGCGTTTGGCCCGATTGGCCCAAGATTGCGGGCTGGCCGGCCTTGTGTGCGCCCCCACCGAGATTGAGGTTGTGCGCCAACAGGTGGGGCCCGATTTTGTGTTGATGGTGCCGGGCATACGCCCCGCGGGCCCGCCTGTTTCGGGCAGCGGCGGCCGCGATGACCAGAAGCGCACCACAACCCCGCGCCAGGCCATGATAGCCGGCGCCACTCATGTGGTGATTGGCCGGCCCATCACCCAATCGCCCGACCCCGCCGCGACCGCAACAACCATCAGCCAAGAGCTTGAAAGCCTGTCATAAAGCTTATCATTAACCACAACAATTTGACGTTTTTTGAAAAAATGGTGATGATAACGTATTCGGAGGCAGTATGGCGATTAATGACTCAGTCAGAATAATTGAAGAGATTCAGAAAGGCTCGAGGGAAGCTCAGATAGCCTTGGCTGTCTCCAGAAGTGCCAGAGAACGGTCTCAAACGCTTTTCACACCAGGGTACCTTACTTTGATTGCAATGGGCGCTGCTGCTGCGCCGTTCATTATGCATGCAACAGGTTATACAGCGTCGATGACAAAAAATGTTCAAGCTTTGTTTAAGTCTGCGTCATACATTTTTCAGGGTCTAAGCTGGTGGACATCACAAATGAACGATTTGACGGGGTATCTTGGGAAACATGCACCACACATTGATCCTCTTGGTGTTGTGGTGTTAGGGATTGGCGGAGTTTTTCTTGTCGTTGACAAGTTCAACATCTTCAAACCGTTGATCATGGGTGGTGCTATGTATGCATTGCTGAAACATCCGGTGGGAGACGCCAATGCGGCCGCCATGTTTCTGGGTATTGCAGCGATGCACCTAACCTATAAAGCCTCTCAGCTTGTTTTAGAGGTTGGGCAGTTACATGTTACCGCTAAGAATGCGGCCGTATCGTTTGGTCATGCGTGCTGGAGTATTACTCATCCACGCCAAGCGATTAGAACAACTTATAAGAGTTTTATGGATCAAAGAAGAATAAAAGCTGCACTGGAAAAATTGGAAGGATAGTCATCAATTTTTCTTACTCATTGTTGTGTATGGGAACAGTTTTTTTGTGAGGACATATGTTGACGCAATCACCACCAAACCCCCGCCCTGTGGGGCAGAGCGCGCGCGGGGTTGAAGGAAGCCTTGATCTTGACGCGCACCAGCGCGATGCGAGCGTGGCTGTTGCCATTTATCAGAATACCAAGCGTGTGGGTTTTGATAGAAAGGCCAAATATTTTTTTATGCGCGTGGCTTTTGGCATTGCAGGCGCAGCGATTGTGGGGGCGGCCGTGACCCAGATGGATGGATTAAATTATATAGTCGCTGAAGCCAATAAGATTGTGGTGAATGCTGTCAATTTGGTTGAAAAATTTTCAGAACTCCCCGTAGGCACAGAAAAAAAATCTTGGCTGGAAAGACAATTGAATGCTTACAAACGATGGTTGGTCATTCGGGGCGCGAGACCAGAGACAACATACTTCAGAGATTTTTGGGGAACAATCAAAAAGAGTGACATGGCATTATTTTATCAAAATTATCTGCCGCATCCTTACACAGAAGCCGCCTTGGCCATTGCGGTGTGGCGCATGAAGGCAATTGTGCCGTTGGTCGTGGCAACTTCGGTGGCTTTTTTTGTCATGGTGCCGATGCTGGGTGTTGGGCCTGGTTTGGCCTTTTGCATGGCTGTGGGCGCAGTTTTTGGCAGCGGCGCCTATGCTTTGGGGCACGATGTTGCGCATGCACGATCGCACGTCAGCGATGCTGGATCTTCATTGCGGGCGGCATTTGATTATATCACAAGACGCTCGCAGCGGGCAGCGCGCCTGAAGACAGATGATCGCTTAAGAAGGCTTGCTGAACAGGCAAACAACAATGGCTAACCCTGTCGCTCCTCAGCCCGAAGCGGGGCCTGAACAGAG
>RFNS01000268.1 GCA_009927055.1 Alphaproteobacteria bacterium | reverse complement strand
GGCCCACGCACGCATCAACCGATTTCAACCCATTATGCCCCGCATGCCCGCCCCCCTGCTTGATGCGCACGCGCGCGGGGATCAGCTCAATCTCATCATGCAGCACAAAAATTTTTTCAACCGGCGTTTTATAAAAAGCCGCCGCCGCCTGAACCGATTGGCCCGAGAGATTCATAAAAGTTTGGGGCTTCAGCAAAAGCACGCGCTGTGGCCCATCGGCGGTGGGCAGGATGATGTCGGTGATCAGGCCCTGATATTTTTTTTGCCACGCCTTGGCCTGCCAGCGCTGGGCCAGCGCATCGGCCGCCATAAAGCCGATGTTGTGGCGATGATGCGCGTATTCAGAGCCAGGATTGCCCAGGCCCACCATCAAAAAATCGAACGACATGGCCCATGCTAGCAAGGCTGCCGACGATGGGAAATGCCAAAAACGGGCTGCTGGCGGGGGCGGGCGTGCTCAACAGATCTGGGCACAGTAACCTTCCATCAACTAAGGGGCGCGTAAAGTAGGGCCATGCCCGTTATCCCCGGCACGCACACGATTATCGAGCACTGGCGGCACACGCAAAAGGTGGCGCGCTTCTTTTTTCTGGATGCGCGGCTGTTTGTGGTGTTTATGTTTGTGCTGCTGCACATCCGCCCCTGGACGCTGATTGTGGCGGGCCTGCTGATGCTGATTTTTTGGGTGTTTGAACAGCGCGGCCTGACGTTTGAGGCAGCGCTGCGCGCCTTCCGGTTCTGGCTTTTGGGGCGCTGGCGCCCGGCGGTTATCTCGCCCCTGCGCCGCCGCTATGGCGATAGCTCGGCCAGCCAGTTTGAGGGGTAAAGACCCACAACACCGCGGGGCACATTGAGACACAGCCCGCGCTTCTTTTTCTGTGACACAGATTTTTCTTTGACACAGGGCTGCCGGCGGGGTATAAAGGGGGGATAAATGCCTTGGGGCGCGTGGGGCCGCCCGTTTTTCTCATCATTGCCCTTTCCACCTCTCAACCACCACATCTGTCAAAAATCCCATGAATCTCAATGAGTTAAAAACAAAAAACGCCACCGAGCTGTTGAAGCTGGCGGAGGAAATGAACATTGAAAATGCCAGCGGCATGCGCAAGCAAGAGTTATTGTTTGCCATTTTGAATGCCCTGGCCGCCAACAGCCAGAATATTTTCGGCGGCGGCGTGTTGGAAGTTTTGCCCGATGGTTTTGGCTTTCTGCGCAGCGCGCAAAGCAATTATCTGGCCGGCCCCGACGATATTTACGTCTCGCCCAGCCAGGTGAAGCGTTTTGGCATGCGCACCGGCGATACGGTCGAAGGTGAAATTCGCGCCCCCAAGGAAGGCGAGCGTTATTTTGCCCTGCTGAAAGTGGATAAAGTGAATTTTGAGGAGCCGGAAAAACTCCGCCACCGCATCAATTTCGATAACCTGACGCCGCTTTACCCCAACAAAATGCTGAAGCTGGAGCGCGAAGATGCCACGAAGAAAGATCATTCGGGCCGCATCATCGATTTGGTGTGTCCGCAAGGCAAAGGTCAGCGTGGGTTGATTGTGGCGCCGCCGCGCACCGGTAAAACCGTGCTGCTGCAAAGCATTGCCCACAGCATTACGGCCAACCACCCCGATGTGTACCTGATTGTGCTGCTGATTGACGAACGCCCCGAAGAAGTGACCGACATGGCGCGCAGCGTGAAGGGTGAAGTGGTTTCTAGCACGTTTGATGAACCCGCCGCCCGCCACGTGCAGGTGGCCGAAATGGTGATTGAAAAAGCCAAACGCCTTGTTGAACATAAACGCGATGTGGTTATTTTGCTGGATAGCATCACGCGTTTGGCCCGCGCCTATAACACCGTGGTGCCTTCATCGGGCAAGGTGCTGACAGGCGGTGTCGATGCCAACGCCCTGCAGCGCCCCAAACGCTTTTTTGGCGCCGCGCGCAACATTGAAGAAGGTGGATCACTTACCATTATCGCGACCGCCCTGATTGATACCGGCAGCCGCATGGATGAAGTGATTTTTGAAGAATTTAAGGGCACCGGCAACAGCGAAGTGATCCTCGATCGCAAGCTGTCTGATCGCCGCACCTTCCCCGCCATTGATATTACCAAATCGGGCACGCGTAAGGAAGAATTGCTGGTAGATAAGCAGACCATGACCAAAATGTGGGTGCTGCGCCGCATTCTGCTGCCCATGGGCGTGACGGACGCCGTGGAATTTTTGCTGGATAAGCTGAAAAACACCAAAACCAATGGCGACTTTTTCGAGAGTATGAATCAGTAATCGGTGATCAGTCATCGGTAATCGGGCATCAGTCATCAGAAAACAACAGAGACAGCAGGCCGTTTGGTAAGTTATTGTTATTGATAAGATATTGGCCTCATAGAAAGACTGGGTAACAGTCAATGAAAAAAGAAAGAAAATTTTAAAAATTTCTGCTATAACTAATGCATCATCCTGTTGGGTATATCCCATCAGACGGGGGCCGCCTTTCGGGGCGGCCCTTTTTTGTTTGGCGAGGTCTCTTCATGAAGCGAGTGGTCGCTTACATCGACGGGTTTAATCTTTATCACGCCATTGATGGACTGCACGACGATCGATTAAAGTGGGTGGACTTATGGAAATTATCACATTCGATTGTGCGTCATGACAATGAAAAGCTTTCGGGCGTCAATTATTTTTCTGCTTACGCCACGTGGATGCCAGAAAAATACGAACGACACAGGGCTTATGTTAAAGCCAATCAGGCAATGGGTGTGCGCGCTGTTTTGGGAAACTTCAAAAATAAGCCAGCGTCATGCAGGTCGTGCGGCAAGCAATGGATGCAGAGAGAAGAAAAGGAAACCGATGTTAATATTGCGCTTGCGATGGTGCGCGATACGTTTTTAGATGTGTTTGATAGAGCGCTTTTGATCAGCGCCGATACAGATTTATCACCAGCCATTCGAATGATCGAACACCATGCGCCGCATAAAGAAGTCTTTGCTGTTTCTCCACCGAATAGACACAATCTTTCAAGAGGTCTGAAGCATAAGTTAGAGATAACCCAAGGGCGCATTCTTAAATGTTTACTTCCCCATGAGGTGAGAGATATGAATGGGAAAATTGTCGCCACCATTCCGGATAAATACAAATAGCCCCAACAACCTTCTGGACCTTCCCCCCTGATCGCGCTAAAGCAGACGCATGCCCGTGAAAATTGCTCCCTCGCTTCTGGCGGCCGATTTTGCGGCCATGGGCCAGGCCGTGCGCGACATGACCGCCGCCGGCGCCGACTGGCTGCATTTTGACGTGATGGATGGCCACTTTGTGCCCAACATCACCTTCGGCCCCGCTATGGTGAAGGCCCTGCGCCCCCACAGTTCCCTGCCGTTTGATGTGCATTTGATGATCGCGCCGGTTGACCCTTACGTGGCCGCCTTTGCCGAGGCGGGGGCCGATATCATCACCGTGCACCCCGAAAGCGGGCCGCACCTGCACCGCACGCTGCAGCTGATTAAAAGTTTTGGCAAAAAATGCGGCGTGGTCCTCAACCCCGCCACGCCGCTTTCGGTGCTCGATCATGTGTTGCCTGATATTGATGTGGTGCTGGTGATGAGCGTGAACCCCGGCTTTGGCGGGCAAAGTTTTATTCGCGATGCTTTGGGCAAAATCAGGCTGCTGCGGCAGGCCGTGCAGGCCCTTGGCCGCCCCATGGAAATTGAGGTGGATGGCGGCATGAATGCCGAGACTGCGTGCGCCTGTGCGGTGGCTGGCGCCAGCGTTTTGGTGGCCGGCACGGCCACCTTTGCCGGCGGACCCGAAAAATATGCCCAAAATTTGAAGGACTTACGGGGATGATAAAAAACAAAACCATTGTTCATCATTTTTTTTAACAGAGTGTTTATGATACTGACATTATGGGGGCTGACATTATGGGCGGAGCATCATCATCAACCATGGTCAATCTGACAGCCTCTGCAGGCCAGGACCGCTACGCGTTAAAGAAGCAAGAATATTTGGATATCTTAAAAGCTCGTGGTGTGACGCTTGATGGTAACATTCAATATAAAATCAACATGTACGGCCACCATATTACCAGTGATCGTGCAACCATTAAAATGCCCAATGGTCATTCGCTGGCATTGGAGCTTCCATGGTTTGCCATGAGCAGGGAAGGTTCTCCATGGTTCCCCCCCGGGCAAAACGAAGGAAAGGTGACATATGAGGGGCGTCAAAAACTCCAAGGCGCGGGACTTCTGACCGAGCACGTTCAAGGCGAACTGCAACTCCCCGCCTCAGGGCCAGCCCACAGCCTAGGGCAAGCTTTGCGTGGCGTCTATCACACCATCTATAACACCATCTATGATACCTTCCTCAAGCCCTAAAGCCGCCTGCAATATTTGTTTGGTTAATTGATCATTAAAATAAAGAATCATTGAACGGTTTTGTTGTATGATGCTGCGATGACCTATACATCTTTATCGTCTAACTTTGGTTCAGGGCATCCTTATGGAGCATTGCAAAACATGCCCCTAAGTCCGGAGTTACAAGAGGCGAAATATAAGATGATTGCGGCGCTGCGTCAGAAAGGGATCTCTGTTGGTCATCCTGATAGGGTTCAGGTGGATAGGGACCCTGTTAGCGGGCAATTGCGATTGAATGTGCAGGAAGGTGCCGAGTTTACAGGTAAACATGGGGATTCTTACACACTCAGGGGCACAAGTTTTACACAACAGCCCAATGGCAAAATCACTTATACCGGATTGTATACGACGGGGTTAGGCGAAGTCAAAAGAGAGGAGGGCGTTGTGGGAGAGTTACAGTCAAGCCACACGCAGAAGTTGGTAGACCAAATGAATAATACTCACACATCGACCGAACGGCCGTTATTGGGCTAATCATCACACTATCATCACACATTTTTTTTCGCTATAACGTGTTATGACCTCGACGCCTTTGCACCGCCAGCGCGGCACCAAAATTGTGGCCACGCTGGGGCCTGCCACCAGCTCGCATGAGATGATCAAATCGCTGGCCTGCGCGGGGGCCGATGTTTTTCGGCTGAATTTCAGCCACGGCACGGCCGCCGATCATCAGGCCCGCATGGAAATAATTCGCGGCGTGGAAAAAGAATTGCAGCACCCTCTTTGTGTGCTGGGCGATTTGCAGGGGCCGAAAATTCGCCTCGGCACGTTTGACGGCGGCCATGTGATGCTGGAACAGGGGCAAAGTTTCAGGCTGGATATGGACACAACGCCCGGCAACGCCACCCGCGCGCCCTTGCCGCACCCCGAAATTTTTCAGGCCGCGCAGCTGGGCACCCTGTTGTTGTGCGATGATGGAAAAATTGCCTTGCAGGTGGTGGGGCAAAGCCCTGATCATTTGGATGTGGTGGTGAAGGTTGGCGGCAAAATATCCGATCGCAAGGGCGTGAATATTCCTGATGTGCTGCTGCCCATCTCAGCCCTGACCGACAAAGATAAACGCGATTTAGATGTGGCGATGCAGCTGGGGGTCGATTGGCTGGCGCTATCGTTTGTGCAGCGCCCCGACGATGTGCAAGAAGCCAAACGCCTGGTGGCCGGCCGCGCGGCCGTGATGGCGAAAATTGAAAAACCGTTGGCCGTGCAATCGCTGCAACGCATTTTGGATGTGGCCGATGGCGTGATGGTGGCGCGCGGCGATTTGGGCGTTGAAATGCCGTTGGAAGAAGTGCCCAGCATTCAAAAACACATTTTGCGCAAGGCGCGCGCGCTGGGCAAGCCGGTGATTGTGGCCACCCAAATGCTGGAAAGCATGATCAGCGCGCCCACACCGACGCGCGCCGAAGCCTCAGACGTGGCGAACGCCATTTATGATGGGGCCGATGCCATTATGCTCTCGGCTGAAACCGCATCGGGGAAATATCCCCTAGAAGCAGTAGCCACCATGGATAAAATCGCGCGGCACATTCATGTTGACCCAGAATATCGGCGCATGCTGGCCGCCGCCCACCCCGATTTGCAAAGCACCGCGGCGGACGCCATTACCGCCGCCGCGCGCATGGTGGTGGAAACGATTGATGCGGCGGCGATTGTGACCTACACCACCTCGGGCAGCACCACGCTGCGCGCCGCGCGCGAACGGCCGCCGGTGCCCATTATGTGTTTAACATCGAAGCGAGAAACCGCGCGGCGGCTGGCTTTATCGTTTGGCGTGCACCCCGTGCACACCGATGACGTGCACGATTTTGCCGAGATGGTGGATAAAGCCATGGTGCTGGCGCATCAGCACGGGTTGGCCAGCATTGGCGACAGACTGGTGGTGACGGCGGGTGTGCCCTTTGGCACGCCGGGCAACACCAACATTCTGCGCATTGTGTGGGTTGAACAGCGGTTGCTGTAATGGCGACACTTCAGCAAGCGATGGATTATCACCGTCGGGGAAAAATCCCCAAGGCGGTGAAGGCGTATGAAAATGTGCTGGCTAACAATAACAGCGCCGATGTGAAAGCCTTGCTGGCCCTGGCGCTGGCCGATGATGGTCAGCCCGCGCGCGCCGCCGCGTTGATCGCCGAGGCCGTGAACGCCGACCCCAACAGCGCGTTGTTTCGCCTGCAGGCGGCCGAGGTGATGCTGAAGGTGGATGATTTTCCGGCCGCCGCCGTGCACCTGTTCTGGCTGGAAAAAAACAGCCCGCAGCAGCCGGCTTTGAGAGGGTTGCAGGCGCGGCATTATTTTGGCGTGGGGCTTCGCTGGCACAACCAGCAGCGCGAAGATTTGGCCCTGCCTTATTATGAAAAGGCGCTCGCGGCCGATGCCCGCGCCTCTGAGATGTGGAACAACTATGGGCAAACGCTGCATGCGCTGGGCCGTTATGATGAAGCGCTGGCGGCTTATGCGTCATCCATCAAGGCGGCGCCCGATGATGCCAGCGCGCATTTTCATCATGCCATGCAGCAGATGGCGATGGGCGATGACGCGGCAGGGTGGAAAAATTATGCGTGGCGCTTCAAAGCGGTGACGGGCTTAAAATATGTGCGCGAGGATATGCCCGTATGGCAGGGCGAGAGCCTGGCCGGTCGGCGTTTGCTGGTGGCCGATGAACAAGGCTTTGGCGATAATATTATGATGTGGCGATATCTGCCGCTGCTTCGGCAGCAGGGCGCCCATATCATTTATGCCGCGCGCCCCCCGCTCGCCCCCTTGCTGCAGATGGCGGCCCTGGCCGATGAGGTTGTGCTGCTGGAGGACATCAAGCGCGTGGTGGCCGATGTTCAAACCCTGCCCATGGATTGGCCGGCGCGTTGTGACACGCATGGGGGAAATATCCCCGGCACTTCGGGGTATCTTCACGGTGTTCATGTGCCCCCGCATGTGGTGTTGCCCAAAGGCCCGCGCCCGCGCTGGGGGCTGGTGTGGCGCGGCAACCCCAAGCACGCGCACGATGCGCGGCGATCGATTCCGCTTGGCTATTTTGACCAACTTTTCACAAAAAATATTGATTGGTTTTTGCTGACGCGCCCTGCCGACTTGCCAGAGGACGAGCAAACAATGTACGCGCCATCAGAAAAAAAACGCCCCAACATGGTGATGTGGGGCGATAAAACCCAAAACTTTGCCGATTTGGCGGCAGTGCTTTCGCAGCTGGATGGTTTGGTGACGGTCGATACGGCCACCGCGCATGTGGCCGGCGCCATGGGCCTGAAAACTTTTGTGCTGCTGCCGCTGGGGGCCGATTGGCGGTGGCTGACCCACCGCACCGATAGCCCGTGGTACAACAGCGTGCGCCTGTTCAGACAATCACACTTTGCCGATTGGCAAACGCCGCTGCAACACCTGGCCGAGACGTTGGGCAGTGATTGATATCTCTAACAACACGCTGCGCCAGAGTGCGGCGTTGGCCAGCCTTTGTGCAGCATCGGTGTTGCTGGTTGCCAAGCTGGTGGCCTATGTGCTGGGCGATTCTGTGGCGGTGCTGGCGGCGCTGGCCGATTCAACCATGGATGTGATGGCCTCGACCATCACGCTGCTGGGGGTGATGAAAGCGCAAAAACCCGCCGATGCGCATCACCGCTATGGTCATGGCAAGGCCGAACCTTTGGCCGCGCTGGCCCAGGCAGCTTTTGTGGCCGGCTCGGCCGCGCTGCTGATGTATGAAGCCAGCCAGCGTTTGTTTAACCCCATCATGCCCACGCATGTGCCGCTGGCCATGGGGGTGATGTGTTTGTCGTTGGCGGTGACATGGCTGCTGGTGGCCTATCAACGCTATGTTGTGCGGCGCACAGGGTCACTAGCCATCAGGGCCGACAGGCTGCATTACATCGGCGATGCTTATCTGAATGTGGGTGTGTTGCTGTCGTTGGTGGTGACCAGTCAAACAGGGGTGGCGTGGGTTGATCCTGTGCTGGCCATGGGTGTGGCCGTGTTTATGCTGGTGAGTGCGCGACGGATTGTCGCCTCGGCCATTGATGTGCTGATGGACCGCGAAATGCCCGAGCATGACAGGCAAAACATTGTGCAGTTGGTGCGGGCCGATGCGCGCGTCAAAGGGGTGCACGATTTGCGCACACGGCACGATGGCCAGCGCGCCTTTATCGAGATGCATATAGAACTTGATCCCCATCTCTCGCTGACTATGGCGCACGATATTGCCGACGACGCCGAACAACGCTTATTAAGGGCCTATCCTGGGGCGGCGGTGCTGTTACACCAAGAGCCTGCGGGCCTGGATGATGTGCGGCTGGATCATCAGCTGAGTTATTCAGAACGCCCACCCCGTCAGGGCCGATGATCAAGCAACCACTTCTTAATAACTGATGCGTTAGGGCTGGAAGTTGTGTTAGGGGTTATCTTGTTGCAAACTTCGCACAGCGGCGATGCGAATATGACAAACTTGCGCGCAGCTGTTGGTCGGCATCAATTTTTCCTTTAACTTTTCTGGTTGAACATGCATCGGACACACATGCGATTCGCGTCACTTCTTGCTCTTGCCATGGCGGCGGCCGCCATCTCTCTCCCTGCCAAGGCAGGCTATCAGGTTCAAAACGTGGGCTTTCGCTGGCTGGCGCCTACGGGCAACTATGCGCCCGATCCGCAATATGCGCCGCCGCCTGTGGCTGGCTATTCGCAGGCGCCGGTTATTATTGGGGGCGGTAACGCCGCGGGCCGCGCACCATCGCGCCCACCCGTATCGCGCCCGCCCGTGGGCAGCGCCCAGCAACTTCCCCCCATTTCGCCCGTCATTGTGGAAGGCCATAATAATTCTGGTGCTCTCCGTGCGCCCACATCCACACCGCTGACCATGGCCCCTTCGGCCCCGCCTGTGGCTG
This sequence comes from Alphaproteobacteria bacterium, assembly GCA_009927055.1. Classification (GTDB taxonomy): domain Bacteria; phylum Pseudomonadota; class Alphaproteobacteria; order UBA9219; family RFNS01; genus RFNS01. Next base: position 2,218 of record RFNS01000268.1, on the reverse strand, counting down.
AATCTGAGGCGTTGTTGCCGCCCGTTGGCACCGCCAGCGATCAATTGTATCTGAGTGGCGGACAGGATGCGGTAGTGGAAGGCTTTGCCGATGATATTCCGCTGTCGGTGGCGCTGCGCCAAATTATTCCGCCCAGCTATGTCTATTCAACCGGCTCTGGCATTAATCTTAGCCAAAATGTCTCATGGCGGGGCGATAAACCCTGGCCCGAAGCCTTGCAGACCATGCTGGCCGCCTATGGCATGGAAGGCAAGATTGATGGCAACATCGTGCGCATCAACATGAAAGGCACGGAAAGCCCGCAGATGATGGTCGAGGCGCCGCCAGCAGCTGTGCCGCCCACCCCCGTGGCAGAGATTTTGCCACCTGAACCGGCTCCTGCGCCTGTATCTTTGCTGGATCCGCTGCCGCCCGCATCACCTGTGGCTGCTTCTGCATCCCTTATGCCATCGACCCCCATTGATGCGCCGCAGGGCGACGATATGTGGCGCGCCGATAAAGGCCGCAGTCTGCGTGAAGTGTTGCAAGAATGGTCAGCCCGTTCGGGGGCCGAGCTTGTGTGGTCGGCCGAGTATGATTTTCCGTTGAAGGCCAGCGTGGAAGTGCGCGGCAGCTATGAAGATGCCGTGCGACAGCTGATCGGGGCGTTTGAATCGGCCCAGCCCCAGCCCATTGGCCGCCTGCATGATAACCCCGCCGCCGGACAAAAACTGTTGGTGGTTGAAACCCGTGGCAACAATTATGGCGAGTGAGCGCATGACTTTTTCTTCTTTCGGTCGTTTGGCGGGTGTTGTTTTGGCGCTGGGGTTGCTCTCGGCCTGCAGCGTGCAGGAAAATCGCGAACGCATGGAAGAAGCGGCCAACCAGGCCCAGCAGAATATTGAGTTGGCCAAAACACCCTCGCAGCGCATCCAGCATCAATCCCTGACGGTGACCGACCGCGTATGGGCCGGCAGCACGGCCATGCGCCTGCGTAACGGGCAACCGTTGCCCGAACGGGTGGAACGTCCGCGCGCCATTGCCTATGCCAGCGCCGAACCTGTGGCGCTGAGTGATTTGCTGGCCACCATTTCGGGCCAGAGCGGGATTCCGGTGCGGCTTGGTACCGGGGCCGAGGCCATGAGCAGCCAGACCATGCCTGTCTCGTACGAAGGGGCGCTGTCGGGCCTTCTGAACCAGATTGCCAATTATAACGGCCTGAACTGGCGGTATGATGGCGGGGCCATCACTATGGCGCGCTATGAAACGCGCGTGTTTGTGGTGGAAGCCTTGCCCGGCACATCAAAATACACCGACGAAGTATCGGGCGATAGTTCAAGCTCGTCATCGGGCGGCAGTTCATCGGGCGGCAGTGGCAGCAGCAATGCCTTGAAGCAGGAATCGACGCTGGAGGCCGAGCTGGATTTCTGGGATGAGATTAAAACCTCGGTTGATAATTTGCTGGGCGGACAGGGCACGGCCCTTGTCTCTGAAAGTGCGGGCACCATTACGGTGACCACCACCGCCGAGAATATGAAAACCATCGCCAGCTATATTGAGCAGCAAAACAAACTTCTGGCCCGCCAAATCGCCATTAATGTGGAAGTTTATACGGTTGATTTGGCCGAGAATGAAAACTTCTCGCTCACCCTCAATACGGTGTTCGATAAAATCGCCCCGTTTGTTGATACCTTTACAGGGCCAACGCAGGCCGCCATTTCGGGGGCCAGCCGCCTGTCGGCCGTGGTGTTGGATACAGAGGCCGTGGGCCGTGTGAATGTGGTGGCCGACGTGCTGAACAGCATCAGCGACAATGTGCGCGTGGCGCAGTTCCCCATGACCACGCTGAACAACCGCACCGTGGTGCGCCGCATTGGTAACGATACCAACTATGTCTCGCAAATTTCTAGCACGGCGGTGGATGGCGGATCATCGACCGAAACCATCACGCCTGGCACCGTGCGCGAAGGCTTTACCATGCAGCTTACGCCGCGTCAGCTGCCCGATGGCCGTATTCTTCTTCAATATTCTCTCAGCTTGATTGATCTTTTGGGCGTTGATCAGTTCACCAGCGGCCAAGGCAATTCGGTGCAGCTGCCCCGCACCACCAGCCGTGTGTTTGTGCAGCAATCGATGCTGCGCAGTGGCAACACGCTGCTGCTGGCGGGCTTCAGCCAAGACAGGCAGACGCAGACATCGCAAGGGGTTGGCAACGCCTTTAATTATCTTTTGGGCGGCG
>RFNS01000262.1 GCA_009927055.1 Alphaproteobacteria bacterium | reverse complement strand
TCACCAGCCCTATTACTTTCACCCACTCCGCGCAGTGTTTTTTTGCATGTCTTCCAGCATATCCCACGCCTGTTTGGGCGAGAGGGTGTTGAGATCGAGCGATTGGAGCCGCGCCAGCATCTCATCGGCCATGCGGCGCAACCCTTCCTGCGGCAGAGGCTGAGGGATGGCATGGGGGTCAGGAGAACCAGGCAGTGCCACCCCGCCCCTGATTGCCGGGGATGTGGGGAGTGCGGATGCGGGAGGGAGAGGTGCGGGGGCGGCCGCCTCAAACCCCTGCAGCAAATCGCGCGCGCGCGCCACCACCGCGGCAGGCATGCCCGCCAGCGCCGCCACATGCACGCCATAGGAATGATCGGCCTTGCCCGCCACCACCGTGTGCATAAAAATAATCTGCCCCTGCCATTCGCGCACCTGCAAGGTGGCCAGATGCACGCCGGATAACGTTTGTGCAAGCTGGGTCAGTTCATGATAATGCGTGGCAAACAACCCCCGACAGCCCGTGATGTTGTGCAAATGTTCAAGCGTGGCCCAGGCAATGGCCATACCATCATAGGTGGCGGTGCCGCGGCCAATTTCATCGATAATCACAAAGCTGCGCTGTGTGGCTTGCTGCAGAATAATGGCGGTTTCCACCATTTCCACCATAAAGGTGCTGCGCCCGCGCGCCAGTTCATCAGACGCCCCGACGCGCGCAAAAAGTTTATCGACCACGCCCATGCGCGCGTGGGTAACGGGCACATAGCTGCCCATTTGGGCCAGCAGAACCAGCAGGGCATTTTGCCGCAGAAAGGTTGATTTTCCGGCCATATTAGGGCCTGTCATCAGCCACAGGCGCGATGTATTGTGCATGGCGCAATCGTTGGGAATAAATTCTTGGCCCGCTTGGCGCATGGCGGCTTCCACCACCACGTGGCGGGCACCCTGAATATCCATCACGGGGTCATCCACCATCTGGGGGCGCACCCATTGGTGCTGGTGGGCCAGGGCGGCCAGCGCCATGGTCACATCGATCTGGCTCAAGGCCTCGGCCATGTGGCGCAGCGATGCCTGTCGCGCCAAAACTTTGCTGCACACATCGGCAAAAATTTTCAGCTCTAACGCCAAAGCCTGTTCGGCCGCGCCCAGAATTTTTCGGGCCAGCTCGGCCAACTCGGTTGTTGTAAAGCGCACGGCATTGGCCAGTGTCTGGCGGTGAATAAAATGGTGCGTATCGGCCAGCAATTTTTCGGCGTGCGTGGGCGTCACCTCGATCACATAGCCCATAATCTGATTGTGTTTGATTTTCAGTGATGCAATGCCCGTCATCTGCGCATAGCGCTGCTGCAATTGCATCATCAAACGCTGGGCATCATCGCGGAGCGCCAGCAAGTCATCCAGCGGGGGCGAATATCCGGGCGCAATCATGCCCCCCTCGCGGGCCAGATACGGCAGATCAGGGCGCAGGGCGCGCAACAAGTCATCATGCAAATCAGCATGATCGCCCAGTTGGTGTGCGGCGGTGGCCAAGTCGGCCGGCAATTCTTTCAGCAAGGGCAGCAGCGTGCGGCGAATTTGCGCGGCCTGCGATAATGCCACCCTGATGGCCGAGACATCACGCGGGCCGCCGCGCCCCAGCGCCAAACGGGTCAGGGGGCGCACCACATCGGGGCATTCGCGCAAATGATGGCGTATTTTGTCGCGCACATCGTGATCATTTTTCCCATAATCCACAGCATCCAGCCGCGCGTTGATGGCTGAGATATCGGTCAAGGGGGCCGCCAGTCGTGCCGCCAGCAGGCGTGCGCCGGCCGCTGTTTCGGTCGCATCGATGGCGTGCAGCACACTGCCTTTGCGATCACCCTGCTGGGTGCGCGTCAGTTCAAGCGCGCGGGCGGTGGCGGCATCGATATGCAAAAAATCATACGATTGTTGACGCAGCGGGGGCTGCACATGGCTGGGGCGCTGCTTTTGGGTCAGCATCACATAATCCAGCAAACTGCCCAGCGCCGATATTTCAGCGGGCGCAAAATCGCCAAACACATCCAGCGAGGCGGTGTGATAAATATCCTTCAATCGCTTGTCAGCATTCGGCACCGAAAAACGCGCCGGCGGCAGCGGCACCACGGCCGATCGCCACGGCGGCAAGAGGGTGCCCCCCATGGTTTCCCACAACGGTTGCGGCATTAAAATTTCGGCCGCCTGCAAACGTTCCAGCTGCGCGCCCAGGGCGGCCGCCTCCAGCATCACGCAGCAGGGCTGGCCCTGGTTCAAATCCATCCACGCCAGGGCAAAATTGTTATCGCCTTCCACAAGACAGGCCAGATGGTTGGCCTGTTTGGCCTCCAGCAGCGTATCTTCGGTCAAGGTTCCGGGCGTGATCAGGCGCACCACATCGCGCAGCACAATGGCTTTGTGCCCGCGTTTTTTGGCATCTTCCGGCGCTTCTAATTGTTCACAAAGCGCCACCCTGAAGCCCTGCCGTATCAGCCGCGCCAGATAATTTTCATAAGAATGCGCTGGCACCCCGCACATGGGCACGGGCTGGCCCGCATGTTCGCCCCGCCGCGTGAGGGCCAGATCGAGCGCGGCGCTGGCTTTTTCAGCGTCATCAAAAAAAAGTTCATAAAAATCGCCCAGGCGGAAAAACAGCAAGGCATCAGGATATTGGCTTTTCAGGCGCAGATATTGCGCCATCAGGGGGGTGGTCTGCGGCGCGCCCAGGGCGGCCGCCCCTAAAAGGTCGGTTTGGGGATGTGTCTCTTTTTTTGCTAATCCTTGGGGCATGAAAACAGTCCGTCACAAAGTCCGCTTGGGGGTCAATATTGACCATGTGGCCACATTACGCAACGCGCGGGGGCAAGGCCACCCCAGCATCACGCGCGCGGCAGAAACTGTTTTGGCCGCAGGGGCCGACAGCATCACCATTCATCTGCGCGAAGACCGTCGCCACATTCGTGATGCCGATGTGGCCCAGCTGATGCAGCACATCAGGGCGCCCCTGAACCTTGAAATGGCCGCGACAGCCGAAATGACCGCCATTGCCTGTCACCACAGGCCCGCTTATGTGTGTCTGGTGCCCGAACGCCGCATGGAAGTGACAACCGAGGGTGGATTAAATCTGGTCGCCCTCTCACATCACATTCAGCCGTGCGTCTCGGCCCTGAAAGCCGCGGGCATCAAGGTATCATTGTTTATTGATGCCGATGACGCGCAGGTGCAGGCCGCCGCCCTGCTGGGCGCCCATGCCATTGAACTTCACACAGGCCCCTACGCCGCGGCCGATGATCAACACCAGGCGCATGCATTGCAGCGATTGACGCAGGCCGCCGCCTTGGGCGCGCGGCTTGGCCTGCGCATCCACGCCGGCCACGGTTTGACGTTTGATAATGCCGGCAGGGTGGCCGCCATTCCACAGGTGGAAGAACTGAACATCGGCCACTTTTTGGTGGGCGAAGCCCTGTGGCACGGGCTGGATGCTGTGGTGCGGCAGATGATAGGGGTTATTTGCAGCGCCCAGCAGGTTGCCAACGGGCCGATTGACCATGTTCATTCAACTTGACATGTTGTAGCTTATAAGATACATTCCAAAGAGTGGATCCATGCGCTATCAGGTTCTTGAATACCAGACCCGTACCGGCACCATCCCTTTTCGGGCGTGGCTTTTGGGCCTGAAAGATGCCACAACCAAAGCCCGTCTGCTGGCCCGCATCGATCGGGCGGCCCACGGCAATTTTGGCGACTGGAAGGCGCTTGCAGGGGCCAAGGGGTTGTTTGAAATGCGTGATCATGCGGGATCAGGCTATCGGATTTTTTTCACCGTGGTGAGGGGGCAGATCATCCTGCTTTTGGCGGGATCAGATAAAAAAAATCAGGAACGCACCATCGCGCAGGCTCAAAAATATTTGGCCGACTACAGGGAGAGAACATCATGACCAAAACACTTCGCAAAAAATCTTTGCGCCCCTCATCACAATCGTTTGATGAGACGCGCCGCCACATGCTGGCCGATCCGGCGGTGGCCAAAACCTATCTTGAAGAATGTTTGGCTGATGGCGACCCCGAGCTGTTCATGGCTGCCCTGAAATATGTGGCCGAGGCCCAGGGCGGCATGGGCAAGTTGGCACGCAAAGCAAAACTGAGCCGCGAAACGCTTTATCGCACCTTGTCGGTCAGCGGTAATCCGCGGCTCGATACGCTGACCCGCATTTTATCGTCACTGGGGCTTCAGCTGTCGTTGAAAAACATTGCCGTTCGCGCGGCGCGGCCATGATCCTCGGTCACGGCGTGGATATGGTCAGCATTGCGCGCGTGGCGGCAGTGGTGAAGGCGCACCCCCACAGAAGCCAGCAGCGCATTTTCACGCCGGCCGAATGGGCCTACGCCCACACACATGCCCATCCTTCGCGCGCGCTGGCCAAACGCTGGGCCGCCAAAGAAGCGGTGGCCAAGGCGCTTGGCACCGGCCTTCGTGGTGGCGTGACATTGCGCAGCATTGACGTGGTCAATAACGCGGCAGGCCAGCCCGCCATCGAATTGCATAACGGCGCGGCCGAACAGCTTCATGCGCTGTTGCCTGCGGGCACCATACCGTTTATTCACCTGAGCTTGTGTGATGAAGGCGATCTGGCGTCGGCCAGCGTCATCATCAGCGCCTTGCCCACACACCAGCCGTAGGTTACCACAACGCATGACCGACACATACAAACCCGCCCCGCCCGCCAACGATGACGCAAGCATCGGCGGCACGCTGCGTACCATCATTGGCGCCGCCATTATTGCCATTCTTATTCGGGCCTTTGCGTTCGAGCCGTTTAACATCCCCTCTGGCTCCATGCTGCCGGGCCTTCAGGTGGGCGATTATTTGTTTGTCAGCAAATACACTTACGGATACAGCACGCTTTCCACCACCATGGGTTCTTTGAATGTGCCGGGCCGATTGTTGGTGCAGCGCGAGCCCAGGCGCGGCGATGTGGTGGTGTTCAAGCTGCCCAGCCAACCGCACATTGATTATATCAAGCGCTTGGTGGGCGTGGCGGGCGATGTTATTCAGGTGAAAAGCGGCGTGGTGTATGTCAACAATCAGCCGCTGCCGCGTACGCGCCTCGGCATCACCATGATGGCCGATAAAGCCGATAAACCACTGCGCACCGTGACCCAGTATCAAGAAACATCGGCCGATGGACAGACCTATGTGGTGGCCGAAGAATATGACAACGCGCCGCTGGATAACTTTGGGCCCGTTGAAGTGCCGCCCGGCCATTATTTTTTCATGGGCGATAATCGCGACAACAGCCAAGATAGCCGCACCCAGCTGGTGGGCTTTGTGCCAGAGGAAAATTTGGTGGGCCCCGCGCAGATGATTTTCTTTTCCCTCGATGCCGATACCCAGTTTTATGAATTCTGGCGCTGGCCCTTTTCCCTGCGGTGGGACAGGTTGTTTCAAAAAATTGTGTAATTAGTTTCACTTGTTTGTTGTATAAAATAATGATGCCGAAAGCAGGACGACATAACCGCCCGCCCCCCACAGTTTTAAGAAAAAGAAGAAAAAACCACAGAGTCGCGCCAGCAACCATAAAAAGCTGCGAACAATTTGATCGTCAGAACAAAGCCCTTATTGATACGATCTTCGAACTTTTATCGCATCACGAAGTGAAAAAAACACCCATTCAGCGCGAATGGATTGTGGCGAGCCTGATGGTTTTGCAACCCGCTAAGTTGACAACAATTCAAAACGGCGTCCTTGCATCCCGTCCGCTGACATCATTAAGCCATGAAGATAATCCATTTCGTTTGGCTGTGGAGTCTTTTGCCAAACAGCTTGTGCGCCATGCGCTTGATCCTGAGGCGATTCAAGAGCAACGGCATCCATTGCGTAGATTAACACGCGCATCGCACACTCCGGCATGGCAAGCAATAGCCCGAGTCTTTCAGTGCCCCGAATAATTCGCTAGGCTGATTTTACAACGTTTGCCCAACATGCCCATCAAATCTCACACCCTCCCCCACACCTTCAAAAATCCGGCCTTGCTAGAGGCGGCGCTGCTGCATCCCTCGCGCCGCAAGGGCAAGCACGCCAGCATGTTTGAGCGGCTGGAATTTTTGGGCGATCGCGTGCTGGGTTTAATTATGGCCGAATGGCTGTATGAACAACACCCCGAGGCGCGTGAAGGCGAAATGGCCAAGCAGCATGCGCAACTGGTCAACCGCGATGTGTGCGCGGCGGTGGCGCAGGCGCTGGCGCTTGATCAACATTTGGTGGTGGCCAAAAGCGAACGCAAGGGAACCTTCAGCGCCACCGTGCTGGCCGATGCGGCCGAAGCGTTTATCGCCGCGGTGTACCTCGATGCGGGGCTGACAACCACCACCGCGCTGGTGCGGCAGTTATGGGCGCCGCACATGCAGCCCCAGCCCGCCACGGTGGCCGACCCGAAATCGGCGCTGCAAGAGCTTGCGCAATCACGCGGGCTGCCCCTGCCCACCTATAAGGTTGTGGGGCAAACCGGCCCGGCGCATAACCCCGAATTTATCATCGAGGTGAGCCTGCCCGGCTGCGCCCCCGTGCAGGCCACCGGCAAAAACAAACGCGAGGCCCAAAAAGTGGCGGCCCGTGGGTTGTTTGATGCTTTGATCAAGTAATGCCTTGATCAAAGCTTGTATTTTGAGTCAAAAAACCACCGATACAGAGTTGCGCCCAACCTGCGGAGCGCACTTGGGGGGGGCGTCTTCGTCACCTCTTCTTTTACTTTGCTGAGCGCGCCAGTTTTCGGGCTTAATGCTGGAATTCCAGATTGATCAACAACAAAACCTGCGGCTGGAAAATCAGAAAGACTTTTTTTTCCATCAGGCAAGACATATAACTGTCGGGCCTGAGCGTCCCCGAATTCTGTTGAGTGAACAGTGTGATGCTCTTTTCCATTTTCAATGTCCACCAAAGCCATACCCTTTGTAAGAGTATATGTCCCAGCACCTGTATCCACATGTAAAGGGTGTTCGCCTTGATAAACATAGGCCACACCTTCTGTTGGCGCTCTCCATTCAGATCTCACTGTTGCAAAACTTTCCAACAAACTTTCAGCAGCGGCCACTCTCAGCTTTCTTCCTTCTTCCCCACGATACATTTCTGGGTACTTTGCATCCCCTTCAGCTTCTGGATATGCAATAAAGTTAGGCAACCCATCTGCCATTAAGTGAACAAGTTTACCATATTCAACATCACCTAACTTGGCTTTGATATCACGGACTGGTGAAAGATAATCTTGTTCTGGTCTTGGTCTGCCTGATTGATCTGTATTGCTTTTAATCCATGCCTCTGATATATCAACAGCATTGTTACTCAACATTACGTTTGTTTTTCTACCTGCAACAAAATCAGAGCTTGCAACAGCTTTACCTGCCTTGGTCATATCAGTTAAACCAAAAACATAGATATCCCAATTTGGGCCACGCATAACTTCTAAAACCTGTTCTGCTGTTTGCGCTTTGGCTAAAGCTGGAAGATCTTCACCAAAATCAATCGCCATTAAAACACCTTCGGGAACATTGCCCACAGCATTTTCAGCTGTCTTTACCCCCAAACCTTTCCCAGTGCCCATCCATTCTATTGGGCCTGCGATACGAACAAACACACGTGGTGTCTCAGCGTTTTTTTTGACGTTAATTGGAGTAATTCCGGGGATTGATTTGATGAGATCGAATAAAATTGGCATAAAAATCTCCTGTAAGTTTTCATCTACGCTTCTGGCCAAAACCACTTGGATACTTGGTGTGCAGGATTATTATATAACACGCCCCACCCTTCCATAAAAAGCCCGCCATTATTTTCAGCCTGTGTTAACCATAATGATGGCCTTAGGCCACCACGCGCCCTACTTGTTCGGCGGTGTTGGGCGAGAGGGTGCCGGTTTTAACCAGTGTTTGCAGGGCCGCCTGCATCAATTTCTGGCGCTTGGGTTCATACGCGCGCCAGCGTTCAAACGACAGCACCAACCGCGCCGCCATGGGGGGGTTCAGCGCATCCAGCTTTGCAATTTCTTCGGCCAGCAGGGCATAGCCGCTGCCATCGGCCGCGTGGAAGCCCCATTCATTCGCCTTGCCCAGCACCCCCAGCAGAGACCGCACGGCATTGGGGTTTTTACAATCATACGCCGGGTGCTTCAGCAGTTTTTTGATGCGCGCCACCACATCGGCCCGTTGGGCACCCGCCTGCACCGCCAGCCATTTGTGCATGACCATATCATTCTTGCCCCATTTTTTGGCAAACGCGGCCAGCGCATCATCGGCCGCCTTGCCGCCCGCGCGCACCAGGGCCGAAAGCGCCGCCAACACCTCGGTCATGTTTTTGCTGGCGGTTTGCTTTGTGGCCAGCGGCGCATATTTTTTGGGGTTCAGCAAACACAAATAAGCCAGCGACAAGTTTTTCAGCGCGCGCTGGCCCATGGTTTGGCCATCCCACAATGTCGCATCGGGCTTTTGGCGGTTGTACGTTTCCAGCCACTCTGTTTCCATCGCGGCGGCCATGCTGATGCGCAAATGGTCACGCGCGGCGTGCACATCATCAGGATTAATGGCGCGCTTGGCGTTTTCAAGCTCCAGCCCCAATTCCAGCTCGCTGGGTGGGTTCAGCAGCATTGCCTTGAACGATGGCGCCATGCTGGCATCAACTAACACTGCCTTCAACGCCTCTAATAAAGCAGGGGGCACGGGCGGCAATTTTTTCTGCCCCACGGCCGACAGCAGATATTTTTTGTAGAGTTGTTGGGCGGCATCATAGCGGCCAAACAAATCGGCATCGTGCGCCAGCAGCAAATAAAGTTCGGCATCCTCGCGCGCAAAATCGATACGCACAGGCGCCGAAAAACCACGCGGCAATGAAAAGATAGGCTTGGTGGCCACATTGTGAAAAACAAAAACCTGGCTGGGCTTGGTCATTTCCAGCACGCGTGTGGGGAACAGCGCGCGCCCGCGATGATCGAGCAGGCCCACAGAAAGCGGCAAATGAAAAGGCTGTTTTTTGGCCTGACCCGGCGTGGGCGGGCAGGTTTGCTTCACCATCAGCTGCGAGACTTTTTTGCGCGCATCATATTTGGTGGTGATGTACAGGGTGGGGGTGCCCGCCTGGCTGTACCAGCGCATGAACTGCGCAAAATCTTTGCGGTTGGCATCGGCCATGGCGGCCACAAATTGATCGCACGTGGCGGCCTGCCCATCGTGCCGTTGCACATAGGTTTGCATGCCCATGCGCCAGCCGGCATCGCCCACCAGAGTGTGCAGCATGCGGCACACTTCGGCACCTTTTTCATACACCGTGGCGGTATAAAAATTATCGATGCTTTGGTATTGATCGGGCCGCACGGGGTGCGCGGTTGGCCCCGCATCTTCGGCAAACTGCCGGCTGCGAAGGCCGCGCACTTCGGCCACGCGCATCAGCGCCACATCGTGCTGCTGTTCCATAAACTGTTGTTCACGAAAAACGGTCAGGCCTTCTTTCAAACTCAGCTGAAACCAATCGCGGCAGGTGATGCGGTTACCCGTCCAGTTGTGGAAATATTCGTGCGCCACCACGCGTTCGACAAATTCAATATCGCCATCGGTGGTGGTGGCGGGGTCGGCCAGCACGCAATCGCTGTTAAAAATGTTCAGGCCCTTATTTTCCATGGCGCCCATATTGAAAAAGGGCGTGGCCACCACCATAAATCTGTCCAGATCATATTCAAGGCCATAGGCGCGCTCATCCCATGCCATGGCATCTTTCAGGGCCTTGCGGGCGATGTCGGTCAGTTTTTCTTGGCCCGCCATCACATAAAATTCAATGGCCACCTTGCGGCCTGAACGGGTTTGGAACTGGTCTTTCACCACCGCCAGCTTGCCCGCCACCAGCGCGAACAAATAACACGGCTTGGGGTGGGGGTCTTCCCACTCGGCAAAGTGGCGCCCGCCGGCCAGTTTACCCTGTTTGATGAGATTGCCGTTTGACAGCAGCACGGGATAATTTTTCGCGTCCGCCTCAATACGCGTGGTGAATGTGGCCAGCACATCGGGCCGGTCGGGGTAATAGGTGAAGCGCCTGAAACCCTCTGGCTCCATTTGCGTGTTCAGCATGCCGCCGCCCGACGCATAAAGCCCCGAAAGCGCGGTGTTTTTGTGCGGATCATGGGTGCTGATCACTTCGACCACTCCCGCCTCTGGCGGTTTTTTGATGGTGAGCGTGTGCGGCGTTAAAACATATTCTTTGGGCGCCAGCGCGTGGCCATCCACAATAATTGTTTGCAGGGTTTGATACTCACCCTCCAACACCAGGGGGCCTTTGCCCTTGCCGGCAGGGTTGCGGCGGAGCGCCATAACATTGTGCACGGTGACAAGCGGCTGCGCGATGTTGATGTGCAGGCGCACATGATCAACCAGAAATTCAGGCGGACGATAATCGGCCCGCTTCACCACTGTGGGCGCGGCTGGCAAGCTGGGATCAACACGGTAAGCCATTGGTGCACCTTGGTAAATATGCTGTACAGAGGCTCTTTATAGCCCCAAACGCCCCAAAGGGCCAGCAGAAAATCTATGGGGAAAGGCATTGAGAGAGAAAATTGCCAAGATAATCCCGCCGAAAATCCTTGTTTTTGGGCGCAAACCCTCTACAACGGCACCCATGCAAGGGAAACGCCACGTCTATGTGAAAAACTGGGGCTGTCAGATGAATGTGTACGACGGCCAGAAAATGGTCGAGGTACTGGCCCCCCTCGGTTATGCGCCCACCGAGGACGCCGAAAGCGCCGATCTGATCATCCTCAACACCTGTCACATTCGCGAAAAAGCCACCGAAAAATTATTCAGCGAGCTGGGCCGCATGCGCGCGCACCAGAAAAAACGCGAAAGTTTAATTGCGGTGGCCGGCTGCGTGGCCCAGGCCGAAGGGGCCGAGATTAAAAAGCGCGCGCCTTATGTGAACATGGTGTTTGGCCCGCAAACATACCATCGCCTGCCGCAGATGATTGCCGAAGTGCACCGCGCGGGCGGCTTTGCGCTGGATACCGATTTTCCCGCCGAAAGTAAGTTTGATCATTTACCCATCCCCCAAAGCAAGGCCGATGTGGCCGCCTTTTTAACCGTGCAAGAAGGCTGCGATAAATTCTGCACCTTCTGCGTGGTGCCCTATACGCGGGGGGCTGAAACATCGCGCCCGGTGGCCGATGTGGTGCGCGAGGCTGAAAATTTGGCCAAGCGTGGCGCCCGCGAAATCACCCTTTTGGGCCAGAATGTCAATGCCTATCATGGTCGCGGGCCTGATGATGACGAATGGTCGCTGGCCCGCCTGCTGTCGCGTCTGGCTGAGATTGATGGGGTTCAGCGTTTGCGTTTTGTTACCTCGCACCCGCGCGAGATGACCAATGATCTGATCGCCGAGTTTGGGAAAAATCCCAAAATCATGCCCTATCTGCACCTGCCGCTGCAAAGCGGATCAGATGAGATGTTGCAGGCCATGAACCGCAAGCACACCGTGGCTGATTATGAGCGCACCATTGATCAACTGCGCCGCGTGCAACCCCACATCGCCCTGTCATCTGATTTTATTGTGGGCTTTCCGGGCGAGAATGACGTGCATTTTGAAGAAACAATGCAAACCGTGCGGCGCATTGGTTTTGCCAGCGCCTATTCGTTTCAATACAGCGCGCGCCCCGGCACGCCCGCCGCGTTGATGGATGCACAAGTGCCCGACCCGGTGAAGGAAGAACGCCTGCAGCGCCTGCAAGAATTATTGCGCCAGCAAACGGCGGCGTTTAACGACAGCATGGTGGGGAAAACGGTGCCCGTGTTGTTTGATAGACCCGGCCACCAGCCCGGCCAGCACCTGGGCCGCAGCCCGTGGCTGCAACCCGTGCATGTGACAAGCCCCCTTGATTTACACGGCAAAATCGTCGATACCACAATCGTTTCAGCTAACGCGACAAGTTTGGGGGGAGAAGTTGGGTAAGCGCTGTCGAGATCATATTCTTAAAGATTTTTCCCTTCTAGACCCAGATCATCGCCATCCTTCAGTATCCATTGATGGTGTGACCTTCCGCCCTCATTTGCGCACCCCCATTGACATCAGAAACCAATGGCTGGTCGCGCGCGTGCCTTATACGGTGAGGAGTCCCTCAGAAGTTGCAAGGCTTCGTGCACAATATAACGTTATTAA
>RFNS01000288.1 GCA_009927055.1 Alphaproteobacteria bacterium | reverse complement strand
GCTGGCGTGGTGGGTTGTCCGTCATCAGTCATCGGTGATCAGTGATCAGTAATCAGTCATCGGTGATCGGTGATCGGTGATCAGTCATCAGTGATCGGTGATCGGTGATCAGTAATCAGTCATCAGTGATCGGTGATTGGTGGTTTGCCGGGAATGGATGTGGCCAGAGCTCGTCATCGCGCAGGAGGAACGGGGCATGCACACCTTTTATTGTCAACTTATTGTCAACGCTTCGCTGAAGGACTGATTCAACCAACCCCTGATCACTGATCACCGATCACTGATAACTGATTCCCAACCCCTAATTCCTGATGACTGATCACCGATAACCGATCACCGATCACTGATCACCGGCATTAACCCCCCGTTAAGTTTTTTTGCGCTTAATAGTATTTAGCTCAAATTGTAGGGAAAAAAGGGATGATGACACACCACACCCAGCGCCATTTACCCCCCGCCATCATGCGGCCCGCCGTTGCACCCTGCCGTGTTGTTAAATTGCTCCTTCTGGCTCTCGTTGTTGTCCTCACCCTCTGCCCTGTTCAGGGGTGGGCGGCTGGTCAGACTGGCGAAGAGTACTCTCGAGGTTATGACGCGAGCAGGAGCCCGGAACTTCGGGAGATGATGGACGCGGCTAGACGGGCAGAAGCAAAACGACAGGAACAGGGGCGGACTGATTCTGGGCAGTACGCGCCAGACCGCGCGACAGGGATGGGTCAGAGGGATACAGACAATTTGGTTTCAGCAGTCGCCAAATCGACAAGCATGTTTAACCCCCGGATTGCACAAACCATGAGGAATAACTATCAACCAGTTTTTCAATCACTTTTTAGCAGTATAAAGCCGTTTGATCCAGCCAGTATTAAAGGGTTCACATTCAAAACCGATGATAAAGACGATCGGTACCAGGACACAAGTAAATACCCTTTCACTTTTGAACCGCGAGAAACCAAATAATGATGACAGAGTCAGAAACACAAGGGAGCTTGCCGATGTGTCTTGGTGGTCATCTGCGCCAGCAGAAACGGTCTGTAAAAAAACGTATTTGTTTAGGGTTGATGACGGCGTTTGCCGCCTTGGTTCTTTTCCCTGCTCAGGGATTTGCTAACTGTCCTAACCCGACTGTGTGTCTACAGATGCTGGGTGCTTTGACCGGAGAGATTGCGCGAGGACAATACGCGTTTGACGCTGCAAAACACGCTGCACAACAGCAGGCAATGGCTGCTGGTTTCGTTGGGTTAACCAAATTTTTCATGGATGCGGGGTTTGGGCCTAATAACCCAGAGGGTGCCGTGAAAGCTGCGTCATCAGCGGCGGCGGCGGGTGGGTTATCGCCGAAGGCACGTAGAGCCGCAAGCACGGCTAGCTTGATGCCTGATCATTCGGCAAAAATTGCGCAAAGCGCTGCGCAAATGGGTACGGAAGGCGAAAAAATTCTTGCAGAAATATCATCGGGGGATATCACAAAAGTTGACCTGACCAAAACGGACAAGAGGGCCCTGGCTCAAAGCGGAATAAGCGCCCCTTTATCTAGGGTTGCGGTGTGGTGTGCAGGACAGCTTATTGACGCTACGACTTGCGGTATCATTCCTACTGGCGGTGCGTCAACCGCATCTCTCAAACTTGATGTTGCTGGCGGCGGTGGTTTTCGGCCGTATGGGGGCAAAGCGGCTGGGGCCATTGTGACCGGGGATTATGCAACTGCTGAAAAAGATATGACGTATCAACCACAAATATTTCAGGTTGCCAGCTTAGCCTTTGATAAAGATTTGCAGAAAGGTTTTGCCTCATACACAAAAGTAGCAGCAGGAGCGGGAGATTTTGCGCTTAAATTAAACCGCGAGGCATCTGGCAGTGCTTTTGGTTTGATGGCAGCGATGCAAATAGTTAAAAATGCTGGAAACTTTACCTATCTTCATGGCAGCGCTGGGGCAGAGTTAAAAAACCTAAGGGATGAATTCGCGATTGGTCCTGATGGAACCTATAAGGTTGACTTGCGTCCGCTGGTCGATGCTAGCGTGACTTTTCAGGATGTTGAAGCTCTTGATGCAGCAGCAACAGAAGCCGCGGCTGCATTTCTCGAAAGAGGAGACGGATTTGAAAAAGCGGGTGAGTTTGTGAAGTTTGGCGGCGGCGGTGGTGGTGGCGGTGGTCGCGCAGCCGATGCTGGTGATAGCAGCAACGGTTTTATGCATGCATCAATACAAGAGTATTTTACCAAGGTCGCCAGTGGTGCTGGCGAGGGTGACTCTCGCTTTGAGACAAGGAAACAAATAGTGGAAGCGTTGCAATCTGATGCAAAGGCACATTTCAAAGAACAAGGTTTGGAGAGTGGAGGTGGATCTGGTGCTGGCGCCGGTTTGGATGGCTCTGATGAAAATCTTATCTTAGCTAACATGGGTGGAGGCGGCGGGGATGACTACACATCGAGCTTCAAGGGGTTGGAGGAAGGATCAAAAGCGGCCTGTCAGACAGAAAAGAACGTGGGGCTCAGGGCTGGTCTTCCTACCCGCCATGCAGAGACAAACGAAAGAAACTGTAACCAGGCCGGAGTCATCATCCGGGCAGCGCTGGATCGAGCCCGCAATGATGGAGGCAGTGGAGGTGGGAGGTCAGATAACGGCGGCTCTCGCCAAGAGGCTTATCACCGCGGCTATGATGATGGGTTATATGCTTTGCGCCAAAACATTGCGCCACTCGCCTTGGCCAAGGCGTTTGATTTGCCCGTGGACGTGGTGACAAAAAAACTGAGTGAATCAAATGTATGGAAGCGCCAAGGGCCGCCATTGCTGACGATGGAGCAGCACGCCAAGCTGTGGGATGCCTCGGTGGAAGTTGCCCAAGAGAGAATGTATGTGACCTACTACAAAGATCAGATTGGTTTTTATACCAAGCTGGCTGAAATGGGGCATTATACCATGGATGACTATGATCGCTTGGACGTCGAGGCCGATAAAATTGTCGCGCGGTTGATGACGAAGCAGAAGCAAGAGTTTGCCAAGCGCAATGATCCGGACAGCATGAAGGCCGTGGCCATTTTGGCCAGCGTGATCCCCATGGTTGAAACGCGCATTGCCTACACCGAGGAGCGTATTCGCATCGCTGATGCCCGCAAGGCGGAGGAGCGCCGGACAGCCTGGATGAAAAAACTACTGGATACCGGCAGCATGCAGGCCTGGCAGCAGAACATCGACAACGCCACTGCTGAGGCGGCCGAGGCTGTGGCCGAGACATCGGTGGGGAATATGATGGGCGGTGCGCTGCGCGGCCTGGGCCAACTGGTGCGGGCGCCGGCCATCATGTCGCCGTTGTCGGCGGCCATGCCCGTGGAAGAAGTGCCTGCGGTGATGCCTGCGGTGGTTCCTGTGTCATCGGCGCCGCCGGCCACCGTGCCTGTGTCTGCCCCCCTCTCGTCTCTTCAGGGTAAGGGTGACGCGGCCAAGTCTATTGGCCCTGTCAGTATGTTGCAGTGATCAGTCATCGGTAATCAGTCATCAGTGATCGGTAATCAGTCATCAGTCGTCGGTCATCAGGGGTTGGGTGGGTCATTGACCAATTCTTAGCCAAAAGCCGTTGCCGGGGTGCCTTCGGCCTCTGGGGTCTGTTCACATTTAATCGATTGGTAATCGATTGGCCAGGTTGCGGCCGGGGTGTTGGGTTCTGGGTTCTGGATTGAACGCCTGATCTCTGGGCCGATGCTGCCGAGCGTTCGTGAATATAGAACGCATCCATACCAGCGTGCATCCCAGCGTGGCCAGATCACGGCCTGGGCGTGCAAGAGGATATTAACTTTTCGCGTGCCAGAGTGGCAGGAGGCGGGGGCTGTGCTGTGGTTGTGTTCTGGCCAAACGGCAAGCTTTTTGCTGTGTTGTTTATGGTTGCTTGATGTGTGAGTCATTGATCTGTCTGACAAGGATGTGCGCGTGGAAAATGGTCCTGGTCCAACACCTTATGGTAAAATGAGCATGGCGGGCAGCCGCCGCCGTCAACAGCGGTCCGCGCCCCAAGAACAACAACCGCTGGCCACCAATGCCATTGGCGTGTCGGTAGAAGGTGGCGGGGTGACCGCACAGGCCCCAAATACGGGCGTGGGGGCACCGGTGGCCACATCGGGCGCCATTGGCGTTCCGGCACAAGGGGTATTGGGCGGCGTATCGGCCGGTATTGGTGTGCCCATGGCTACAAGCGGCGCTTTGGGCGTACCCATGACGGCGGGTGTATCGGGTGGCGCTATATCGGCCGGGAGTATTTCCGGTGGTGCGATATCGGGCGCTGATATGGCGGGCGGCGGAAGCCCCCAAGAATTTTCAGAAACAATCGATGACGGCGACAGGCTGACGCATGAGCAAGCAGGGTTGCTGCGTGAGGTGGCCACGCCGTTGTTATCGGCGGTGCTGGAAGCATCGCGCCTGGCACGTCAGCGCGCAGCGGTGCAAAACGGCAACGTGATGCCCCCCGCGGCCGATGAGGATTTATTACACCACGAGGCCGAGCAGTTTTTTGGCTTGCTGGATGTTGTGCAGGGGTTATCCTCGCACATGCCGGCGGGGCAAAGCCCCATGGCGGCGTCGGGCGGCTTGCAGGCGCTGGCGCATATGGTGGCCGGACATTACAGGGCTACGGGCCAGGCCCTGAGAGCGGAAGAATTAGAACCATTGATGATGGCCATCGCCCCGTTGGCCGAGCAGTATCCTGATTTTGTGGCGCCTGAATTTTCAAACGATGCTGAAGAAGCCGCCGCGCAATTTAGGGGCAAGCTGGTGTATGCGCTGGCGCCCGTGGCCAAGGCCGTGGCGCATTATGCCTTTGGCCGGCCTGAATATGTGTTGATTGCTGATACAGCCGATCGTTTGCTGAAAGTGGCTGATCAGTTGACGCGCGCGTTGGCGCCGGCAGGGGGCGATGCGTCGGCATGGTATCATTTATGCTGGAGCGTGACGCAGGCGGCGGCCGAATTTTATGCCGAATGCCATTATGGCGAAGCCGACAGAATTTTATATATGGATGCCGCCGAACGCGATGCCTATTTTGCCGCGAACGGCGAACAGGTTCCCATCGATCCGGTGTGGGTGCGGTTTAATCATCGCATGGCCTTGCTGGCCACCGTGGCCGCCTATATCGATCCGCCATCACCGCATGGCGCGTCATCGGGGGGCGCATGACCAAAGAAATGATCGCCGCCTGTTTAATGGCCGCCGCCAACCATTATGATGTGCCGCCCGCCGTGATGGTGGGCATTATGCATGTGGAAGGTGGTCGCGTGGGCCAGGAAGTGGCCAACAAAAACGGCAGTTATGATTTGGGGCCGATGCAAATTAACACTATTTGGCTGCCGCAGCTGGCGGGTCTTTGGAAAAAAGATGTGGCCAGCGCGCGCATGGCCGTGCGCGATAATGCGTGTGTGAATGTTTATGTCGCGGCGTGGATTTTGCGCCAAACCTATCAGCGCACGGGCACCCTGTGGGGCGCCATTGCGCATTATCATTCGGCCACGCCGTGGCGCGGCGAAGCCTATGCCCAAAAGGTGGTGACGGCGATGCATCGTTATGGCCTGATCAAGGATGATTCGGCCCTGAAACCCCAAAAATTGGCGCAGCGATAATGACGCGGGCAGTGGCGGCGCGCGTTTCTGTTGGGGGTGTTATGGCCACGCGCCTGGCCACAATGTTGGTTGCGGCGGCCACGCTGTTTTTGATGCTGGCGCTGTGGTTGGTTTCTCCTGCCCACGCGCAGAAGGCCAAAGAAAAAACACCCCCGCCCCCGCCATTGGCCGAAAAAATGCAGGCGACGGGCAAATTATTTTATTTGGGGATCAGCGAAGGCATGGAAGCCTGGCTGCATGTGGCCCCGCAATCGGTCAGCATGTTTTATGTGACGCCTAATCGTCAGGCCATTGTTGTGGGCGGCATGATGGGGGCGGGCGGCAAACAACTTTCGGAAACCCTGTTAAGCAAAGCGTATCTTGAAAACGCCGCGCTGCGCCAGGCGCTGAAGGATGTGAAGAAAAACCCAGAAACCGCGCTGGTCGATAATCAGTTGTTGATGCATGATTTTTCAGGCCAGCCCAAAAGCGCGCAGCTGTGGCAGGCGCTTGAACAATCGTTCAGTTTGTCTGTGGGCCAAAAAGGCCCTGTGCTTTATGCGGTCATGACACCAGGGTGCCAGGCGTGCCTTGCCCTGTGGCGCGCGCTGACACCGTTAATTGAGGCAGACACAATGCACATGAAGGTGGTGCTGGTCGCCATCCCCGATACGGCCGAGGAAAAACAAGCGGTCGCCATGATGAGCGATCCTTCGGTGGGCAGCACCCTGCAAAAAATGAGCGACGATGAACGCCTGAAGGCCTTGCGCAAAAATTATATGCTGGCCGAGCAGTGGCGCATTCAGCACATGCCGTTTTTGGTGTATCGCGATGTGTCGGGCGCTATCAAACTTCTTTCTGGCCCGCCGCGTGATATGGCGGCGCTCTATGCCGATATGGGCTTGAAACCGGTGGGCGAGGGCGCCGCGCCATGACCGATACGGACAAAACATCGGCATCCTCCGGCAAGCCACCCGCACCGCCCAACGCCTCAAAGGCCCGCCCCCCTGCACAATCGCCTATGCCGCCTGCGCGGCAGCGTCTGCAAAACATTCCGTTGCCCGCAGGGCTTAAAAAAACGGCGCTGCCCGCCCTTTTAAGCGAATTTCAGCGACGCCAGAAAAACGGCACGCTGCCGCGCGCCACGTGGGTTTATGCCTCGGCCTCGGCGGCGTTTTTTGTGCTGGCGCTGGCCAGTGTCATCCGCGGGGCGTGGTTTTCGGGCTTCCTGATTTTTGTCATCGCGGTCACCTTGCTGGCCTTTGGTTTGTTTTATCTGAAAAATCCTGATGCGTGAGGTGTGCAAGTGATTGTAACTTCCCGCAAATCAACTTATAAAAGTAAGATCGTGACTTTGTTCCCTCGCGCCCTCGCTCGTTTCAGTGCCATCCTTCTGCTCATGGCGGGTCTTTCGGCGTGCGGAAGCACCGAAACAACCCAGCCGCTGGTGGCGGAAAATGATCCGGTCATGGTGCGTCTGGCCGATGCGGCCGACAAAGCCACCAAGGCCTTGAACGATATTGCCAGCATCCAGCGCCTGCAAGATTTACCGGTGGCCGCGCCCGATTTGCGCGCCGCGCCGCCCATTTTGCAACAACCCCTCACCCTCACGTGGGATGGGCCGGTTGAAACCATCGTGGCCATGTTGGCCGAGCGTGCGGGCTATCGTTTCATCACCTCGGGCCGCGCGCCGCCCATGCCTATCACCATCAGCCTCGATGTGTATGACAAACCATTGGTCTATGTGCTGTATGATATCGGCCTTCAGCTGGGCCAGCGGGCCGAGCTGATTATAGACGGACAGCGCCAGCACATGGAAGTGCGTTATGCCGCGGTTGATCAGTTTGGACAATAACCCTGTGCGCGCTGCACTTTCCCTCGCGCTGATGCTGGGCTTGCTGTGGGCGCCAGCGTGGGCCGAGGAACAAACCCAACAATTCCCCGTCACCAACCGCACCGATGATAGCCCCATCAACCCCACCGTGCTGAACACCGAAGAGGCGGGCGATGACTGGCTGCCGGACAGCAATTTTGATGGCGATCCGCCCGCCCCCGTGCCCCCGCAGCTGAAACAGATGCAAGAAGCCACGCGCGGCGCCGAACCCAAAAATGATGATAAAGACGCCCTGCACATTCGTGATGATGCGCAGTATGAAGCGGCGCTTTCTTATGGGGCGCGGGGCGGGCTGGCTTGGCGTACGTTTGAAATTCAGCGCCGTTTGGCCGAGCAGGAAAATTATCTGGGCCGCATTTTTGATTTCAAGCGTTTGCTGATCAACAGCCAATCAGGCCTGCTGATTGAACCCCCCATTGTCACCGAAGCCGAACAGGCCGTCATTGTGGGGGCCAGCGGCCAAGAAGCGGCGGTGGCCGATAAGGTTTATCGCATCAATCAGGGGGCCAAAATTGTGACAGCACCACGCAACTGGCGCCTTTATCTTGAACGCGATTGGGGCACAGTTGACCCGCCCCCTAAACTTCTATTGCCCAAAAACGCGGGCGAGCGTGCGCGCTGGCGCGTGTGGGTGAAAGAAGGGTGGGATGCCGGCGTGGCCCAAGCCGATGATATTTATCAGGCCGATCTTGACCGCATGAACCACGATTTTGTGGGCATGGTGCGGTATCGTGAATTATTGGCGCAGGGCATGATCTCGGCCCCCTTTGCCCTGGCCGAAAACAGGGGCATTACGGGCGGCGGCAGCGAAATGCGCGTGGGCGACCGCGGCCTGACCATTACCGGCCAGCCTGAACTTATTCCGCAAGGTCAAACCTGGAACCCCCGCCCGCGGTAGGTTTTATCAACCGCGCACAGGCTGATCCTTAAGAAATATTCACCATTCTGCGCTAGGGTGGTGGTTCTATGGCCAGCCTTACGCTTGAACAGGTTCACGAACGACAGGAAGAAATTGGCCTGTGGCCCGATGAGCCGTTGCGCATTACGGCCCAGCATGTCGATGACCTGCTGATATGGTGCGTGCTGAAGCGCGCGAATGATATTACCATCCAAACCGACAGGCAGGTTTATATCGAGGTGGATGGGTTTATTTACGCCATCATGCGCCGCCCTATTGATAGTGCCGACATGGAAAACATTATTGTGAAAATCTATGGGCCGGATGCGATGGCGAAATTGGCCGCCGGAAAAGATTTAGATTTATCGTATGAAATTCGGGCCGATCGCAACACGCGCTATCGCTTTCGTGTGAATATTACGGCCATTCTTTCCAGGGGGCGTGATAGTGTGCAAATTACGCTGCGGTCGCTGCCCAATTTGCCGCCCACCATGCTGGATTTGGGGGTGGAGCAAAAAATTATCGATAACTGGTCGCCACCCCAGGGCATGGTGCTGGTCACAGGGCCCACAGGCAGCGGCAAAACAACCTTGCTGGCGGCGGGGTGCCGCATGCTGATTGAACGGCCATTGGGCTGCGGCAAAATGCTGACCTATGAAGCGCCGATTGAATATGTCTATGACCAAATCAGCGGCGATCATTCGATTGTCGCGCAAAGCGAGGTGCCGCGGCACATTCCCAGCTTTGCGGCAGGCGTGCGCAACGCCATGCGGCGCAAGCCCAATATTATTCTGGTGGGCGAGGCGCGCGACCGCGAGACAATTAACGCCGCGATTGAGGCCGGACAGACAGGCCATTGTGTTTATACCACCGTGCACACCATGGGCGTGGCCAACACCATTCGGCGGATGATTAGCGCGTTTGATCCGGGCGAGCGGCTGGAGCGCGCCTTTGCGCTGATGGAAACGCTGCGCATGGTGGTGACCCAGGCCTTGGTGCCGCGGGTGGGCGGCGGGCGCATGGGCGTGCGCGAATTTATGGTGTTCGATGACAACGTGCGCGAACTGATGTTGGACATGCCGCTGGAGCGCTGGACAACCGAGTTGCAGCGCCTGGTGGTGCGCTATGGCCAAACCATGGAGCAAGCCGCCAACAAAGTGTTCAAAGAAGGATTGATCGAGCGCCGATATTATCTGCTGCTGGCCAAAGGTTTTTCAGGCGACGAGGTGGAGGAGTAAGTTTGTCTAATTCCCCGGAAGGTAGGGCAAGCCTTCCAAGCGTGGAATGATCACCTGATCATCACTAATTCTTTTGCCAATCGAATAATTATACTCAAACTGCTTGCGAAAATTTTGCACCAGCAATGTGTTTTGGATGACCAGAATGCGCAGCGGCGGCCCCCACATGATGGTGGCATAGCGATCGGCATAAATATAACTGGGCATCTGGTTAAACAGATAAGGCGGGATGGCACGATAACTGGCCTGCCCAATCAGCACCAAATTATCCCCTTCCTCAATCAGCAGGCGGGTGGATATGTCCAGCTTGCGCTGCCGCAAAATGTTGTCGATCAAGGCTTCTTTATAATGTTCCAGCCAATAGCGTTCGCTAATCCCACTCATCAGCACTTCGCCACCTGTGGCGCCCAAGGCCACAATAATATCATCCCACAACTCGGCCACGGCATTTTCCCCCTCAAACACGCGAAACGAAAATTTTTCGCGCATCAGGCGCACGCCCGGTTCGGGCGTAAATTCAATGCCAGCATTCATCAAGGCATGGCTGATGGCGGTCATGGTCTTGCCGTGACTTTTGCCCTTGCCTTGTTCAACATTCGCCAACGTGGCCAGCGATAGGCCACTGGCTTCGGCCAGCTGACGCTGTGTCCACCCCAAAAGGGCGCGCGCGGCCTTTAACTGCTCAATAGTGATCATGACCAATATATAATGGTTTTTTTAGTGATAATAAATAAAAAAAAAGCAAAATCGCGCTGTCATGCGTTTTTCTTTCAGATCATGATGAGGATGTGCAGAAAACGGCACACAACTAACAACAAACAGGAGATAACTATGTCGAACCAAGAAACTATTACCGGCGTGAATGAAGGTCCGATTGCCAAACAATATCGCAAGGCTTTTCGTGATGAAGTGGACCCCATTTTGAAGACACTGGCCACTGATAGCCGCTTTTACAATAAATATGTCAATGCTGGTTTTATCACTATGCGCCGTTGCATGGAATTATCGCTGACATTTGTGGAATGGGCCAATAAGCAAGGCATTGCTGGCACGTTTGACTTTGTGGGTGTTTATGACTCGGATGAAACGGTTGATCGCGAATGTCAGTGCCACATTGTGCTGCGTCACAAAGAGACAGGTGAGCTGATCGACCTGACCAATGCCATTCCGCATATCAAACCATTCACATACATTGATAGCCAGCAATTGGAAGATCATATGATCCAGCAGGTGGTTAAAAATGTGGAGCGTTTGAAACATGCAGTCTCACTGTTGGCTCAAGTGGCCGGCGTTGATTTAACGATTGATGATGTCAAAGTTCGCGTTCAGGCGATGTATCAGTTCACACCACAGTGGGCACCAGCACGGGTGAAGGCAACCTATCAAGCTTTGGTGGCTGCCTAACTTTTTGTGATAACTAAACCCTCCTCATACGAATAGGGAGGGTTTTTTTATGATGAGATTTTGGCCGCCGCCCACGCGCGGGCTTCGGCGTCGGCATCGGCGATGATGGTCATGCTGGAAAGCGCGCGGTGCGGCACATCGGCCAGCGCCTGCTGGCATAATTCTACAATGCGCAGAAATGGAATTTTGCCCGCCAAAAACGCGGCCACCGCCACTTCGTTCACGGCATTGATGACCAAGGGGGCCGTGCCGCCTTTCATCAACGCATCGCGCGCCAGTGGCAGGGCCGGAAAACGCGCGTTGTCGGGCGCTTCAAACGTCAGATGCCCCACCTTGGCCAGATCAAGCCGTGCCGCCGGCGTTTCCATGCGCTGCGGCCAGGCCAGCGCATAGCCAATGGGCGTGCGCATGTCGGGCGTGCCCAGCTGCGCCAGCACCGACCCATCGGTATATTCAACCATGCTGTGGATGATGGATTGCGGATGCACCAGAATATCAATTTGTTTTTCGGGCATGGTGAACAAGTAATGCGCCTCAATCAGCTCCAGCCCCTTGTTCATCATGGTGGCGCTGTCGATGCTGATTTTCGATCCCATCGACCATACGGGGTGTTTTACGGCCTGTTCGGGCGTTACTGTGGCCATCTCGGCCCGCGACATTTGGCGGAATGGCCCGCCAGAGGCTGTTAAAATAAGTCGCGTAATGGCGTGGCGGTTGTCAGAATCAAACACCTGCCAGATGGCGTTGTGCTCGCTATCAACCGGAATAAGTTTAGCGCCCGATTTTTTGACAATCTCCAGCATCAGGGGGCCGGCGCACACCAGCGTTTCTTTGTTGGCAAAGGCCACCACCGCCCCGCGCTCTAACGCCGCCAGCGTGCTGGCCAGGCCGGCCGCGCCCACAATGCCGGCCATCACCCAGTCGCTGTCGCGGCGCGCGGCATCCACCACCGCGTCTGTTCCGGCGGCCAGTTCCATGGGGTATCCGGCCAGTTCTTGTTTAAGTTGCGGATACAGGCTTTCATCGCCAATTACCACCATGTGGGGCAAAAATTGTTTGGCCTGCGCCACCAGCAAATCGACATTTTTGTTGGCGGTCAGCGCCACCACCTGATAGGCGGCGGGGTTGCGCCCCACCAGATCGAGCGTTTGGGTGCCAATCGAGCCGGTCGAGCCAAAAACAGAAATACGGCGCGGCGGCGCGGTGGCTTGAGGCGCGGTGGCTTGAGAACGGGCCACAGGGGAAAGGCGTACGGCAGGGGTCATGAACAATGTTTATGCCAGAATGGGCGCCCCGCGGCTAGTGCCAACAGGCCATCAGTTTTTACCCTCTTTCTCAGGTATCCACGATCAAGAATATCTCGATGGGCCCCTGCTTTCGCAGGAGCTTCAGTTTTTTCTGTTTCATAAAACCAAACCCTAACCCTTCACTTTGTCATCGACGGGCGGGATGGGCATGGCTTTGGGGCCGGCCAAAAATTGGTTGAGTGTGACAATGGCGGTTTCAACGCGCGGCATGGTCAGGGGTTTTTTGGCGTGCAGCTCGGCCATAAAATGCGCCATGGCGCCTGCCCCTTCGGCATGAAAGGCGCGGCGGCCTAAATTATTGCAGGCATACCACAGGGTGCGATCCTCGCCCCGCAGCCACAAAAACTGCGCGCTGGCCATCACGCCGCCCATTTGCCGCGCCCACTTCAGCACACCCAAAATGGCCGTGGTGCGATAGGCGTGTTTGTTCGCAAGCTCATTCGCCTTGCCGCCCAAATCGGCATCGGCCACCACGGCGCGAATAAATGTTTCAATCTCATCTGAGATTTGAATGCCGCGTTCCAGCGTCCAGCATTCTGAGAGATCGTTCAGCAATTTCAGCGCCTCATCGCGCTTCTGCATGCCTTGCAGGGCAAAGGCGGCATAAAGCCCCATCATATACATGGGCAGCTTGTGCGGCCCCTGCCAGCGCGGGCCCAGCTGCTGGGTGAGGGCGCGGCGTGTCAGTTCGCGGTCGGGCAGGTTGCCCTGAACCGCAATGCGATGATACGCCACCCATTCTTCGGGCGACAGCGCTTCGGCAAAGGTGGGCAGTTTGGCGGGCACAGGGCCGCCCAGCTTGCGCGCCGCGTGCTGGGCCGGATTAAAGCTGAGAATGGGTTTAATGACCGGCCACACCTTGGCCTGCTGGCGCATCAGCCCTTCCAGATCATAGCGTGTTTTGAAACCCACCTTGGGCGAAAATACGCCGGCATAAAGCCCCAGCCCAAAAATGATGGGCACCGCCAGCCAGCGAAAAAATTCATTCACCTTGGTGGCCACCAGGGCCCCCATATCGGCCGTGAACAGGCGCAGGCGCATGGTGGTTTCACTCACGCCTTCTTCGCGGCTGGGGGTGGCGACATAAAGCCAATCCAGCACGCGCTTCACGCTCTCATCGCCCGTCAGGAAGTAGATGATGTTTAATTCGACCCACCGGAACCATTTCAACCCCAGCAAAATATATTCTTTGCCAAAATACCAAATAGCCCAGCCCATGACCGCGACCACAAAGATCAGCAGCATCAACTCAATAAACGGATCCTCGTTGCCTTTGCCTTGGCTCATGGTTTCCTTAAGGGGATTTGTTCAACGTTCCACGCTGACAAACGAAAGTTAAAATGTTGATAAACCATTGTGAAGTGATCTTATATTTTTTCGTCAAAACCCCAAATCGCTGTGACTCCCAAGCCGTACAAGCTCCAGGGTGTCATCATCGGGTTTGCGATAGATCAGCACAAGATCGGGCTTGATATGGCAATCGCGATAATCTTTCCACTGGCCGGTCAGGGCATGATCAAAACGATGGTGCGGCAAGGGGTTATCGTGCATCAGATCATCAAGAATATCTTTCAGCATCGTATCCAGTTTGGGGCCATAGCGTCCGGCCTTGATGCGTTGAAAGTCTTTGCGGAAACGCTTGGTAAAACGCAGCCGTCGCACAATACGGCCCTACGCTTTTGTGTTGAGTTTTTTAAGCAACGCATCCACGTCTTTGGCTTCTTCCATCTCGCCCCGGCGCGAGGCTTTCATGGCCGCAATGGTTTGTGCGTTAGGAACCAGGGGCGCAAAAGGCAGTGCTTTTTCAGCGGCAACCTTTGTCATGAGCAGGCGAAAGGCATCTGAAACGGTCAGGCCCATGGCTGCCAGAATGGCCGAGGCCTCAGCTTTTGTTTTTTCGTTAATTCTGGCGCGCACAACAGCGTTTTCAGTCATATCTGTCTCTTGGGCTACAATGTAGCACATTGGCAAGAGTATGTCGAGTTTTTTTACAGCTGCGTTTCTTTTAAGACTTGCATGCGCAGGTCTTCGGCCAGTTCGTCAATCACGACGCTGAGCGAGCCGGCTTCGAGCAACCCGCGCTCGACCCGTTGCACCACACGGCGGCGAATTTCGGTGCGCGCGCTGCCGCCCGGAAAATTTTTGGCCAAAACCATGCGCGCGCGAATAGATCCCACGCTGTCATACAGGCGCTGGCGCAGCGCCACATCTTCAGATGAGGTGGAGAGCGCCCAAATCTCGATCGGGCCAAGCGTGTTGATGACCAGCTGTTCATACCGCCCTTCAACGGTTGAATGCAGCGTGAGCACGGGCGCCCCGCTGGCTCTCGGGCCTGTCAGGCGATAGCGCATCACATTGCGCGCGGTGTTGGAAAGGCCAAACACATCGCCCGTGTCGGCCGTCGCGCGTTCAGACACGGCCGAGCCGCAAATCCAAATGCCGGTCGCCAAATCGACCATATCGTTCGAAAAATCGGCCAGCAGCTGCGATGACAGCACCACCTGCACACCCCATTTGCGGCCTTCGCGCACATCGCGCACCACTTGGTTGCGCACGCTGGCCGTGCGGCTGGTGCGGTGAAATTCGTCATAGCACAAGCGCTTGGGGCTTTCGCGCACATCGCGCAGGCGCGCTTCGTGATAGGCCTTATATTTGTCGGGCACCTGGCGCAGCGCATCGGGGTTCATCCACCAGTGGCGAATAAGAATATGCCGCGCCAGCATGTACATAATGCTGGTCTGTCTGTCGGCGCTGGCATCGCCCTGGGGGCTGACATCTTGCAAATCAACTGCCACCACGCGCGCGCCGCCCACATCAAATTTTGTGACGCCGGCCAGCACCGGAAATTCACGCGCGGCGCTGGCAATCATGCGTTCAAAGGCGTGCAGCACTGTCTCAAACGAAATGCCGATTTGTGTTTCTTCCAACAGGGTGCGGATTTGCGGGCGCCGACTGGCCGTCACAGCATCGACCAGCGTGGGCACGGCGTGTCGCTGCGCCAGCGATGCTTCGTGATGCAGGCCCAGATCGTGCAGCGCATCGACAATTTCCCACCAATAGGGTTCGGGCGGCAGCTCGATATTATAGCGCTCGATCGCCATATCGACATCCGATTCAACGCGCGGCAAATAGGGGCGAGGTTCGGTGTTGTTGCCCGTATCGCACCGCCAGCGATACATTTCATCCACCACAAAACCGCACAGCTGCGCCATGCCGTCATAGGGTTTTTCTTGCCCCGGCGGCGTGCTGATGAGGGTGAGAAGTTCAACCAAATAAGCGCGTTCATCGGCCGTGGGGAAACGACAGCCCAGCTGCGTATCAAACGGGTTCACGGCATATTCGGGCGTCATGCGCATGCGGAAATGCAGCGCTTCATAGCGTCTGTCGGGCGGCAGCGATTCTCGCAAAAGGGAAATAAGCCCCGATGATGATGGCCCAATATCCAAAACCGCCACATAGGGCAGATGCTGCCCCACACCGGCCGAAAGACAGGTTCCCAAATTCACGGTGTTCATCAAAACCGATTTGCCTGAACCCGGCTGCGCAAAAATCAAATCAAACCACGTGGTGGTCAGGGTTGTGCCCATCTGATAGGGCCACAGGCGGCCATCGTGCGTGCGGAACAGCACGGCCCCTTCCTCAAACGGTGAGCACGACCGCTGCCAGGGGATAATTTTCATCACCTCGCGCAGGGGGGCCACCACAGGCGGCGCCGTGCTGGCGCAGGCCACGCCGAGGGCTGAGGTCATGGTCGCTTCCAGCGGGTCGCCGGTGGCCGAGGTGACTTGGCAATATCCCCACGATTCTGCGGCTTGGGTCAGAGACGCCAGGCGGCTTTCCACCAATTTGCGTTCGTGTCTTGGCCCAAAGGTGGCGAATGATATGCGCAACTTCACCACCGGCTCGCGCGTGGCCAGCACCTGCAGCGTTTCAATCGAGTTTTTGATTTGCCGGTTGGTCGAGTTTGTAAAAGCCAAAATGGCCGCCAGCGCGCGCTTGAAGCCCAACCCCTCAATGCCGCCGCTTTCCATCAGAATGCTCATGCGAAAGGGCGTTTCGCTATCGATTAATCGTTGCAAAAGCTGCGTGAACGGCGCGGGATCAGACGGGGCCAGCGTTAAATCAACCGGCGCCCACAGCCAATCGCCAACACGCACAATGGTGTTGCTCATGATCTCGGCTTCGCCCACACACATTTGGTGGCGCAGGGCGGGCCACAGCACATCTGAAAAATCGTTCTGATATTTAATCGCGCGCGCGGTGATGGGGTCGCCGGGCAGATTGGCGCGCCATTCATCATTGCGCAGATAGGGGTAAATGCTGGTGCGCACGGCCGCCAACGCCTCGTGCACGTCCATCACTTTGCATTTAATGCCCAATTCCTCTAAGGCGGCGGCCACGCCCATCACATAACTTTTGTGGCGCATGCGCATGGGGTCGAGCGCCATGTGCGGATATTGCGCGCGGTTGGCTTTCACCCACTTGATATCTTTGCGTTCGTCTTCGGCTTTTTTGCGATCGTTGGGTGGGATGGCGTTGGTGCGTGTCCAGCAGGCCAGAAAAATATCTTCGTGCGCCAAATAGCGCAGCAAATTGCGTCGCCGCTCGCCAATCAAGTCGGCCATATCCAGTTCAAGATTTTCGGCGGCGCGACGATTGATCTTCAGGTGTTTATCAAGCGTATAGGCGGCGGCACCCGGATCACGCATAAAATAAAGTTGCAGAGCATGACCAACGCGATCGAACTTGGCACCCAGCTTGAGGGTCGATTGATCGACAATCCAGTTATATTCCTCATCGCCAATAATTTGGCGTGCGCCCAGAATTTTGATGTAAGACACCAGCGACGCATCGCCCGCCACCAACGTCTGATCGTCATCGGCTGTTTCCAGCTGAATGAACGATTCAACCTGTTGGCGCACAAGGCGGGCCGCAGCGGCCAGGGTTTCATCAAGAATATTGATCATGGATCGTGGTCAGAATGTCCCATCCTCAGTGAAGCGCGGACGGGTTAAGGTCAGCTTAACTTCAAGGCCAAAAAGTCCTAGGTGCGGGGCGCGAGGGCCGAGATTTCTTGGAAGGCGGGCAGCCACTGATCGGGGGCAAACTGGCCAAAGGGGCCCTCAGCGCTGCGCCAAAAGGCCATCAGCGTGGGGAACTGGTCAACCTCGCGCCCGTCTTTGGTGGGCACCATGCGCCTTTCTTGGGGCAGCACGCGCACGCCAGATAATTTTCGTTCGCGGTCGGCATAGTTTTCGGCACTTAAATTCTCAATCATCACGGTGGCCAGGGTGGCCGCGTCATCGGTGCCCAGGCGCTTTTTCACCTCGGCTCTGCGGCTCATCAGCAGGTCATAGGCGCGGGTGGCCAGCTCGGCCAGGGTTCCGCCCGCCTCGCGCGCCACAAACATGGCGCGGGCCAGGTGGTTCAGGGTGGCTTGGGGGATTTCGGGCAGCCAGATCAGGTGGCCCGACCCTTGGGCCGACAAACTCTCTAACGCATAGCATTGATCGCAGAAACTGCAGCCCGTCACCCACGCATCCAGTGTTTTATAATTGTCGGCGGTGGGGTGCGGCATGACGCGCAAAAATTTTTTGGCCTGAAAGCCGCAGGCTTGGCACGTAAAGTTATCGCGCGCCAAAATTTTTTCAGCGGGCGGCGGTTTAATATCGGGGCGAAGAAAAAGGGCGTCAGACCTTCGCCGGACGCCCAGAATGATTGGAAGCATGATAGGCTTCAGACAGGTTAGTAGTTCAAGCCACCTTGGAAGCTGACATTACCCTGCTGGTCTAGGGTTTTATTGGTCACACTGGCCAAGGGGCCGAGGGCCACCAGCGCCGCGCAACCTGCCAGCTTGCCAACCCCTTTGGACATGGGGTTGTTTTGTGGAGAGTCGGCATGTTTTTTCAAATCGATAATACCCATCACGCCCATGCCCAGGCCGCAGGCAAAGCTGGTACCGGCAATAAGGTCAGGAAACTTGCCCACATTTCTGTTCACACTGTCAGCGACAGCGCCAAGGTCGGCGGCGGCCATGGCCAGATCGGGGAAGGCCAACGCAATGACAAGGCTGATGGTCAGAAACTTGAACATCTCGGTCAGAAGACCAGTGTGTGCGACGATGGTTTTTTTCATGTGTGTTCCCTCCGCTGTTATGTTCTTATCATATTATACTAAAAGTTGAAGGGTTGTTAAGTTGGCTGAAAGATTTACTTTCATCGTGGTTAACAGCCCTCTTTTTGTGGTTAAGGCCCCTCAACCCTGGGGCCCGGTTAACAAAAAAAGGCATGACCGCAGACCTAAAGCCCAAAGGTGCGGTCGGCAATTTCTAAGAATTTGAAAATATTCAGCGCGATAATCCCGCCAATGACGTGCACCAGCCCCTGCCCCACGGTTTGCTGGCCAAAACTTTCGGCCGCGTGTTTGATCATGACCCACCCGCGAATAAAGGCAATCAGCCCAATAAGTTGAATAAAGCGCAGGGCATATTCTACCGCACGGTTAAACACAGCGGTGCTTTGCCCCGGCAGGTTGGTGGTGATGTATTGATAGGCTTTGGTGCCTTGTAAGCTAGAAAATTTTGCAATCTCATCGTTGCCAAAAAATGTTTCTAACCATGTGTACCCTGTCTCGGAAAAAAACACCAAGAAAGCACCAATGGTGATGTTGGCGGTGATGTTGGTAATGCTGTTTTTGTTGGGATCGGCCGAAAAACGGGCTGCCTTAAAAAGGCCGCGCGCAATAAAGAAAATGCCCAAAATCCAACCGGTGGCCAAAACAACCAAGCGAATGGGGTCTTCAATATTCTGCACAAAATTGGCCATGATCTGGTCAAGGCCTTGCTGGTTGCTTTTCACTTCCCCTGGTGTGCACTGATAATCGCCGCCATAAGGCGCCTGACCATAAAAAGT
>RFNS01000173.1 GCA_009927055.1 Alphaproteobacteria bacterium | reverse complement strand
ATCAAGATGTTGTGCGCCCCACCGTCAGCCCCATCACCCCCACGGGCGGGGTTGTGGGATTGCGCGGCAATTTGGCCCCACAGGGTGCCATTGTGAAAGTAGCGGGCATGAAGGAGCTGGCGTTCCGCGGCCCCGCGCGTTGTTTTGATTGTGAAGAAGATGCCTTCAAGGCGGTAGAAAATCGCACCTATAAGGAAGGCGATGTTTTTGTCATCAGGTATGAAGGCCCGCGCGGCGGACCCGGCATGCGCGAGATGCTGGCCACCACCGCAGCCCTTTATGGCCAAGGCACCGGCGGCAAAGTGGCCCTGATCACCGATGGCAGGTTCAGCGGCGCCACGCGCGGTTTTTGCATTGGCCACGTGGGACCAGAGGCGGCGGTGGGCGGCCCCATCGCTTTGTTGCGTGATGGCGATATGATCAGCATCGATGCCGAGGCGGGCACACTGCATGCAGAATTATCAGACGACGAATTGCAAAAACGCCGTGCCGCCTGGAAGCCCCGAGAGCATGATTTTGGCAGTGGGGCCCTGTGGCGCTATGCCCAAACAGTTGGCGATGCCGAAAAAGGTGCGGTCACCCACCCCGGCGGCCAGGCCGAGAAAAAATGCTTTGCGGATGTTTAGGGAATTGAGAGCTCATAAAAATCATGACAACATTGAAGAACATACTGTTGTGCCTGCGTAAGCAGGCACCCATCACCCGAACTCAATGATAAAAATCAACTGATGTGTGATGGGCCCCTGCCTGCACAGGGGATTCAGTTTTTTTATTCCTGTGTTTTTTTATTCCTGTATCATTCGCTGGGCCTTAATAATGACCATCACTCACAAACTCGTGCAGCAGATGAAGGGCCCGCGCGATGGCTTGGGTGCGCACACTTTCGCGGTCGCCTGAGAAAATATGTTTTTCGGTGTGCGAATACGTGTCATCCTCCAGCCCAATATAGACCAGCCCCACCGGTTTGTCGTCTGTGCCGCCGCCTGGGCCCGCAATGCCTGTGATGCTGATGGCCACATCGGCGTTTGATTTTTCAAGAGCGCCGGCGGCCATGTCGGCGGCCACTTCTTCGCTAACCGCGCCGTGGGCCGCGATCAGTTCGGGCGGCACGCCCAGCAATTCGGTTTTACTGTCGTTGCTGTAAGTGACAAAGCCACAGTCAAAAACGGCAGAAGATCCGGCGATGCTGGTCAGCAACCCCGCCAGCAAGCCACCCGTGCACGATTCAGCCGTGACGATGGTGATGTCTTTCTGCGTGCATAGCGCAAGCAGTTTTTCGGCGGAGTGGAGGAGGGAGGGGGTGAACATCCCCCATCATACATGAAAAAAATCAAACAGAGAAACTGAACAAACTTTCGTGCACTTCGCCTGTGCGGGCGGCTTTTTGATATTTCACGGCGGGTGCCGATTTGGCGGCCTCGGCCTTCACATCCTCGCTGCGCACATCCATCAGCGATTTGGCCAGATCGGGCGAAAATTTGCTGGGCTTTATAATTTGCCCCGTCTGCGCAAAGTTGTTTTGCTGCGCCGCCGCCGGGGGAACCTGAAACAGCACATTAATGGTGGTGGCGCCCACGCGACTGCTGCTGACCAGCGTGGCCTGAGATTGTTGATGCGCCCCGGATGCCGTAGATTCGGAAACAGTCACCGTGCCCTCGGCCCCACGGGCAGGGAGTGGAAGTGCACGCAAGGCATGGATAGGCTGCGTTGTGGCCATTGTCCCTAAAAAAAGTGATCGCTGAAATATAATCCCTGAATGGGGATTATCATCAAAGGATAGTGGCAAATTATCGCCAGTCGGTAAAGAACACAGGATTTATGACAAGTATTTTACTAACGCGCGCTAAGATTTCTTGCCACTCTTTTAACAAACAAGAGGTTTTATGGCATACACATTAGTCTTGGCCCACCGATTCTGATCCCGAGGTCGGATGATGATACGTCTGTTAACACTGCTTTTGCTTTTGGCCGCGCCTGCCTGGTCGGCCGATTTGCCGTTTGCGGCAGAATCTCCCATTGGCGGCTTCGCCTTCGATGACAGGCCGGTGGCGGTGCCTGTCAGCCACAATTTTCAGGTTGCGTTGAACGCGGCCAGCGCCGATATGAACCGGCGTTGCGGCAATGTTGAAGCCTATGGATGGCGCCTGCAGGCGAATGAACAAGATCGCGTGAACAAAATTTTCAACGCGACGGCCGATCGCATGAAAAATCTGGGCTATCAGCTGAAACCCCAATCGCCCAAAAATGTGGCCAGAGATGTGACTGTCTTTTCGGCCACCAAAGCCGAGCGCGATTTGCTGCTGATGTGGTCGGCGGGCGATTTGGGGCTGGTGCTGCTGATGTGCGAGCTCCAGCCAGGCACTCAACCCTCACCCTCGCGCATGACGAAGGTGATTGATGGGCCAGAACCCAAGGCAGGCGCCATGGCTGAGATTGCAGGGGCAGATGATAACATTTTGCCCGATCTTTCGGCTGCCACCGTTCCGCTTGAGCAGAAAAAAGAGCTGCCGGTCGATCCTTATGCCAATTTTACGCCGCAAGGCAGGTGGATTGGCAGCTATAGCTGCTCGCAGGGATATACCGGCGCCACGATGACCTTTGATAAACTGGAAGGTGAAAAAATTGGCGGCACTTTTCGGTTTTACCCCACGCCCAAAAATCCTTCGGTGCCTGAGGGGGCTTATCGCCTGAATGGCACGTTCGATAGAGAATCCAGGCGCATTCTGCTGCTGCCAGGCGCGTGGGTGAAGCGTCCGGCTGGGTATGATGACACCGTCATCATCGGCCGTTTTGATGCGGCCACAAAAACATTCCGCGGTTATTTTCAAAACGTGAATGGGTGCACGAGTATCGAGGCGCGGGCTGAGGTTGATCCGCCGGCATCGAAACAAGAGCCTCCCCAAAAACCGGCTAAAAAGAAAAAACCAGCCAAGAAAAAATCGGCCCTGCCCAAGGTTGCCCCCGCAACATCAACCAATGCCTCCACTCTGCCGCCAATGACAGAACCTGAGGTGATCAACAAAGATGATCAAAAGGCAGATACGGATACGCCCGATGGCTTGCCACCTGCTCTGGTGCCCGCGGTAAAAAATCCAGCCGTGATAGCGCCCAAGAAAGAAGACGTGACAAAGGCCGATCAGAAACAAGAAAAGAAAACTGAATCGCCCACAGCGCTGCCAGAGCCTGAGCCGCTGAAAGAAACAGCCAAAGAAAAAGCCAAAGGAACATCCACTGCGGCTCCTGCGGCCATCTCACCCCAACCCTCTGCGGCGGAAGAAAAAATCAAAGAAACCACTACAGCGGCACCCCCACCGGCAACAGAAAACACAGGGGCTGATCAGGGTAAAGAGTTAGGCGGCGAAGCTGTTCAATCACCCTCGCTCGGGCGGATGGATGCCTTGCCGCCTCTGATATCACCGTCGGCTCAGGGGGCGCCGCCGCTGGCATCTCCCGCGGGTATGCTGCCATCTGTCGCGCCGCTTGGCACTGTCACCCCCGCGGCAGAACCCAACGCGTTAACCCCACCAGAGACGCTGCCATCGCCGCCTGAACTGCCGGCCGATGCCCCCAAATCGACAAACACGGGGGCCCCTGTCTCTGGCCCTGCGGGGATTAAGGTTCCATAGAATGATGGCCTGTTAGACAACAAAAAAGACTGAAGCCCCTGCGAAAGCAGGAGCCCATCACACAGAGGTTGCTTCTTGTGTTTCATGCGTGTGATGGGTGCCTGCCGTCGCAGGCACAGCAATACCATCTATATCGAATGTGTCCTGCCCTAAAAGGTGATTGGACGCTGGCGCGGGCGGCTGAGGAATCTTTTATGAATTGAGTTCTACAGTCTAAAAAGATTTCTATGACGAAACCTTGGCCATGCTGGCGCGGTCATAGGCTTCGGCGATCATGGCGCGAAGTTTGGTGCGCTGGGCGATTTTATCTTGCACAGGTTTGGGCAGGTCTGTCAGTTTCAAAATATTTTTCTTTAAGAGCGCCGTGATCACATCCTCAATCGCGCGCACCATGTCGTTATCGGTTTTTTTCAGCTCGGTCAGATATTCTTGTATGGTGGCGTGCTGCAGGCCCCGCGCCTCGATATAGGCGACAAGATCGGGGTTATCATAGCCCACACCTTCCCCTCCCACAATCTGGCGGGCGCTGGCCTTGATAATTGTGCCACTCTGGTCACGAAGGATATAGGGCATTTACTTTTGCTCAATAAGTTACGGGTAGTGAGAGAATTCAGGCACATCTTGGCGTTTTTGCCCAGCTGTGTCAGCCTAAGTTAGACACCTAGCGAGATTCGTCAATGCGCCTTGCCTTTCTTCCTTTTCTGTTCCTTCTTGCCGCCTGCGAAACATCGCCTGTCGAGACGGCTTTTGTTGAATCGCGCGATGTGCGCCCCGCCGATGTACGAAGCATTAATACCGTGGCCATTGCCATGATCTCGGCCAGACCCGCCGAGGCGAATAACGTTTTCACCAACAGGGGTGAGCTTGTTTCGGCCCTGAATGTCTTTGAATCTGAACTGGTCAATGCCTTGAGTGGCCGCGGCATGAATGTTGTGACACCACAAAGCAGCTTTGCCGCCTTTAACAACGGCCTATCCTATGAAATGTCCTATGCCATGAAAGAGCCCAACATCGCCACACGCGCCAAAAATGATGGCGAGCTGGCGTGGATGGCCAAGCGCCTGAAACAGCGTGTGCCCCAACCCCTCTCAAAGCCCAGCGGCCTGATGATGGCGGGCGATTATGAGGAAGCGTCGAATAATCTTGGGCCCGAAAGCTCCTCCAGCCCCCTGGGTCTGGATATGAGCGGCGACAGGCAGCGCAGCACCAGCCTGAATACGCGCTTATTCCCACAAATGGGCTCGCCGCCTTACATCACCCTGCCACGCAATACAGAAAACGGTGGCGCGCTGGATAACCGTTTTGTCAGCGCTGCGGCGCGTGAATCGATTGGCCAGCTGGCCAGTCAGGCGGGGGCCGATGGCTATTTGCTGCTTGAGGGGCAGCTGCAATTATCAACCCGCGAAGAAGGGCTGCTTTTATCTGGCATCACGGGCGGTACGCGTTTTGTGACGTACGATGGCATTGCCATGCTGGTAAAATCAGATGGACGCATTGCCGCGGTCGATCGGGTTCGTGGCCAGTCGGCCATACCGGTGGGCGGGCGCATGCAGCAAGATTTTAGGCCCGAACACGGCAAAGGCCCGTTTGGATATTACGCCCAGCCCAATATCGATAATTTAAGGGAAGGGGCCTATCAGGCTGTGCGCGATGCGGCACTGAAACTGGCTGATCAATACGCCCAATATCGGGGCGTTGCGGTTGGAGATTAAAGGGTGGATTTATGGCTTAGCAAACTTGCTGGGCTGATTTTTTCACCACTCACCCTGTGTCTTTTCCTTTTTCTGGCCGGCTATGTTTTGCTGCACGATCGCTGGCGGTTTAGCCAGCAATGGGGTCGCCGGTTGTGTTTTCTTGGCCTCGCGCTGCTCATAATCTTTTCCTATACGCCACTCGGCTATGTGGTGCTGACACGGTTTGAAAACCAATTTGCGGCACGCCCCCTGCCACCACAAGTGCATGGCATTATTGTGCTGGGCGGCGGGGAAGACCCCGCCATCAGCCAAAAACGCGGGCGGTTGACAGTGCAATTCGCGCTCGACCGGCTGCTGGGTTTTAAGGAGTTATCAGAGAAATATCCCCGCGCTGTGCTGGCTTATGCCGGTGGTTCGGGCCGCCTGAACCCTTACAACAACCAGAAAGAAGCCGATATTGCCATCAGGTTGTTAGAAACCATGAACATGACAACAGATCAGATGATTGTTGAAAAAACATCACGCAATACATTTGAAAACGCCACACACCTGGCCGCGATGGTGCGTGATGAAAAAAGCCTGAACTGGGTTTTGGTCACCAGCGCCTGGCACATGCCGCGGGCCATGGCCGCCTTTCGTGCAGCGGGGTGGAATGTTTCGCCCTATGCCACCAATTATATCACGTCGGGCGATTGGCGTGATGGGTTCAGCTTCGATCCCACCATCAATCTGGGGCGTGTGCATTTGGCCATGCGCGAAAGTTTGGGCTTGCTGATTTATTATGCGACTGGCAAAACAAAAGAACTATGGCCCGCCCGCTGACCTTTTTGATTCTTGCCTTTTTCCTTTCGGGTGCCGTGCCTGCCGCCGCATCTTCTGTCGATGCGTGGCTGGCCGAATTGCGGCGCGATGCCCTGGCCCAAGGCATTCGGGCCGATATCTTCGATGCCGCCACAGAAGATTTTATGATTGATGATGAGGTGATTGAGTTAGACAACAAGCAGCCCGAAAAAAAGATTGATTTTGCAACCTACAAACAACGCGTGCTGACGCCTGAGATGATTGAGCAGGCGCGGGCCGAATTATCGTATCACAAAAAAATCTTCGATGCGGTGGAGCAGCGTTATAACGTGCCGCGTGAATATCTGGTCGCGCTGTGGGCCATTGAGACGCGCTTTGGCGAAAATATGGGCGGGCATGCCGTGGTCGATAGTCTTTTAACACTGGCCTATGATGGTCGGCGGGCCGATTTTTTTAGGGCTGAGGCGTTAAAAGCCCTGCACATTCTGAACAATGGCGATATTACGTTATCTGAATTTGTGGGGTCGTGGGCGGGGGCCATGGGCCAGTGTCAGTTTATGCCCAGCACCTATGTGGCCTATGCGGTAGATGCCGATGGTGATGGGCATCGCAATATCTGGTCAAGCTATGATGATGTTTTCGCGTCGATGGCCAATTATTTAACCGAGATTGGCTGGCAGCGCGATTTGCCGTGGGGGCTTCCGGTGCGTGTCACACGTCCTGTTCCTGAACGCATGGTGGGGCGCGAATTTTCTCAACCTCTCTCTGCCTGGCACACGCAGGGCGTCTATCCTCTTGCCGGTACATGGCCGCAAACCAGCGCGCACGCATCACTTATTCAACCCGATGGGCCTGAAGGCGAAAGCTTTTTGGTTTTCGGCAACTTTAATGTGCTGATGAAGTGGAACCGCAGTACATTTTTTGCCACCACGGTCAGTTTGCTTGCGCACGAAATTTCATCATAAAATTGGGTTATGACGAATCAAACAACTTTCCGTTTCGGTTTTCTGGTGGCGGGTCTTGCCGCCCTGCTTCTTGCTGGTTGCGCGAGTGATGATGCGACAACATCCTCTTCTAAAAAATCATCTGCAAAAGGCGCAACAACCTATAAGGTTGGCCAACCGTATCAGATAGAGGGGCAATGGTACTATCCGCGCGAAGATTATTCTTATGATCAGACAGGCACAGCCTCGTGGTACGGGCCCGATTTTCATGGCGGCGTGACAGCCAATGGCGAAATTTATAATCAGAATGAATTAACCGCCGCGCATCCAACCCTGCCCATGCCGTCGCTGGTGCGTGTCTCGAACCTTGAAAATGGTCGCTCGGTTGTTGTGCGCATCAATGATCGCGGGCCGTTTAAGGATGGCCGCATCATCGATGTCTCGGAACGCGCGGCCGATTTGTTGGGCTTCAAGGGGCAGGGCACAACGCGCGTGCGTGTGCAAATTCTGCCGCAGGAAAGCAAGGCGCTGGCCCAGCGGGCGATGCAAGATTCATTCGGCTATCAGATGGCCAGCTATCAGCAGCCCAATGTGCGCATGTCGGCTGTTTCAACACCCATGGTTGAAACCCAGCCGTTGCCAGAGCCGGCGTATGCCCCCACCAAAATGGCCGATGCCTCGGCGTCTTCGGCCAATATGCCTGCCATATCACCTGAAACCATTCAATTTGCGCGCCAGCCCCCGCCATCCGATATGCAGGAAACACACCTGCCGCCCGTGGTGGCCGAGCCTTCGTTGGCCCGCGCGCCCGCCGCCGCTATGCCTGAGCCGGCCTATGCCGCCCCCTCAACCGCATCCAGCAACATTTATGTGCAGGCCGGGGCCTTCAGCAGTCGTGAAAACGCCATGTCGTTGCAAAATCGGCTTCAAAACATTGCGCGGGTCGAACTTTCACCCATGCAGCAAAGTAATGGCCAAACCCTTTACCGCGTGCGCCTTGGCCCCTTAAAATCGGCCACGCAAGCTGATAGGGTTTTTCAGGAAGTGCGGCAGGCTGGCGTATCATCGCCGCGCATTGTGGCTGATTAGGTTAGGCCGTTGACGGCATGATATCTCGGCCAGGGCGTTTCATCACCTTTGAAGGTGCCGATGGGGCGGGGAAATCGACCCAATCGCGTGTGCTGGCCAAACAATTGCGCGCATGTGGCATTCCCACCATCTTGACGCGTGAGGTGGGCGGCACAGCAGGGGCCGAGGCCATTCGTAACGTTTGGCTTTCAGGACAATATGAATGGGATGCGTTAACAGAATTGCTGCTGGTGCTGGCCGCGCGCCGTGATCACATCAACAAAATCATTAAGCCCGCGCTGCAAAGGGGCGAGTGGGTGATTTGCGACAGGTTTATGGATTCAACCTATGCCTATCAGGGGGCGGGGCAGGGGCTTTCGCCCGCGATCATCAAAAAAATCGTCGCCCTTTCGCTGCCGGCCTTAAAACCTCACACAACTTTTGTGCTGATGGTGGATGAAAAAATTTCTCAACGCCGCATGACCGCGCGCGCACGCGATAGATTTGAAGAAAAAATTTCTTTTCAAAAACGCGTCAACGGCATGTTCAGAAAAATCGCCAGGCAACAGCCGGCACGCTGCCTTGTTGTCGATGCCTCGCGGGAGGTTGAGGCCGTATCGCACACCATTTGGCAGCACATCGCAAAAAAATATAAACTAAGACATGCCTGATTTTATCGATGAACAGCACCCCGCCTGGCTGCAGTTTTTGCACAGCTGCCAGCAGGGAATTCATCATGCATGGCTTATCACCGGCCCGCGTGGGGCTGGCAAAACCGCCTTTATTCAAAAAGCGGCGCTGCATCTTTTGTCATCGGGCGCTGCGCGGCATGAGCACGCCAAACTGTTGCGCCAAGGCGCGCACCCTGATGCCAAAATGCTGGGGCAGAGAGATATAAACGGAGAGTTGGATGCCGCAAGCCTGCGGGCGGATGGCGTGCGCGAAGTGGGACAGTTTTTCCGCATGAAGCCGGCCATCAGCCAATGGCGCGTGGCGGCCATTCAGCATGCCGAGATGATGAACAAGCAAGCCGCCAATGCAGTGCTGAAAATTTTGGAAGAGCCGCCGCCCCAGGCCGTTATTTTTCT
The DNA here is from genome assembly GCA_009927055.1 of Alphaproteobacteria bacterium. Lineage (GTDB taxonomy): Bacteria > Pseudomonadota > Alphaproteobacteria > UBA9219 > RFNS01 > RFNS01. The sequence goes on along the minus strand of RFNS01000173.1, from coordinate 3,226 downwards.
TTCAACGCATGTGCCGGGTGTTTTGCTGCCCACGCTGCGATCGCGCTGCAGGGTTTTGAAAATTCAAGCCCCCACACGACAACAAATTTTCGTTCAATTGCAACGACAGTTTACCGATACACCATCGGCCATGATTGAGTGGGCCATTGGCGCGTCGCACCATAACCTTTCTGTCGCGTCGATGTTGATCAAGACCGACGCCTATCACATCCACCAGCAGTTAGATGATTTGTGCGCCCAACTGCCCGCCTTCAATTACGGTCTGGCCGCCAGCATTGCCCAGAAATTTACCAACAAAGATGATAAGCCGCTGGAATGTTTAATTCTGCTGCTGAAAAATATTGTGCAGCAGGCCGCGGCCAGTTGTGCCGGCGTGTCACCGCTTTTTCCGTGGCATGCCCATCAATCGTTGTCGGGCTGGCTCCAGGTTTGGGATGAGTATCATCAACTGGAACGGCAGGTGGCCAGCCTTTTTCTCGATCCTAAAACCGCCGCTTATCGGGCCTTGGCATTATTGGCGGTGCCGCGCTAAAATAGCCCCATGAGCAAACAAAAATTTTACCTGACCACCGCCATCCCCTATGGCAACGGCGCGCCGCACATTGGCCACGCCTATGAAATTATCGCGGCCGATGTGTTATCGCGGTATTATCGCGCCGCCGGGTACGATTGTTATTTTCTCGCCGGCATGGATGAGCACGGTCAGAAAATGCAGCAGACCGCCAAAAAAAATGGCGAAACGCCGCAGCAACTGGCCGATCGCACAGCAGGATTATTTCAGGATATGCATCGCAGCCTGAATATTCAGTATGATGATTTTATTCGCACAACAGAGGATCGCCACAAAAAAGCCGTGCAGCACCTTTGGCAAAAAATGGTGGAAGCGGGCGATATTTATCTGGGCAAATATGCCGGCTGGTATTCGGTGCGCGACGAAGCATACTTTGATGAAAAAGAACTGCACATGGCAGAAGGCATAAGGTGCGCGCCCACGGGCGCCCCTGTTGAATGGGTGGAGGAGGAAAGTTATTTTTTCAAACTGTCATCTTATCAACAAAAACTGCTTGATTGGTATGGGAAAAATCCCCACTGCGTTCAACCTGAATCGCGCCGGAATGAAATTGTCAACTTTGTGAAGGATGGATTGTCCGATCTATCTGTCTCGCGCACGACGTTTGATTGGGGCGTGCCCGTGCCTGGCGCCCCGCGGCATGTGATGTATGTGTGGGTTGATGCGCTGTCGAACTATATCACCGCGCTGGGATATCCGGATGATGACAACAGACTGCTTCACAACTACTGGCCGGCCGATTGTCAGCTGATCGGCAAAGATATTGTTCGCTTTCATGCCATTTATTGGCCGGCTTTTTTAATGTCGGCGGGCTTGCCGCTGCCCGCTCAGGTTTATGGACACGGGTTTATTTATAATCGCGGCGAGAAAATGTCGAAATCGGTGGGGAACGTGATTACGCCCGCTGAATTGATTGATGAATATGGTTGCGATCAGCTGCGATATTTTTTATTGCGCGAGGTTGCTTTTGGCCAAGATGGTTCATACTCGCATGACGCGATTATCAGCCGCATCAACAGCGATTTGGCGAACGATCTTGGCAATCTTGCCCAGCGTACGTTGTCGCAAATCGCCAAAAATTGTGATGAGAAAATTCCCCCACAAGGGGATTTGACCCAGGATGACCAGCAACTTTTTACTTTGCTGCACAATGCCAAACATTCTTATCATACCGAAATGAAGCAGCTTGCTTTCCATCGCGCACTCGAAGCGCTGTGGCATGTCATTGCCGAGTGCAACCGCTATATCGATGCGCAGGCGCCATGGTCGCTGAAAAAAACAGATGTGCCGCGCATGCAAACGGTGCTGCATGTGATTATCGAGTGTGTGCGGCAAATCGCCATTCTTTTGCGGCCTTTCATGCCCACCAGTATGGATGCGATGCTGGATCAGCTGGCGATAGGTGAGGGGGAGAGGGGTTTTTCATGCCTCGATCACGGGTTGGTGGCGGGTGCCGCGCTGCCCGTGCCGCAGGGGGTTTTTCCACGCTATCAGGTGGCAGAGCAAGCGGAGCAAAAGACCTGACCATGCTTTGCGATAGTCATTGCCATCTCGATTATCCTGAATTTCAAAATGATTTTGAAGGTTTTTTGGCACGCGCTAAAAACAATGGTGTTGAAAAATTTTTGACCATTGGCACAAAATTGGAATCGTGGCCACGCGTGTTTGAGGTGGCGCAAAAATCGGCCAATATTTTTTGCAGTGTCGGCATTCATCCGCACGAAGCGGCCGCGCACACCACCATCACCACCGATTGGTTGGTGGATGAAACAAAAAAACCAAAAGTGGTGGCGATTGGCGAATGCGGATTAGATTATTATTATCATCACAGCCCGGTTGATATTCAGCAGGAAGTTTTTCGCAGACATATCAGGGCGGCGGCGCGATGCGATCTGCCACTGGTTATTCACACACGCGATGCCGAAGAAGATACAATAAGAATTTTGAAGGAAGAAAGTGAAAAAAGCGGCGCGGTTATTCGCGGCGTGCTGCATTGTTTTACTGGCTCGCGCTGGCTGGCCGAGCAGGGGCTGGCCCTGGGGCTTTATGTATCATTCTCAGGCATTGTGACATTTAAGAAATCAGATGAGTTGCGAGCGATTGCCCAATCTGTTCCTCATGATCGGTTGTTGATTGAAACAGACGCGCCCTATCTTGCGCCAGAGCCGTATCGCGGCAAAAAGAACGAACCGGCTTTTGTGCGCCATGTGGCCGAAAAATTGGCCGATGTGCGTGGCCAATCGTTTGGTGATATGGCGCGCATCACCACGCAAAATTTCCATCGCCTTTTTTCCAGGGTTGCCGCGTGAAAATTACGGTGCTTGGTTGCGGTGGTTCGGGCGGCGTGCCGCTGATTGGCAACCAATGGGGCCATGCTGATCCGAATAACCCCAAAAATTATCGCACACGCCCCAGCATTTTCATTCAAGAAGGCCAGACTTCGGTTCTGATCGATACCACGCCCGATATGCGCCAGCAGCTGTTGCGCGAAAATATTACGCGTGTGACGCACGTGTTGTTTACGCATGCTCATGCCGACCACACTAACGGTTTCGATGACATTCGCAGCTTAAACCATTTGCTGAAGGCGAAAATTCCTATCTATGCCGATGAGGAAACGGGCGCCGAACTGGCATCACGCTTCGCCTATGCTTT
>RFNS01000271.1 GCA_009927055.1 Alphaproteobacteria bacterium | reverse complement strand
CGGCCCCACCACCCAAGACTTGCTTTTTTTGTAACACTCTGTTTCATGGGCTTATGGCGACAAAAGCTGAACTGGAACGCGCCCTGCCCCGCTTGAAGGGTTTTTTGGCCAGCGAATATGGCCTGACCGTGCTTGATACCCAGATTTATGAGGTGAATGCTCACTGGGGCGATTGTATGGCCACCCTGACCATTCCCGCCGATCAGTATGCGCGGTTGACACAAAGCCCATGCTTGGCAGCCAATAATCTGGCCTGTGACACTGGTTTCAGAAACGTGGCCGATAAAGACCTGCAGCAGGCTTTGTGCGGGGCCAAAATAACCCTGCGTCCTTATTGTCCGCCGCCACGCCCCATGACATGCCCAACGCCGAATAATGGGGTGATGGGTTGGCCCTCGCGCCTCTGATTTTCTTTAACCCGCTTTTTTCATCCTGTTCGCGCCTGTCAGCCACAGGTTGGCGGCCACCACAATGCCGGCGCCCACCATCACGTTCGTTTCGGGCACTTCGTGCCAAATGAGGAAGGCCAGAAAAGCCGCCCACACCACATCGGTATATTTAATGGGCGCAATGGCGGCAGGGCTGGCCACGGCATAGGCGCGCGTCAGGGCAATTTGCCCCAAAAGCGCCAGCACGCCCCCTCCGCACAGCAGCAGCAGATCGCGCCCGTTTTGCGGATATTCCCACACCCATGGCTGCACAGGCAGCAGCGCCAAGGTGCCGGCCAGCGAAAAATAAAACACAATTTTGCTGCTCGATTCTGTCTGGCTCAGCTGCCTTAACCCCAGCATGGCCATGCCATAAAACACGCCACCCAGCACGCCCAGCAAAATGCCCTTGGGGTCGAGGGTGGCCATGGGCACAACAAGGGGCGGCACGGCAATGGCCATAATGCCGGCAAAGCCGGCCAGCAGCGCCAGCATTTGCGCGCGGGTGGCGTGTTCGTTGGTCAACAGGCGCGAAAACAGCACGGTGTAAAGGGGGCCCGTGGCGTGCAGGGCCATGGCCGCCACCATGGGCAGCATGGTGATGCTGGTGAAAAAACATATCATCGATAACACACCCAGGCCAACGCGCCATGCATAGGGTTTCCACAAACGCGGCGACCAACGATATTTTTCAGGCTTCAGCATGACAAAAGGAAAAAGCGGCAGCAGCGCAAACAGACAGCGAAAAAACGTGATCTGCCAGATGTTATAATCATCGCCCAGAAATTTGATGATCAAATTCATGAACGAAAAAGCCAGCACGCTGGCCACCATCCATCCCATGCCGGCCAGCGGATGATCTTGCGGGGGTGTCATGGGCCCAATGTGCGCGCAGGTTTTGTTGGGATTGTGGCAAAGGGGTTGACTGGACGTGTATGCACGTTGAGACGGTTGAACCTTTGGCAAACACGCGTTACATTATGGCCCATCTTCTGTCCTCTGTTTTTTCTGTAAGGCCCCCTATGCACGATCATTTTCTTTTCACGTCTGAATCGGTGGCCGAAGGTCACCCCGACAAAGTGGCCGATCGCATTTCTGATGCGATTGTCGATCTTTATCTCTCGCGCCATGCCGAAGCGCGCACCGCCATTGAAACACTGGTGACCACCAACCGTATTGTCATTGCCGGTGAAATGCGCAGCGCGGTCGATATTACGCCGCAGGAGGTGGAGCAAACCGCGCGCGAAGCCGTGAAGCACATTGGCTATGCGCAAAAAGGTTTCCACTGGCAGTGGGCCGAGGTTGAAAATTATCTGCACGCGCAGTCGGTTGATATTGCGCAAGGGGTTGATAGCGCGAGCAATAAGGATGAAGGGGCCGGCGACCAGGGCATTATGTTTGGCTATGCCTGCCGCGAAACGCCCACCTTTATGCCGGCGCCGCTTTATTATTCGCATCGCATTTTGGAAGCACTGGCCGAGGCGCGTCACACCGGCAAGCTGCCGCATCTGGGCCCCGATGCCAAAAGCCAGGTGACGCTGCATTATGAAAAAGGACAACCCACGCGCGCCGCGCGCATTGTGGTTTCAACCCAGCACAGCGAGGCGGTGGAAGTGAGCGATGTGCGCGAGATGGTGCGCCCCCTTGTGCAGCAGGTGTTGCCCGAGGGGTGGATGTGCGCGGACGAACATTTTTATGTGAACCCAACAGGGCGTTTTGTGATTGGCGGGCCCGATGGCGATACGGGCCTGACCGGGCGCAAAATTATTGTCGATACCTATGGCGGCGCTGCCCCGCACGGGGGCGGTGCGTTTTCGGGCAAAGACCCCACGAAGGTGGACAGATCAGCCGCCTATATGGCGCGCTATGTGTGCAAAAATGTGGTGGCGGCCGGGTTGGCCGAGCGCTGCACCATGCAGGTGGCCTATGCCATTGGCGTGTCGAAGCCGCTGGCGGTTTATTTTAACATGCATGATACGTCAAAAATCTCAGAACCGCAGCTGGTGCAGGCGATTGAAAAACTGGTCGATTTGCGCCCCCGCGCCATTCGGGAGCGTTTGGGGCTGAACAAACCCATTTATGCCAAAACATCGGCCTATGGGCATTTTGGGCGCGAACCCACGGCCGAAGGCCACTTTAGCTGGGAACGCCTTGACCTGTCGCATGAGCTGAAAAATTATTTTGGGGTGTAAGCTGTTTTTTGGTCACGGGCAGATGTGACAAACGGCGAATGTTTTTTTCAGTGCGCCCAAAAACAATGATTGTGAACACTTGTTTTGAATAACAGAGATGATCCGCTCAAAATCCCTGTGTCTGACCTTGTGTCTGTTCAAGGACAGGGTGATGTTTGACAAGGCTGGCTGCTAAACCGTCATCACTTCTTTTTCTTTGGCGGCCAGCATGTCATCGATTTTTTTAATATGATCATCGGTCAGTTTTTGCATGGCCGTTTCTTCTTTTTTCAGCGCGTCTTCGGAAAGCTGACCGTTTTTCTTTTGCCCTTTCAGCGCTTCCATGCCATCGCGCCGCACGTTGCGCACGGCCACGCGCGCCGTTTCGGCATATTTATGGGCCACTTTTACCAGTTCGGCCCGGCGTTCGGTGGTCAAATCAGGAATGCGCACGCGCACGGTCTGTCCATCGGCCTGGGGGTTTAACCCTAGGTTCGCATCGGCAATGCCTTTTTCAACGGCCTTCACCATGCCTTTGTCCCATACCTGCACGCTTAACAACCGCGGCTCGGGCACGCTGACGGTGGCCACCTGCGAGAGCGGCATGATGCTGCCATAGGCATCGACCATCACGGGATCGAGCAAATTGGGGCTGGCGCGGCCGGTGCGCAGGCCCGCAAAATCTTTCTTCAGCGCGTCAATGGCGCCATCCATGCGTTTGGCAAATTCAGCTTGGCTCATGTCAACCTCTGCTTCGCACTGTGTCACAGTTGGCAGAAAGTGCAAGATGGCTTTATAATAGGCGCATGCAAAAAATTCTTCTTTTGGGCAGTGGTGGGCGCGAACATGCCATGGGGGCGGCCCTGGTGCGTGGCGGCGATGCGCAACTGTTTGTGGCGATGAACGATGCCAACCCAGGCCTGATGCGTCTGGCCACAGCGCACCGTCGCACCGAAAGCAACGCGGCCGAAATCATCGCCTTCTGCAAGGAACAGAAGATCGATTTTTGTGTCTCTGGCCCCGAAAAACCTTTGGCCGACGGCATCACCGATGCGCTGACCGCGGCGGGCTTCCCCTGCGCCTCGCCCAGCCGTGCGGCCGCCCAAATTGAAACCAGCAAAATTTTCATGCGCCAGCTGCTGGATCGTCACAGGGTTGATGGTCAGATCAAATACATTCAAACCGCGCGGGCCGAGGAGGCGATTGCTTTTGCCGAAAGCCAGAACTGGCGCGTGGCGGTCAAGCCCGTGGGCCTGACGGGCGGCAAGGGCGTGAAGGTGTGGGGCGATCATTTCAGCGATCCGCAGCACGTGCGCGATGATATTGCCGAGATTTTGACACAAGGCATCAGCGGTCATCATCAGGCGGTGATCGAGGAATTGCTGGAAGGCCAAGAATTCACGCTGCATTTTTATTGCGATGGCAAACACGCCATCCCCAGTCCGCTGATCCAAGATCATAAACGCGCGTACGATCGCGATCGCGGCCCCAACACGGGCGGCATGGGCGCCTATTCGTGCGAGAATGGCTTGCTGCCGTTTGTGAGCCAGGCCGATTATGACGCCGCCGCGGCCATTGGCCCCCAGGTGGTGCGCGCCATGGCGGCCGAGGGCACGCCGTTTCATGGTGTCTTATATGGCCAGTTTATGATGACGCGCAGCGGCCCGCGCATTATTGAATTTAATGCACGTTTTGGCGATCCAGAGGCCATCAACGCCCTCTCGGTGCTCGATTCCAGCTATGTCGATATTTGCCGCAGCATGATTGAGGGTACGCTGCGACCCGACATGTTTGCGTTCCGACCTGTCGCCACGCTGCTGCTGTATGTGGTGCCGCCGGGCTATGGCACATCGCCCGTGGCCGATACACCCCTGATCATCGATGAAGCCGCCATTCGTCGCGCGGGGGCCGTGCCTTATTATGCGTCGTGCAATTTTCAATCAGAAACTAACGGTCTTGTCAGCATCACCACCACACGGTCACGCACGCTGGGCCTGTTTGCCGAAGGGGCGACGTTAGAGGCCGCGCGCACGCGCGTGCTGGATGCTGTGAAAACCATCAAAGGTCACTTCGCCCACCGCACCGATATTGGCGCGCCCGATGTGCTGGCCGCCAAAATGGCGCAAATGATGCACCTGCGGCAACGGGTGGCTTAGGGCTTATGATGTGTTGGCACGTCGAGAGGACCCAGTTAAGATGAGCTTAAGTATTATCTTTGAAACTGGGGGCATGATGATTTCTACGCGCGCTGTTTTTTTGCTTATTCTTACTTTGCTTATTCTTACATTGTGCGCGGCGCCGGTGTGGGCGCAACAATTTCAATTTTGGCCACCGCAGAATCTTGAAAAAGCATCGCCAAGTTTGCCAAAATGCGTGCCTGGCAACGTGGTGACTTACCGTCCTGATCTTGATCCGCCGGGCATGTACTGTGAAAAGGCGGCGTCAAAACCACGGTGCCAACTCAGAAAATCAACAAGCCTTACAAAAGGCCCTTGCGGGGCCACAGCGCAGGTGTTGTGTCAGAAAGGTGAATATTTATTGACCGGCGGCGTTCGTGTGTCCAACGCATCGGCCCAAAGTTCTTACCCGTTGGTCGGGGATGATGGCACCCCTAATGGTTGGGCCATTGCGGTGCTGAATGATGGCAGCAATGCATGCGAGATTAACAACTGGGTGAAGGATGGAACGGTGGTGAATGGTGATTTTCCATCACTTCAAATTGGGCCAAACGCTTATCTGTGGGCCGAGGCGCATGCCGTGTGTTGTACCGAATAAACCACCATCACGCCTATCCGCCCGCACCCATGGTTTTATTGTGTCGATGTGTCATCATATTGCAGCGGTACAGGTTCCTCCCCATCAAGGGCGTAGGGCGAGGGGCAGCAAAAAAGCCACAGGGCTGATTTGTTGGCCAAGCCGAGGGGTTGAAAGTGGTGCCAGCCTTGCGTTGCCCATTTAACTCGGATAAGGTGGGAACGAGTTTGTCTTAGCAAAATCTTTACGACCGTCAGGCGAAACCGATCTATGATGCGATTGATCTCTGCTTCTCCCTTGGCCCTGTTGCTGGGCGTTCTTGCCACCCTGTCGTTGCTGTTGCTGGCACTGCCGGCCTGGGCTGCCGATAATGTGTTGCGCGCCACCGGGGGTTCGTCGTCTGATTCTCTGTTAAACGAAACGGTTGAAAGCCGTTCGGCCCCTGTTGATGATGCGGCCATGCCTTTGGGCGATGCCGGCGCCATTCCGCCCCAGGCACGGCTGGATGATGTGATGGCCAGCTTTGGCCCTTCCAGCGGCACGGCTGTGGGCAACCGCGCCATTGAATTGCGCGATGACGTGCTGCGCCTTCGCGCCAGCGTGAACAACAATGCGGCTGAATTTATGCAACTGCGTGGCAATGGGGCTGCCGGCGCCGTGCAATATCACAGCACGGTGGCGGCCATTACGGCCCGCCTGCAAAACGGCACAACGCGGGGCAACCCCATTCTGCTGCGCCAGTGGGATGAGGCCGAAGCGGCGTTATCTGAAGTCAACCAATCGCTTGGCCGCCTCAATAACCTGGCCACCGGCATTGCGGCCGATGCCTCGCTCGCCGCCTATCTGCTTGAAAGCGTGCAGGCGGCGTTCCACCTTTCGGGTGCGGTTGATGAAGATCATGATCAGCTGGCCCTGCTGCGCGATGAGGTGAGCCGTTTGGTCGTTCAGGTCGATTATCTGCGCAACCAGATTACCGATGACATCCAGCGTCAAACCGCTTACCTGACCACCGAACGCAGCAACCTGCAATCGCTCGCCTTTGCCATCAGTCGTGGCGAGTTGGTGATGGGCGGTGTGGGGTCACGCCAGGTGGTGGTGAATGCGGCGCCGTTGGGCACAGCGCCCGTAATTTCGTTGCCGACGCAAACAGGCGTTTACCCTATGACAGGGAATGTGGGGTTGGTGCCTCAGGCCGCGCCCAGCGTGCCTGTTGAACAGCAGATGATGGGCGTGGTGGGCGGGCCCGTGCCGCAAAGCCCCCGCGCCTATATGCCCGAGACCAGCAGCGTGCTGCCGCCCGATACAGGCATGGCCCCCAACGCCGGTCAATTGCTGGTGCTGGTGCGTTTTAATCAAGCCAATGTTGATTATGACCAGCAGCTGTCGCAGGCCATCAGCGCCACGCTGGATCGCCGCCCCAATGCCGAATTTACGGTGGTGGCTGTGTCTCCTGCTAATGGCGAAACATCGGAAATGGCGCGCGCCACCGAAGTCGCCTCGCGCAACAGCGAAAACATTAAACGGTCGCTGATGCAGATGGGCATTTCATCGGCCCGAATCATGACCGCCAGTACGCAGGGCACCAACGCTACCGCCCCCGAAGTGCACGTGTACGTGCGCTGAACGTTGTACTATTATAAAAGTGAGCGTGACAGGGTGCCGCCAGCATCTTGTTGTGGGTGGTGTTGGGCCCAAGCATCCCCTCACCTCAGCATCCCCTCGACCGCGCGCACAACATCGCCGACAGGAATCGCCCTCATCTGATCATCGCCATAATCTTGCGCGCGCAACACGTGTGAGCGGGTCACCCTGGGGGCCAATTTTGCAGCGCGCGTGGGGCCAAACAGGCTGATGAGCGGGCAGTTGATGGCGACCAGCATGTGGCTGGTGCCGCTATCATTCACCACCGCCACGCTCAGGCGCTGCCCCACCGCCATGGTGGTGAAGATGTCGGGTTTTTGCGGCCAATTTTCTTGCAATGGCAAAATTGCCTGCGGCACCGCCGTGTGTAAATCATTTTTCCAACTTTCTTCGGCAGGGCCAAGAATAAAGACAGGGATTTTTCCCACAGTCACCACATGCCGCGCCAGCGCCACAAAGTTTTCTAAGGGCCAGCATTTTATGGCGTTGCCCGCGCCCGGCGCCAGCCCCACATACATTTTTCCGGCGGGCAGAAGTTCCTCGGCCCGCGCGCACAGCGCCGCAGGCAACGGCAACGGTTGCGGCTGGATGATAAGAGGACGACGCACGGTGACCTCAATCATCTCTAACAATCTGTCTGCGATGTGTGCGGGGCGTGGTTGAAACAGAGCCGGCTTCGCATCGCTGAAAAAATATCGCCACGACTGGCCCACAAACATTTTTGGCCGCAGGCGGCGGGCCTGTAATTCATCACGCCAGCGGCCCCGCGTATCAATAATCATATCAAAGGTTGGCGCGGCTTGAACATCGGCCTGCGGGTTGTGCCTGCTGGGCAGCCACGCGGGCGTTTCGTGCACGGCGGTGATAAGCGGCTTGACCAGCGTGGACAGGGTGCTGGCATACACGGTGGGGCCGCGGCTGGTGACCCAGTGGATGTCGGCCGCCGGCCATGTGGCGCGCAAGGCCTGTAAAAACGGCAACTTCATTAATCCATCGCCAATCACCTCGGTGCCGCTGAGGCAGGCGATGGCACGCGGGACAAGGATAGGGGGCGCATGTTTATGCGCGGGGGCATGCGCATCGGGGATGGAGGCACTTTTCATGGCGAAAATCATGCCCTATATAAGCCCTATGACCGAGAATACCAACACAGCGGAACAAACCACCCCCCCTGAGATGGATAGGGTGGCCGATTTGCAAAAACAACTGCAGGAGGCGCGCGATAATTATACCCGCGCGCTGGCCGAGGCCGAAAACACGCGCCGCCGCGCCGCCAAGGAGCGCGAGGATACCGCCAAATATGCCGTGAGCCAGTTTGCGCGCGAGATGCTGACGGTGGCCGATAATTTTTCGCGCGCGCTGGGTGCCGTGCCCCCAGAGGGGCTGGACGATGCCACCAAAAATCTGGTGCAGGGGATTGAGGCGACGCAGCGCCAGCTGATGGCCACGTTTGATCGCTTTGGCATTAAACCCTCGGGCCAGGTGGGCGAGGCGTTCGACCCCAACCTTCACCGCGTGATGAGCGAGGCCCCCAGCGCCGATGTGCCAGCAGGCCACATTGTGCAGGTGCTGCAGCCCGGTTTTGTGATTGAGGGGCGCCTGCTGCGTGAAGCGCTGGTGGTTGTGGCATCTTCCGCCACCACGACCACGACCGAGAAAAAACTGGATACGTCGGTTTAATGACCGCTCAGTCGTTTTGATTATAAACCAAGTTCTTGTGACAACCGGCGTGTGGCATTCGCCAATGTGTGGGTTCCAAATCTTTCTAAACCAACCTGGCCAACCTGATGTAGGTAGAAACGAGCACCTGCCGTGTGCGAATCTTGATGCGGTGTGCGCCTGATTGCTTCGTTGACGCATGCCTTGGCACGATGAGGAAGCATCAAATCATCTCTGGCGACGCGATCCAAAATTTCTCTGCCCAAATCAGCAATCACACAGTGTCCTTGCCCCAGGCTTTTTTTAATTTGTTCTATAGCCATCATGTCTCCTAAAACACCCACTAATGAACAATAGGCGAAAGTAAAAGAAAAAAATCTACGCCTCCAACTCGCTATCCCAGTACAGGTAATCGCGCCAGCTGTCGTGCAGATAATTGGGCGGAAAGGCGCGGCCGTTTTCCTGCAGCTCATGGCTTGTCGGGCGCCAGGCGGGGCGGCGCGGATACATGCCGCATTCGCGCGGCAGGCGGGCCCCTTTCACCAAATTGCAGCCCGAACAGGCTGTCACCACATTATCCCACGTGGTGCGCCCGCCCTTGCTGCGGGGAACCACATGATCGAACGTGAGTTCGTGGCTGATGTGGGGTTGCCCGCAATACTGGCAAATAAACCGGTCGCGCAGAAAAACATTAAACCGCGTAAAGGCGGGGTAACGCAGGCTGGGCACATAATCTTTCAGGGCAATGACGCTGGGCAGCTTGAATGTCAGGCGGGGCGAGTGCACTTCGCGGTCATATTCGCACAGCACATTCACGCGATCGAGAAACACGGCCTTGATGGTATCCTGCCAGTTCCATAACGAGAGAGGAAAATAAGAAAGCGGCCTGAAATCGGCATTCAGGACAAGTGCCGGACAAGCTTCCAAATTCATGGCCTAACCTGCGTTGTGATGAAGGTTCACCCCCCGATTCACCACACTATATTACATAAATCTTGGTTAAGAAAGTGGGTGGGGTTCAAGACTGCAGGCTTTAGGCTTTGAGGATTGGGGTGGGTAATGCCCCAGAAATGCTTCCCCGCTCGACACGGGGCAGCAGGGCCTGTGGCTCAACATGCCATCCCAAATCGGCTGCCATCTGGCCCCGCAATTCTTCGGCATCACGGCAGACCCAGCGAACACCGGCAGGGATATTCTTGGGGGGCTGCCCGTGGTGAAGAATGGCCACCTGAACACCTATTTCCAGCGCATGCACTGTATTCATCACCGAATCCTCGACCAGCGCAACTTGGTGCGGCTGCAAACCCGCAGCCTTAATAAAATTTTCAATGGGGATGGCATTGGCAGCCTTGGGGTGAAAATCATTACGTCGCATGTCAAAAAACAGGTCTGGATCAAAATAGTGACGAATGCCAATTTCCTGCAAGACATGCATCCCCCACCCTTCAAGGCATGCATTCGTCAGTGTGCCGTGACGAACATGGCGTGGAAATAGTGGAAAGGCGGTTCGGGTGGCGCGGGCGCCTTCAAAAAAATCTGGGGCTCTTTGCTTAATAAGTTCTCGCAGCAAGGCGTGATAATCGGTAAAAATTTTGTCGCGGGCAGTGTGAGGGCATAGGCCCCTTTCTTCCGCCACTGGCAGAAAGGCTGTGAAGCTATCGCGGTAACGATCAAACGATTCCTTCATCAGTCTCAGGGCTTCAGGTCGACCCAGCGATGGCATCAAATTCAGGGCTGCCTCTGCTCCCGCCTCATCACAAAGGCGATAGAAACAAAATCCCTCGGGCGCTTGATGGTGGGCATAGGGGTAAATACATCCATCGATGTCCCAAGCCACTGCGAGAATTGACATGTTTTTTATCTGTTTGGTTGAAGAATACGAAGGATCAATAACAAACAGGGCAAGAATGTAAACCCCTACCCCACATACCACGCGGTGTGTTCATCAAACCGGTCGGGCAGGTTGATGGGGGGTGGCAGGTCGCACACGGCGCTGGGCTGCGCATCGCGCGATTCAGCCCGACTGAAATTGATGCTGATGGCGCAGGCATCACCTTCCAGTATCTCATCGTCTAATTGCGTGCTGAAACTGTCTTCTTCGGTCAGTTGCTCAAGGGCGGGGGCGGGAACAGCGGCTTGTTGAGAGGGGTTGGCCGGCGCGGCCTGCGGCAGCAGCACAAGCGCCGCCAGAAAACAGGTTGCTAAAAACTTTTTATCCCCGTGCATTCCTACGATCACCAGCGCATGGCCAGATTTGCTACCCAAAACATCACCCCCAGCGGGGCCTTGTTTCAGCAAAATGGCCACGGGGCCACCTTTCATCTCTTATCGTACCATCGATGATTTACTTTCTCTTGAAGAAAAAGGCAGAAATGCCTTAGGTGTGAATTTTTTTGCGGGCACGCCTGGCGTTCTTGCTTTTTTCGGGCAGTTTGGCGCGCCCCTGCCACGATCATTAAGGCCCGATTAACTTTGGCTTTGTAGGTTGCTTTCGCCCCGGCCACCTGCTATCTCGGCCTTAACCAAGGAACAACCATGATTTATCTGGATTGGATCGAACTGAACGCCACCGAGGCCGAGCAATGGCGCAAGGATGTGAATGCCGAAGGCGCCTATGAGCTGCCCGAAGGCAAAACGCGCATTCGCGCCGCCACCGTGCCTTTTTATGATGATTATAAATTTTATGGTTTGGCCGATTTAACAAAACCCGAACCCAACGAACGTTATCTGCTGGGCAAGCAGGGCGATTTGAACCTGATGGATTGGACGAACGAACCCATCTATCGCGCCAACGAAAAAGCGCCCATCAAACTTGATCGGAAAAATGTCATTCCCTATGCCAAGTTTTTCTTCCACTATGTGCGCGGTCAGCTGGGCCGCTTTATTATTGTGGAAAAGCCCGAAGAAGTGCGCTGGCTGCCGCAAGCCACCGAGGAAGACAAAGCCAAGGTGAACGCGCTGCTGATGCCTGTCACCTATAAAGGCCTCAACCGTTTTAATCAGTTTACGCTGACGGCGGTGGTGGTTTTCAAAAACGCGCTGTTCCGCACTAACATTCTGGTGGCGCCCATGGAAATGGATGTGCCCGACGAAGAAACAGGTGAAATGGAGCACATGACCATTGGTCAAATGAAACTGGTGGGCGAGGAATTGCTGCTGGAAGACCTGCCCATGCCCATCGATGGCCCCCCGACTGAGTTTGGCTAGACACGCGTCATGGCGTTGACAAGCGCCAAGGATTCAGCGGTTTTTTTCACGTTGTGTGTGCGCAGAATTTTGGCCCCTTGCAGGGCTACCAGCGCATTCAGGGTGGCTGTGGCGTCATCGCGCTGGGCCGGCGGCACGTTCAGCACGTTTCCGATAAACGATTTTCGCGATAACCCGTAAAGCAAGGGATATTTCCCCTGGGTGAGGGCGCGGGCATGCTTGATCAAGCGCAGGTTATCATCAACCGATTTTCCAAAACCAATGCCAGGATCGAGGATGATATTCTCTGGCAGAATGCCAACATCTTCGGCCCTTTGGGCCAGGGCCAGCACTTCGGCCCGCACCTCGGCCACCACATCATGATACGTTGCGGGCGCATAACTGGCCCCCGCAACATGCTGCGGCGATGACCTGTTGTGCATTAAAATGATGGGGCACTGCCACCTGGCCACCACCTGGGTCATGGTGGCATCGTGCTGCATGGCCCACACATCGTTCACAATCGTGGCGCCGGCTTGCAGGGCCGCCTCGGCCACAGCGCCCCAAGAGGTATCGATAGAGAGGGGAAGATTTGTTAGCGCGCGAATGGCCTGGATGACGGGCACCACGCGGCTTATTTCTGTTTCGGCATCAATGGGTGCGCTGCCCGGCCGGGTTGAGGCGCCCCCCACATCCAGCATGGTGGCGCCTTCTTCTATCATCTGCCGGGCCTGCTGACCTGCGCGCTGAACGGCATCGCCATCACTATCCATCAAACCATCGCCGCTAAAACTGTCGGGCGTGATGTTGATAATACCCATCACCTGCGGGCCCGGATGCGCCGCCAGCCAATGTTTTAGGTTGAAGGGGGCCATGATATTTTCTTGCCAGGGTCTGAGGCCGCAAGTTCATGGCACATGTCGGCGATCGTTTTCTGATGGATGGGATGCATGATGTTGGGCAAAATATCACAGAGGGGGTGCAGCACAAACCCTCGCTCATGCATGCGGGGATGAGGCAGGATCAGTTCATCACACTGCATCACCGCATCACCATACATGACCACATCAACATCTATGCAGCGCGGGCCAAAGCGCGGCGCGGTTGTGCGCCCCAGCTCTTTTTCAACATGTTTGCAGGCGCGCAGCAGATCGAGAGGCGACAGCGCTGTTTCTCCCGCCATCACCGCATTCAAGAACATGGGCTGGTTGGTTAAATATTGTGGGGCCGTTTCATAAATATCGGAACAGTGACGGATGTTAAAAAAAGCGCCAATTTTCTGGCGTGCCCGATGCAGCTGGTTAAACCGATCACCCATATTTGTGCCCAGGGCCAAAATAATCATGCGCGTATTTTATATTTTTTCAGGCTCTTGCCAAATGGCGCGGGCGTATTATGTGTGAGGCATGAACAATTCTGCCCCCGGCACGCCGCCCCCGCACAACGCCCCCAAGGGGTTTTTGGTTTTCCTGCTTGCAGGCTTGCTGCTGGTTCTGCTGAGTGT